>JBHIEY010000267.1:0-1782 GCA_046861835.1 Fidelibacterota bacterium | reverse complement strand
AGGTGCTGTGGTTCGGGGTGGAAAGGGTGTTTGACGGGGTGAAGCTGAAAAGGCGGTGACGCGTGACAAGAGACGGAGAATGGAAAACGGAAAACGGAGAACGGGAAAGAAGTGAAGAGTGAGGGGTGAAGGGTGATGAAAGACTGGCCGAAGGTCCGCCTGCCGGCGGAAGACGGGAAAAAACAGAACAAACATCCAAAAACATGGAATTGATTTTCGAGACGCCAGAGGGATGTTTGAGAAACCTATGCTGGAAAGAATCGATGATAGAAAAGATTATGGTGAGAAACGATGGATCGGACTCGGAAAGTTAGACGATTTAACCGTGGTGGCTGTGTACATAAGACGGGGCAAGGATATTCGAATCATCTCCGTTAGGAAAGCCAACAAATCTATGAAGAGAGATTCAAATAAGACTCAATGGCAACGTCTTGCGAACCTACGGGACGACCAAATTGATTATGGGGATATTCCTGAAACTGACGAGGCTTTTTGGAAAGATGCGGACGTGGTTTTCCCTGGGAAAAAGGTTCACCTGTCGATCCGGCTCGACGAAGATATAGTGAACTGGTTCAAGCAATTTGGACATGGTTACCAAACACGTATCAATGCTGTCCTGCGGTCGTATGTCCGGACTGTTACCAGGCGCCGGGAGTCACGATCGGTTCATTAGGAAGAAAGGTCATCCTTTTTTCCCGGAACTGTTCTATGGCCGGTTTCTTGGGAAGAAAAGGGTTGAGTAGATCGAAAGGGAAATGACTGAAGCGGGATCACAACTGAAAGTCACCGTCATCATCGTGACATACAATTCGGAGGGGGAGATTGGAGGGTGCCTCGAGACAGTCATTCCGCAGATTGAATCCGTGGGGGGAGAAGTGATCGTGGTCGACAACGCGTCCACGGATGAAACGGTTGAAAGAATCAAACCACACCTGCCCGCCCTCCGGGAGCAGGCGGGGAGGGCACAGAGGGACGACATAACCCTTATTGTAAATGAGAAAAATCTAGGGTTTTCCCGGGCCAATAATCAGGCCCTGGAAAAAGCCCGGGGGGAGTTTGTGTTCCTTCTGAACCCGGATACCCGCATGGAGCCCGGAACCGTTGGTACACTCATCAAGAAACTGAAGGAAGATGAGACCCTGGGAGCCGTGGCTCCCCAACTGCGCTTTCCCGACGGCCGGATTCAATACTCGTGCCGGAGATTTCCCACCTACGGGGCGGTGCTCTCAGAACTCTCAGGCCTCAGCAAACTCTTCCCCCACGCGAAAACCTTCAACGGGTGGAAAATGGGGGACTTTGACCATCGTTCCCCCAGGGAGGTGGATCAACCGGCGGCTGCGGCACTCATGATCCGGACGGATCTCCTCCGGAGATTGGGGGGATTCGACGAAGATTTCTGGATGTTCTTCAGCGACGTGGACCTGTGCCGGAGAATCGGGGAGAAAAAAAGAATTCTCTTTACCCCTGAAGCCGTCGTTATCCACCGCGGTGGTGCCAGCGTGAATCCCCGGAAAGCCTCCATGATCGTGAGCTCCCATCGGTCGTTCATTCGATATTTCCGGAAGTGGCACAGGGGGCCGGTCCAGCAGGTGATGAACATCCTCATGGCCGTCCTATTGTACCTGGTCATGGGGGTGAGGGTTGTGTGGGCGGGGGTTCGGCCGGCCGGCAGGCGGGCGAAACGAAGGGCTCTGTGAGGCCTCCGGGGGTCGATGCCGAGTTTTTAAGGAAAAGATGTTTCGCGCTTTTTCCCGAGAGAAAAAATCGGGATGCTGCCCCGCT
>JBHIEY010000101.1:0-6621 GCA_046861835.1 Fidelibacterota bacterium | reverse complement strand
GTCGGTGGTGAACGATGATCTCGGTGACACCGTGGACAGGATCATCCGGGTCATCGAAAATGCCCATCATCGAGTCGAACCTAAAGGAGGAGCTCATGGCAGTTGAGACCATACCCTTTCGGGACATTGAGGAACACACAAAGGACATGTATGAGGCGACGCTGGTCCTGGCCAGGCGAGTCCGGCAGATCATTGCCGAGCGTGCGGTTGAGCAGGAATTTGAGGAAATCGAAGACGACCTTGGGCTGATGGAGGAGCGGCCTCAGGAAATGGAAGACTATGTGGAGCCGGAGAAGCCGGTCCGGATCGCCCTCCGGGAATTCCTGCAGGGGGAGTTAGAGTGGTCCTACAGTGACGGGGAAGGAGACGGGGACGAGGACACCAAGGAGGGGGGTTGACGTCATGACCGGGGAGGCATCTTCCGCCCGGGGTCTGGTTCTGCGCTACTTTTCCCAGCTGCAGGATCTTTACGGGGATCGCCTTCTCGTGGCGGACGTTCCGTCCTGGTTAGGGGCCCCTGTTCATCCCTCGCTGGACGCGTTTGAGAGGGCCATCTGCGGTTGCCAGAAATGTCCCCTAGGTCAGACGAGGACCCGGTTCGTTTTCGGTGTGGGCAATCCCGGGGCCCGCCTCGTTTTAGTGGGTGAAGCCCCGGGCCGGGAGGAAGATTTGAAGGGTGAACCTTTTGTGGGGAAGGCCGGCCACCTTCTGGACCGAATCTTGAAAGCCATAGAGTTGACCCGCCGGGACGTTTACATTTGCAATGTGCTCAAGTGCCGTCCCCCCGGGAACCGTACCCCCAGTGCCGATGAGATTGACACCTGTCTTCCCTATTTGGAGACGCAGCTGGAGATGATCAAGCCCAGTCTCATTGTGGCTCTGGGGGGGGTGGCCGCCCACGCGCTCCTGTCGGTGAAGACTCCCATCGGGCAGCTTCGTTCCCGGCTGTGGAGGTGGAAATCATACGATCTTCTTGTGACGTATCACCCGGCGGCCCTTTTGAGAAACGAGCGGTTGAAACGACCGGCCTGGGAAGACTTCCAGGAGGTTCAACGAATCTTAGGGCTCCGGAAGCGTCCCCCTGCGGGGAAGGAGGGATAGGGTGGCCAGGCAGAAGGAGACCATGCCCGATCTTACCCTGAAGGCACCGCCCCAGTCGCTGGAGGCCGAGCAGGCGGTGCTGGGGGCCATGCTCTCTTCGAAGGAGGCCGTAAGCCGTGTCCTTGAAATCCTGGGTCCCGATACCTTCTACAAGGAAGGTCACGGAAAGATCTTCCAGGCCATGGTTGATCTCTTCAGTGCGGGCGATCCCATCGACGTCGTATCCGTTGCGAACGAGCTCAAGCGAAGGAAAGAGCTTGACGCCTGCGGAGGCGCTTACTATATCACCGGTTTATCCGAGAGCGTTCCCACCTCTGCCAACGTCGATCACTATGCCCGGATCGTGCTGGAGAAGGCCAGTTTGAGAAAGCTCATTGATGCAGCCGCCGAACTGTCGCAAAGCGCCTATAACGATCAAGAGGATGTGGGGGACATTCTCGACCGGGCGGAACAGCGCATTTTTGCCATCTCCCAGAAGCGTCTCACGGGGGGATTTCGTCATCTGGACCCCATTCTCAAGGACACGTTTGCCGAGCTGGACAGAATTCATCAAAAGCCCGGGTCCGTGACAGGTGTCCCGTCGGGTCTGGTCGATCTGGACGAAATGACCTCGGGCTTTCAGAACGGGGAGCTCATCATTATTGCGGGTCGTCCCAGCATGGGAAAAACGGCCTTTATTGTAGGGGTGGCCAGAAATGCGGCGGTGGACCACGGCATTCCCGTGGGCATATTCAGTCTGGAGATGTCGAACACCCAGCTGGCTCAGAGGCTTCTCTGTTCCGAAGCCCGGGTGGACAGTCATCTGGTGAGAACGGGGAAGCTACCCAAGGCGCAGTGGCGCAACCTTTCCCTCTCTGTGGGGAGGCTGGCGGAATCCCCTATTTTCCTGGACGATTCGGCCGCCATAGGGATAACGGAATTGAGGGCAAAGGCCCGTCGTTTGAAGGCGGAAAAGGATGTTCAACTGGTGATTGTGGACTATCTTCAGTTGATGAAGGGTCCTCCCTCGGTGGAATCCCGGCAGCAGGAGATTTCGCTGATTTCCCGTTCCCTGAAGGCCCTGGCCAAAGAGATCAACGTTCCCATTATTGCCGTATCGCAGCTCTCCCGGGCGCCGGAGGGGAGAAGCGACAAACGCCCCCAGCTTTCCGATCTCCGGGAGAGTGGTGCCATCGAACAGGATGCCGATCTTGTCATGTTCATTTACAGGAGGTGGATGTACACCCGGGACGAGGCCGACAGGAACAAGGCGGAAATCATCGTGGCCAAACAGCGAAACGGACCGACCGGTACCCGGTCCATGGTTTTCATCGACCGGTACGCCAAGTTTGAGAGTGAAGCCCTCTATGAGGAGGCAGAGTCGGAAGTGCCATTCTGATGAAGATTGCCCACCTCATACCGACGGTCACGGGGTCGTATCCCAAAGATTTTCTCGAACTCGTGACCATTCTGGGAAACAACGGCAGGTTTTCGGGGGACGAAATCACCGCCGAGTTGTGGCCCGCCTACCGGTTCAGCAAGGAGCACCACCGGGGGCAGGTAAGAAAATCGGGCCGTCCCTTTTTTGAGCATTGCTATGCCGTGGCCCGTTCCCTCGCTTCCTGGCAGATGGATCTTACGACCGTCAAGGGGGGGATACTCCACGATTGCCTGGAGGATACAGACGCCACGTACGAGGACCTCATCAGCGAGTTTGGTCAGGAGCTGGCCGATCTGGTTGACGGGGTGACCAAACTGGGAGACGTGACGTTTTCCAGCAGGCAGGAAAAGCAGGCAGAGAACCTGATGAAAATGCTCCTGTCCATGGCCAAGGACATCCGGGTGATCATCATCAAGTTTGCCGACAGGCTTCACAATATGAAAACTCTGGAGTATCTCCCCTTAATCAAGCAGCGAAGAATTACCGTTGAAACCCGGGACGTTTATGCCCCCCTTGCGCACCGGCTGGGCATGTACGCGGTGAAGAGTGAGCTGGACGACCTGGTGTTTCAGTCCCTGGAACCCCAGGCTTACCGGGAGATTCAGAGAAAGCTCAAGGCCACTGTGGGGTACCGCCAGAAATTCATTCAGGAAGTTTCGGCCCCCATCAAGAAAAGTCTCAAGGAGAACGCTGTCCCCTACAGGATCACGGGGCGGCTGAAATCCAACGCCTCCATTTACCGGAAAATGAAAGACAGGAACAAGCCTCTGGAGGAGATATACGACATTTTTGCCATTCGAATTATCGTGGAGGATGTGGCCCAATGCTACACGGTTCTGGGCATTGTTCATCAGCTCTACACACCGGTTCACGACCGGTTCAAGGACTTCATTGCCACGCCCAAGATCAACGGCTACCAGTCCCTTCATACCACCGTGGTGGGACCGTCGGGGAGGATGGTGGAGATTCAGATCCGGACGGAGCAAATGGACCAGACGGCCGAGATCGGCGTGGCGGCCCACTGGAAATACAAGGAATTGAGGAAAGAGGATGGCGATCTGGATAAGCATGTTCAGTGGCTCCGGGATCTGGTCTCCATTCTTCAGGATGAACCTTCCGATCCCAAGGAGTTTATGAATCTTCTTCAGATCGACCTCTTTCAGGACGAGGTTTTTGTGTTCACTCCCGCCGGGGATCTTGTTCAGCTTCCCGCCGGATCGACCCCCATCGATTTTGCCTATTACGTCCATACGGAAGTGGGTCATCACTGTTTGAGTGCCAAGGTGGATGGGCGGATTGTCCCCCTTAACACGCCGCTGAAAAGCGGTCAGACCGTGGAAATCATCACCTCCGATTCTCAAAGTCCCAGCTACGCCTGGTTAAAGGTGGTTCGTTCCAGCAGGGCCCGGACGGCCATACTCCGGTGGCACCGGCGGGTCCAGCGATCGGAAAGTCTGAAACTGGGCAAGGAGATTCTGGAGAAAAGTGTCAGGAAGCTCAAGCTTTCCCATCACATGAAGGATATCAAGAATTCGCCCGGAAAGCTGGGATTCAGCGACCACGAAAAGATGCTCATAGCCCTGGGGACGGGGCAGATCACGGTACGGGATATTTTGCGGAAGGTGGTCCCCGACGTCACGGACACACAGGTGGGAAAGGGGGTAAAGACCCGATCTGACTCCTTTCTCGATGTGGCCCGGCGGACCGCCAGGGGTGTCAGAGTTCACGGTATCGACAACATTATGATGAATTTCGGCAAGTGCTGCAATCCCATTCCGGGTGATGAGATTATCGGATTCGTTACCCGGGGCCGGGGTGTGACGATTCACCGGGTGGAGTGCAGCAACCTTCCGATCATGAGCGATGCTTCGGATCGATTCCTGGAGGTGGAATGGGATGTCAGCCGGAAGGATGAATTTCTGGCCCGGATAAAAGTGGTGGCTGAGGACCGAAAGGGGTATCTGAAAGATGTCACGGAGGCCATTTCCAGTCTGAACATCAATATTACCAGTGTGGACGTCAAGGTGGAAGAAGGGCTGGGCACCTGTTTTCTCGTTGTGTCAGTTCCCAATCTGCGGCGTCTGAACCGGGCACTGAAAAGGATAAAAGAGGTAAACGGAACCGTATACGTAGAAAGGACACCCTAATCATGGCAGTGAGGAAGTATACGAAAAAAGACATTTCCCGTGAGGTGGCATCGAGACTCGGTCAGAATCTCAGTCTCACCCATAATATGGTCAGTGAAACCTTCACCGTGATGCGTGAAATGCTCTCTCAGAACTCTTCCAATATCCGGATTGAGGTGCGAAACTTCGGCACCTTTTCCGTTAAGCCGACCAAAGCGAAGCCTCGGGCGCGAAATCCGCGAACCAACGAGGAAATCTACGTGCCACCCCACCGCAAGACCCACTTCAAGCCGGGACGGGTTCTGAAAAAGAAGATGCAGGAACCTCTCTGACCTCCTCTTCCCGTCCCACCTGAAACTCAATGGGACGAATACTCGGCGTCGATTTCGGTTCAAGGCGAGTGGGACTGGCCCTCACGGATACCCACAAGATCATGGCATTTCCCCACAAGACGCTGGTCTACTCGGCGCTGGAGGAACTTATTGAAGAGCTTCGAAAAGAGATTGGAGAACAGAAGGTGGAAACGGTGGTCGTGGGTCTTCCCATCGGAATGAGGGGACAGCAGACAGATCAAACCGTCAGGGTGGAAGAGTTCGTGTCCGAGCTGAAAAGGCGCATATCTGTGCCTGTCCGTATGGTGGACGAGAGGCTGACCAGTGTCCAGGCGGAGCGGGTTCTGCGGGAAAGGGGCCTGGAACCGAGCCGCCACAAATCCCGGGTGGACAAGACGGCAGCCGCCATCTTCCTTCAATCTTACCTGGATAGTCAGTCCTCTCCATGATCCGGAGGCTCTCAATTCTTCCGCCCTGGCCCGTCAGCCCTCCGTTGTCGGGAGCGGGCTGGCAGCTTTCCATGCTTTCGGGAATTCTGGTCGCCCTTTCCTACCCGCCCCTCAAACTTGGATTCCTGAGCTGGTTTGCCCTGGTTCCCTGGCTGGTGGCCCTGGATAGAACCGATCCCCGCGGGAGTGCCGCCCTGGGGTACCTGGCGGGGATTGTGGCCCACGGGGGTGCCCTCTACTGGCTTGCCCTCAATTCGGGGGGTCCGTTTCCAGTTGTCTTTGCCTCCTTCGCGGGAACGGTCATCTACTTGTCTCTGGGGTGGGCCGTGGCGGGATTCCTTTTCTCTTTCCTCCACACCCGTACGGGGAAGGGATTCTTCCTTTTCCCTTTCCTCTGGATTTCTTTGGAATTTGTTATGTCTCTCGGACCCCTCGGTTTTCCCTGGGTTTCGCTCTCCACGCCTCAAGCAGAGTATGTTCCCGTTATCCAGTTCGCCGAATTCACCGGGATTTATGGGGTCTCCTTCTGGGCTGCCTGGTTGAATGTCCTGGTTTTCCGGTTCCTGACATCGCCGGATATTCTCCGGCCCCGCTTTGCCGCCGCGGCGGCCGTCGTCCTGGTAGCTCCCTGGCTCTACGGATATGTCAGGCTGGCCACGCTGAGAGATTCCGGCACCGGGAATCCCTCTCTGGCGGTGGCGGCCGTTCAGCCCAATGTGGGCCCGCACGACAAGTGGAATCCCACCAAACGGGACTGGGTCTTCCGTCATCTCGATTCCATGTTTGTGGTTGCCGCCCAAGAAGATCCGGACCTGATCGTCTGGCCGGAGAGTGCCACACCCGTCTATTTGAGAACGAACCGGGACCGCCTGAAGGGGGTCCTGGAAAGAGTAACCTCCACCGGCATACCCCTTCTGACAGGAAGCATTGACTGGGAAATCCGGAATGGAGAGCGGAGGATCACCAACAGCGTTCTCTTCATTTCCCCGGATGAATCCATAGGGAAATACGACAAGATTCATCTCGTACCCCTGGCGGAATACAATCCTCTGTCCGCCCAGCTTCCGGTGTCCCGGGCCCTGAGCCTGGGAAACTTCACGCCGGGATCCTCCATAACGGTATTCCGGATCAAAGGCATTCCCTTTTCAAGCGTTGTCTGTTACGAGTCCGTCTTTCCCGGGCTGGTCCGCAAG
>JBHIEY010000266.1:0-1804 GCA_046861835.1 Fidelibacterota bacterium | reverse complement strand
CATTGTTCCCTTTTCAGCCGCCACTATAGAAACCGTGGGTATGTACAGGCCCTTCGGCATCAGCTATCATGGGGTCACCAAGAACGGGGAAGTGAGGGCCTACCGCTGGTTTCCCTTGTCGGGAATGCACATGCCCGGGGCTGGAGAATGGACCGATGTGACCTCCGACACTTCCAGGTGGTTTCTTAACGCCTATCCTGACAGCCTCCTACCCAGCGGGTTCCCCGAATTCCTGGCGAGCGGCTTCCCCGATACGATACCCAGCGGCATTTTCAGGCTGGCCGCTCAGTGCCGGGACGACGCTAGTGCCGAATCCGAGATCGATGGAGCCCGGTTCACCAAGGGTGTCTGCCAGGTGGTGGTGAATTTCGAGCCCGAGACCGTCGTGGACACGGTGGTGAGCATCTTCAAATCGGGCGGATCATGGCAGACAAGGCAGGTGAACTTCGCCGACAGCGAACCCGATACTGTTCCTTTCCGCAGCTGGCTGTACCTCAAGTTCCGGGGGTGGGACAACCCCAAAGACGGCACTCTCTGTCAGGATCCCAACAACAAGTGCATAGGGTACAAACTAAGGTACGTTGTGTCCTCTCGAATAGCCGGTCAGTTGCTATACAAGTCTTCCCTACTTCCCACCCGAGGCCTCCACGACACGGATCCCTGCAATGTGGAAGACTCGACTAGCTTGAAAATAGGTACGGCGGAGTACAAGATAGAGATCATAAGTGTGGATGAAGAGGGGAAGATGGACGGGACGCCGGCTGTGGTGAATATAGTGGGCAACTACGCCCCCATTCTCGATTCTTTTTCTCTGGAGAACTACGACGGCACGGCCATTTCAGATGGCGATACCTTGTTGTGGCGTTGGGACGACGTGCCCCCAATTCCGGTGGTCGACGATACCTTGTTCCACTGGGAAAAGACCTTCTACTTCGATATAAAAGCCTCCGCCCATGACCACCCTTGGGAGTTGGAGAACTCGGGCGTTAAGACCTGGCTTTATCAGATGACCAGTTTCACCGATCCTAGAATAAACAAGGAGTTTGCCAGGAGCGGCGGCTGGGTCAGGACAGTCGAAGTCAACGTGCTCAACGACCGTTTTCAAGCCACCTTTGTTTATCCCTGGTGGGATGAAAGCGCTTCGACAATATTCAACGATCCTCCTAATTGGATCGGAGTCGAGCGCGCTGATACCAACTATGCTGTCGGCTATACGTATTCCGTCCGTGGGCGGGATACAGATTTGTCGGAGCAGTTCTCTGAATTCATACACCTGCGCAATCCATACCTCGATCCAGCACTTTTTCAGTGTCCCCTCGATCCGAGAGTCCAGGTGGCTGAGAAAGTACTTCAGAACGAGCTTTTCGTAGGATCACTAGGAAGAATGACGGGTTGGGGGAGAATGGATTTCTACTTGAAATTGGTAAGGTAGGCGATGGGCGTGTCTCCTAATCAGCTCAGATCAACCCGCCTGAGGGCGGTTAGGCAGGGATGGAAAATGAAAAGAGCAGGTACGGCTTCTGCGATCCTCTGGGGAGCATTGATCCTATTGGCAATCTCCTCGTGCCGGGAAGGCCCCTTCCTGGGGGAGAAGACCGCCAACCAGCCTCCCCAGGTATGGCTTTCGGGTGCTCCTCCCGAGGGGTCGGTCAATACCTACCTGGTTCACCTCTTTTGGGGGGGGTGGGACCCCGACGGGGAAGTCTCCCACTATCAATATGCGATCACCGACAATCCCCCCGGCGGCCTGGCGGTTACGAAGGAGCTCTTGCAGGTTCTGGAGAGGGATTCGGTGTGGTACGGG
>JBHIEY010000100.1:0-6705 GCA_046861835.1 Fidelibacterota bacterium | reverse complement strand
GTATGTCATTTCTCCACCGTAACACATCGTCACCTGCATGAATCCGGGTGCTAGGCGTACGGCATTTCTCCACCGTAACGCATCGTCACCTGCATGAATCCGGGGGCCAGGCGTAACGTTCCGGGGCCGGGCGGTCAAGGGGTATCGGGCTCGAGGATCTCCGTCCGGGCGTCGGCCCACAAGCGCTCTAACTGGTAGTAGTCCCTCACCTCAGGCTGAAACAGATGGACCACCACGTCCACGTAATCCATCAACACCCACCGGAGAGCATCAATCCCTTCCACATGCCACGGCCTGACCTGCGGCTTCAGTCCCTCCAGAATGGCGTCATGAATGGCCTTGACGTGAACATCGGTGCTCCCGGAACAGATGATAAAGTAGTCGGTGATGGTGGTGATCCCGCGGACGTCCAGAATGTGGATGTTCTCGGCCTTCTTCGACAGAGCCAGCCGGGAGATGTCGTGAGCCAGCCTGTCAGAAGGGGTAGATTCGCCGGGATGGGACTCTGACAAAGGGGTGGGGATCAGGGCTGGGAGGAGAGAAATTCTCGAAAAGGCTTGATGTCCCGGTAGTCCTTTCCCAGAATGACGGTGACGTCGGTGGCCAGGGAAAGATCGGGTTGCACCAGGATTCGCGTCGTGTCACCCTTGGGAATACCCAGCAGTTCGGCCATGCGGTAGGAACTTTCCACTCGCTCGCTTCGCTGGATGATGACCGTGGCCGGATAGTCGAAGCTGTCGGCATTATCGGAGTTGACCACATCGAATCCCCTGGAGCGGAGAAAATCGGTAAACCTGGCGGCCAGCCCGTAAACGCCGCAACCGTTTAACACCTCCACCTCCATGACGGGAGTGGGGACTTCCTCCCGGTAATCGATAATGAGCCGGGGAGGAAAGGGGGAACCCCGGTCAGCCAGAATGGATCCGCCTCTCCAGTAGCGGTGAACTGTGGAGACGGCAAAGACCAGCAAAATCAGTCCGAGAACCGCGATGGTGAGGTCGAGAAGGGTTGCGCGGGGGGTGCGGCGTCCGCGGGAACGGGATCTACGACCTTTCCGGCCCATTCAGAAAACTACCGGCGGGGAGCCTGGAAAGGGGAATAGGGGGCATAAAAGGATCCGTAGCGGTAGAGGCGGGGGTAGGTGTCCACCCCGATAGTGAACTGAAGATTCTCCGAAGGACGGTACAAAAGCCGGGCGCCGTAATAGATGTTTCCCGTGAAGGCACTGGAGGCAAATGGGAGGGTGGAATAGGTGGGCTGCACCAGGTCCAGTCTGGCCAGGAGCGCCCAGTTGTCCGAAATGAGATACCGGAGTCTGTTGGAATAGACGCCGTAGCTGAAAGCCTGATTTCCGGAGGCGGCCATACTGAACGAGAATCCGTGGCTCATGGAGAATCTTTCGGGATCCATGAGGGAAAGAATGGAGGACTGGTTCCCGGTGGTGAGGGGAAGCTGGGGGGCCTTCCCGGGATCCTGGGATTTGAACTGGGCGGTGGCCGCCGATACGAGAAAGAGTCCGGTGAGAAGGGTTCGGGTGAGTTTGGGGGCGGTCATCTCAGAAGCCTGGGAAACCGTTGAAACGGTTCCCTGTATTACTGTTTGAAAGCGTTATCCCACGACTGAAGTCGTGGGTTGGTCTTCCCATGACGTATCCACGTTCAACACGACTGAAGTCGTGGGTTGGTCTTCCCATCAAAAATTCTCCTCGGGGACGGTTGTTAATTCTTTTCATGAAGTTCCCCATAGATACGATTCACCTGGACCAGTTGTTCCGGTGTGTTCACGCCGGCCACCTCCCGGGGGTCGGCCACCTGGTACAGAGCCACAGGGTGGCCGGCCGATCTCATGAACTCCTGCACCTCGGGGAGGTAATACTCGCCCTGGGCGTTGGCGTTTCCCACCTCCGGCAGATACCGGAACAGAAGAGAAGCATCGAAGACGTACACCCCGGCGTTGACTTCCCGGATGTCCTTCTGCCGGGGTGAACAGTCCTTATCTTCCACGATCTTGAACAGATCGCCCTGGCCGTTCTTGATCACCCGGCCGTAGCCCGAAGGATTGTCAAAGATCACGGTCATATAGGTGGCCGCGGCTCTTGAAACATAATGCGTGAACAGAAGTTTGTCAAGGGACATTTCCGAAAGGAGGGGAACGTCGCCGGAAAGAACGAGAACATCCCCTTCAAATCCCTCGAATTCCCCCCTGGCCTGAAGGACGGCATGGCCGGTGCCGAGCTGCCGCGGCTGTTCCACAAACCGGATTCCGTGGCCGTCAAGGGCCTTTCTTATCCGCTCTTTTCCCGTTCCCACGACCACCACAATCCTGTCGGGCTTCAGGGTTCTCGCCGTTCGAACCACGTGGCGGATCATGGGGAGGCCGCCCACCGGGTGGAGGACCTTTGGCAGGGAAGACTTCATCCGTTTTCCCTCACCGGCCGCCAGAATGATGACGCCCAGGGAACGGGGCTCAGTCATGGAGACGTCCCTCACGAATAATCCCCCCTCCCAGAAGTTCATCCCCGTCGTAGAATACGGCGGACTGGCCGGGGGTGACGGCGAACTGGGGCGAATGGAAGGCCACGGTGGCCCCGGAATCTCCGTCACGGGTGATCCGGCAGGGGACACCGGGGTGGTGGTAACGGATGTGGACGGTGAGGGAACGGCCGTCGCCGTCTCCCTCCGGGAGGTGGAGCCAGTTGATCTTTTCCACCGTACACCCGTCAAAAAGCATCTGGTCGCGGGTGGCGAGGGTGATGGTTCTCTCTTCGGGATTGATTTTCTGTACGTAGAGGGGCCGGGGGCCCGTTACCCCCAGTTTCCGCCGCTGGCCCACGGTATAGCGGGAAAGTCCCTCATGCCGGCCGACGGGTTCCCCTTGGGGGGAAACGAAGTCCCCGGCGGGGTCCTTTTTCATCCTGTCGGGCGCATAATCGTGCAGGAACCGGCGGTAGTCGTTGTTGGGAATGAAACAGATGTCCTGGCTCTCGGGGACGGAGGCGGTGACCAGCCCCGCTTCCGCGGCGATCCTTCTTACCTCGGTCTTGGTGAGTTCGCCCACGGGAAAGAGTGTCCGGTCCACGGTTTCCGGGGGGATGCCCCAGAGCACGTAAGTCTGGTCCTTGTCCCTGTCCCTTCCCCTTCTTATGACGGGCCGTCCCGGCCGGGAGCGATCCACCACGGCGTAGTGGCCGGTAGCAATCCACCGGGCATTCAGGGTATCAGCCTTATGGATAAGGCCTCCCCATCGCAGGTGAATGTTACACTGGATGCAGGGATTGGGGGTTCGCCCTGACAGGTATTCGTCCACCAGGTAGTCCACCACCCTCAGGCGGAAGAGGTCCTGAAAGTCGAGGGTATAGTGGGGGACACCCAGTTTCTGGCAGACGAGTTTGGCGTTGTTGATGGCATCGACGGAGCAGCAGTAGGTGTGCCGGGAAAGGGTGCCGGACACGGGTGTGGTCTCCCACAGTTTCATGGTGACGCCAACGGCCTCGTATCCTTCATTCACAACTCTCAGGAGGGCCACGGAACTGTCGACACCGCCGGACATGGCCACCACCACGCGACGACTGGACAGGTTCACGGCGATGTCTCCATGACGGTTTCGGGGGCGGCTCTCAGGGCCGTCACGTGTTTGATCAGCGATTGAGACAGGGAATCGACATCGCTCTCGCGGGTAAAGCGTCCGAACGAAATGCGGAGGGTCTGCCGGTTGAGGTCGTCGGGAATGCCCATGGCTTTCAGCACCGGGGATGGGCGGGTGGTGCCGGAGGAGCAGGCCGCACCGCTGGAAACGGCCAGCCCGTCAAGATCGAGATTCATGAGGAGATCGTCGGCGGGGACACCCGTAACGGTGATGCTCAAGACCCCCGGGAGACGGTGCTCCGGATGACCGTTGACGATGAGACCGGGAATCGCGGCGGTGAGGTCTTCCAGAAATTTTTTCTCCAGGAGCCGAAGGCGCCGTCCCTCCGTTTCCAGGGAAGCGGTAGCGAGCTGGGAGGCCAGGCCGAATCCGGCGATACCGGCGACGTTTTCCGTGCCCGCCCGCCGGCGCCCTTCCTGGCTACCGCCCGAAATCAGAGGCTGAACGGGGGTACCGTCCTTCACGTAAAGGGCACCCACCCCCTTGGGACCGTAGAGCTTGTGGGCGGAAAAGCTCATGGTGGAGACGCCCAGTGTCTTCACGTCGACGGGAATCTTTCCGAGGGCCTGGACGCCGTCGGAGTGGAGGGGGATACCGGCCTGGGCGCACACCCGGGCAATTTCCGCGATGGGCTGAACCGTTCCCACCTCGTTGTTGGCCATCATGACGGCCACGAGGGCGGTATCGTCCCGGATGGCCCCGGCCACCTGGCGGGGATCGACCAACCCCTTTGAATCGACGTCGACGAAGGTAACGGTGACGCCGAAAGGCTCCAGGGCGGCCACCGTTTTGGTAACGGACGGGTGTTCGACCGTGGACGTCACCACGTGCTTCTTTTCGCCGTATATCACGTTCCACAGGGCCAGGTTGTTGGCCTCGGACCCGCTGGCGGTGAAAACGATTTCCGACGGTTTGCAGCCGATGGCCTGGGCGAGCTGCCGCCTGGCCTTTTCCACGGATGCCCGGGCCTCCTGGCCGAATCGGTGAATACTGGAGGGATTGCCGAAGACCTTTTCATTCACACGGGTGATGAGTTCGGCCACCCGTTTGTCCAGGGGTGTCGTGGCGCAGTAGTCGAAGTAGCGCATGAGCCTAAGTTAAGGAAAAATCCGGAAAGCTGGGAGGGCCGGAAAGACCGTGACGCGGAACGCGGAACCCCTAACCGTTTCTTAGAGGAATTCGTTCCGGATTTCGGCGTATTTGACGGTGTTCTGAAGGTTGCGGTAAAAGGGGGGTTTCCGTTCTTCCAGGAGGTTCAGGGTGGCGTCCCGGTTGTAGTCAAATCGCTGAACGTCCCAGTTGAACTCGTTTCCGACGGTGAGAAAGGCCACGGCCCCTTTCGTGATGTTGTCAAAAGGGAGACCCGTGCTGATGGGACAGAGGATCTTCAGGTTGCCATTTTCTTCCATACGGTGGAGATGAATATGGCCGTGAACGTAAAGGAAGAGGTGGATGTTAGGGTATCTCAATCTGACGTGGTTTCGCCAGGTGATGGCTTCATCCAGGGAAGGGGGCTGCTCGTCCCTTTCGTACCAGGCGTGGGAGAATTCCACCAGTGTGCCGTTCACCTGTTCCCGGTGAGAGATGTGGGTGACGCGGTTGATGAAATCGACCCCCTCCTGGCCGATCTGTTCCGCGGCCCACCGTTCGTGCTGGACGATTCCCTGGCAGACGGGATCGTCGGGACTCATCCCCTCGATGGTGGGGGCCTCATGCTCCCAGACGCGGTCCACAATGTAGCGTTCGTGGTTACCGCGGATGAAGACGGCGTTGTCGAATTCTTTCAGGACCTGGAGCACCTCTCTGGGGGCCGGTCCCAGGGCAAAATAGTCCCCGAGAAACACCACCTGATCCACGTTCGGGTGCTCCGCCACGCGGGAAAGGGCCACGTGGAGGGCTTCCAGATTGCCGTGTACGTCTGTCAGAAGGGCGTAAGTCTTACTTGCCATGAAAAGGGGATGTCCCGACCTCGATAATTGACGAGAAGTCAATATACGACGCATTCTTTATCGGAACAATTACTGTTTTTGACTTTGTGCGTCAGATCACGAAAACATTCGCTTGCTTTCACCCTCCGGCGCAGGGTAAACTTTTTGTCCTGCCATGGCTTCCCATTGTGTCGTCGCCGTTGGATCGATTGCTCTGGACCGGCTGGAGTTTTCCGACGGTACCCAGGGAGAAACCCTGGGAGGCTCCGCCACCTATTTCACTCTCGCCGCTACCCTGTTCGCTCCCGTTCGGCTTGTGGGGATCGTGGGAACGGATTTCCCCCGGGAGGGGATGGATCTCCTCAAAGAACGGGCGGCCAGCGTGGACGATCTCCAGGTGGTTGAGGGAAAGACATTCCGGTGGGGCGGACGGTATCACGCCGACCGGGAGAATCGCACCACGCTGTACACGGAACTCGGGGTCTTTGAGGGTTTCAGGCCCCGGTTAAGTCCCGTGAGCCGCCGGTGTCCATTCGTCTTTCTGGGGAACATTCAGCCGTCCCTTCAGCTGGAGGTCCTGGGGCAGGCGGAACATCGGGACAGAACGGTGGTGTCCGATACGATGAACCTGTGGATTTCCCGTGCCCGGGAGGACCTTGACAGGGTACTAAAGGGGACCGACATTCTCCTTATCAACGACGAAGAGGCTCATCTTCTGACGGGGGTGGATGATATTGTGGCATCGGCCCGGACGATCATGCAGATGGGCCCCCGGGCGGTGGTGGTGAAGCGGGGCGGACAGGGTTCCCTGCTGGTAGACAAGAAGGAGGCCGTAAAGGTGGGTGCTTATCCTGTGCCGGCGGTGGTGGATCCCACCGGTGCGGGGGATTCCTTCGCCGGGGGATTTGTGGGGACCCTGGCGGGCGGCGGTTCCCTTCAGGAGGCCGCGGTGGCCGGTTCGGCCGTCGCCTCGTATTGTGTGGAAGGGTTCGGGATTGAAGGACTGGCGTCTGTCACCCTTGAAGAGGTCAAAAGCCGGATGGAAAGGGTTCGAGAGACCGTGACGGAAAAGACGTGACGAGTGACGCGTGACAAGAGAACGGCCGAAGGTCCGCATTTCTCCCATATTCCT
>JBHIEY010000265.1:0-1828 GCA_046861835.1 Fidelibacterota bacterium | reverse complement strand
GGGGGAAGGGCTCGGCATGACAGGGGGAAGGGCTCGGTATGGCAAGGGGGAAGGGCTCGGTATGGCAAGGGGGAAGGGCTCGGTATGGCAAGGGGGAATCGAGCGAGTTCTTAATTGTACGGTCCTGGTCAAAGACTACGTTAGAAATTCACCCGGATGCCGAGTTTCAGATTCCTGGGATTCAAGAAGGTGAAGGACCTCAGATTGGGCATATCGATGTAGGCCTTTTTGTCTATGACCTCTTTCTCTACCCAGCCCGGGTCTCTTTCCACCCATTCTCCGTCAACAAATTGCATATACCGTTCCATCTCCAGGTCCCAGTAGAGCACCCGAGGTTCAGGGGTTTCAACCACGTCGAGGCCGGGGACGGACTGCATCGGGACAAAATCGACGCCGCTTTCCCGGTACTCCCCGATCCTGTCGTTTCCTTTTTGAATTCCCTCTTCCCAGTCAAAGTGCAACGACTCCATGTAGTCCAGATAGTCGAAGTTGTCGGAAAAGCCGGCGTAGCTCAGGAATTTGACGTTGAACAGATTTGTGATGTCGAGGAAAAGCTGTATCTCTTCTCGTCCCCGTCTGACGGTTTTCGTCAGCCGGAGATCGACGTTGTGACGGTCTTTCCACCGCACATTATCCACCACCCCGGGCAGATTGTTGGGATTATAGGTGGCGAACGCCCCCGCCCTCCAGGTGGCGATAAAGTTGAGATTCCATCCTCCCAGAGGATAGAGGCCTTTGACGGGGGGCCCAAAAGACCCGGGCGTATGAAAGTCCAGTACGGCCCTCATGTACGGCCTGGGGTGAGGCCGTTCCTGATAGGGATTCTGTCTTAAGTATTCTCTCTGCTTATTGGGGTCCTCGTAGTACTCCGTCAGTCCGAAATAGCCGTAGGTTCTCACCTCATAGGTATAGTTGATGAATCCGGTAAACCATCTTCCCACCCGTTTGTCGAGGGTCAATTCCAGACCCCGGATATCTTCGTAGTTATTGTCTGCGGCCCTCATATACTGAACGGAGTTATTAATGTTTTGATAGGAAATCCATCCGTGTTCATTGGTGACGTCCTTGTAGTATGCGGCAACCGTCACGAGATACCGGTTAGCGAGACTGTGGGCGTAGCCGAGTTCATATGCCACGGTCTTTTCCAGGTAGAGGTTGGGTTCGCCGATGGATGTCACGAGGCCGTTGTACTCCCGTTGAATCCTGAACCGGTAGGAAGACTCCGGTTCCTGGCGAAAATGGCCGTAATTGAAGTACAGTTTCGATCTTTCGGTAATGGGGTGTGAAACGCCCAGCCGGGGACTCAGACTCCACCGGGGCTGTGCATCGCTTGCCGGTGCCTGTTCTTCGATAAGGTCGCCGTTGCCCTCTTTGAAGAAGGGGTCAAAATCGTTCAGATCATAGCGGGGGGAATTGGCGTCGGAATAGTCCAGCCGGACGCCAAGATTGGCAATGAACCCTTCAAACTCCAGCTTATCCTGGAGATAGAGGGCCAGTCTGAAGGGGCGGACCCGGTATACCTGATGCCGTGTCCAGGTGGTCATGGAGGGGTTTTCGGTGGACGATTTGATGTTGTAGTCATTCAGCGTCACCTGGAAGCCTGTTTTCACCTGGTTGGAGAGGTTCATCTGACGGGTGAAGTCGAAGCGGAGGATCGTGGTGGATACCGTGCTGGAATCGCGTCCCAGGTTCATCCAACCGCCGATTCTCATGCCGTCAATGCCGGTGACACCGTATCCCCAGTAGCCGAAGGGGGCTTCGTCCACGGTGTAACCCGGCACAATTTCGTATTTCCTCGTCGTGTCGCGCTGGGCCATCCGGTAAGTGT
>JBHIEY010000264.1:0-1842 GCA_046861835.1 Fidelibacterota bacterium | reverse complement strand
GGAGGAGCACATAAACGAGGAACGGCGGATCTTCTTTGTGGGATTGACCCGGGCCAGAGATGAAGTTCATCTGTTCGGACCGGAAAAACGGCAGTCGCTTTTCATGAAAGAGATCCTCGAGCGAAAGGACGAAACTGTGGAGGTTAGAATCATGCCCAAACGCCCATCTACACCAACGCATCCGCCAGCCGGCGGACCGAACCTGAAGCAAAGAATTCTGGTGGCTCTGAACCGCGAACTCTCGCACGGTCAATATGATTATGCCCTTGAGCTCATCGAAGGGTTGAGGTCACTGGAGGAAAAGGGGAAACTTCCTGACGGTTTCCCCCATGTGCCATCGATTGAGCAACCGGAAGAATCGAGCAGGGAGCCCTCCAGGCCGGAAATTCCCGCCATCGATCTGGGGAGGGAGGTAGTTCTGTCGGCCAGCAGCGCCGAGGTGTACGACCGGTGTCCTTACCGGTACCGTCTGAAGGAGATCGACAGGGTTCCCGAACGCAAGAGCAAGGCCCAGATGGAATTCGGGATTATCATTCACCGGGTACTGGAGGAATTCCATTCGGCCGATCCTGAACAGTGGCGACTCGATTTCCTCTTATCCCTGCTGGACAAGCACTGGCGGTCCCAGGGGTTTGAGTACGCCATCCGGGAAGAGGAATTCCGCCGACAGGGAACGCAGATGCTGACGGACTATTCCCGCTATGTTGAGGCGAATCGTCCGGAAGTGGTGGCCAGGGAGGCGCGTTTTGATTTCCAGGTGGACGAGGCAAAGATCCGCGTCACGGGAAAGATTGATCGCATCGACCGGGAAGGAGATGCCCTGAGCGTCACGGACTACAAGACGGGACGGAACCGGGAAAAGGCCAAATCGAGTCTACAACTGGCGCTCTATACGGAGGCTCTGAGACGAAACGCGGTGGCGGGGATCACGGGGAAGCCGGGAACGGCCCGCCTTCACTTTCTCCGCTTTCCCGAAGAGCCCGTTGAGAGCCACATTTTCTCATCCCGGGAACTCCAGAAGCACCTGGAAACCATGGAACAGGTAGCCGATGGTATCCGAAGACAGGAGTTTCCCACCCGGAAGGGGTGGCACTGCAGGTTCTGCGACTACCGGGATTTTCTCTGTCCGGCCTGGGAAGAGGGTTAGTCCGGACTCAGGTGTCGAGACTGCTCACCCTGTCGACCGCCTCCTTTTCCCCGAAAATCACCATCTGGTCCCCGGGCGACAGCCGCATGGTGGGTGTGGGAATCGTGTCCTCATACCCTTCGCCCGCCGGATGACGGATCAGCAGCACGTCCACCCCGTAGTTCCTCCGGACGTTCAGTTCATGCACCGACCGGTTTACGAACCGGGAAGGTACGTCAATACGGGCCAGGTAGAATCCGGGAATTACCTCCGTTTTTTCATGGGTGTGGCGGTGAAGGAATGTGATGGCCGAGGCCATGGTGCTGGCGGTCTGCTCCCGGAGCAAAAGTTCCTGGTATTTCCCGATAATATCGGAGCGAAAGAGTTGACCTGCCACCTGTCCCTTCTCTCCCAGCACAGGGAGGTTGTCCACGTCATCGGCGGACATGATCCTGAGGGCCTCATCAACGGACGTGTCCGTGGTGACGGTGGACCTCCCCGCTTCACACAGGTCTTTTACCGTGGCGTTGGGCGGGATCTCCTCATACCGGTTCAGGAAACGGCGCATGGTGGAGATGGTGACCACTCCCGAAAAGAGACCCTCTTCGTCAACAATCAGAAAACTCGACTGACTGCTGGCTGACATCCGGGCCAGGAGCGTCTCCACCGGCTTGTTTTCCCCGATCGTTTCCACCCTGTGGCGCATAATCTTTTCG
>JBHIEY010000099.1:0-6800 GCA_046861835.1 Fidelibacterota bacterium | reverse complement strand
GGATCACCCGGGAACAGATCGACAGCCCCACCTCACTCGGTCTTCTGGGGATGCGGGAACGGCTCTATCCGTGGCGGGGAAAGCTGACCATCAAGGGGAAACGGGGCACAGGGACATCCCTCGAAGCCGTCCTACCCCCGGGAGAACCGGAGGAACAGAGATGATCGATGTACTTGTAGCGGACGATCACACGCTGGTTCGAGAAGGATTGAAAGAAATTCTGTCGGAATCGTCCGACATCGCGGTAGCGGGTGAAGCCAGTAACGGACGGGAAGTTATGGTTCAGATCTCAAAGTACGACTACGACGCGGTTCTCCTCGACATATCCATGCCGGGGAGAAGCGGCCTGGAGGTTCTCAAAGATCTCAAGGCCGTCAAACCGAACCTGCCGGTCCTGATGCTGAGCATGCATCCGGAGGAGCTGTACGCCATCCGGGCCCTTAAGGCGGGGGCCTCGGGATATCTGACAAAAGACGCCGCACCGGATGAACTCATTCAGGCGGTTCGTAAGATCTGTGCCGGGGGAAGATATGTCACCGCTTCCCTGGCGGAAAAGCTGGCGTTTCAGTTGACCGGAGGCCTGGAAGGGAACCTTCACGAGAAACTGTCGGATCGGCAGTACGAGATCATGTGCCTGATCGCCAGGGGGAAAACGGTATCGGAGATTGCGAATGAGCTGTCCCTCAGTGTCAAGACCGTCAGCACCCACCGGGCCCGGCTTCTGGAAAAAATGGGAATGAAAACCAACGCCGAGATCATGCACTATTGCATTCAAAATGGTCTTGTTGATTGAGATATCACCTTATTCCCCTCGATTTTCCCTTTCATATCCCCGTTTCGTCCCCTCCTTCCCGGATAATGACCTACACAAGGGTGGGCTTGCCTCCTACAGGAAATGGATAACCCGTCCTACGGGGGATTTCGTTTTTCCATCCTATATTTGCCCGGGAAGATGAGTGACCAGGCTCGTATGAACGGGGACGACCGAGGGAGGACCAATGAAACTATTGATCGTGGATGATTCGCCCCTGTTCCGGGACCGGTTGGCGGCCATGCTTTCAGACCTGCCCCGGGTTCAGGTTGTGGGCTATGCCGACGATGTGGAGAGCGCCAGGGATGCCGTCACCCGATTCCACCCGGACGTGGTCACTGTCGATATCCGTCTGCCTCGGGGAAGCGGGATTGACGTTTTGAAGGATATCAAGACCCGGTCGTCCGGCACCCGGGTCATCATCCTTACGAATTATCCCTATCCCCAGCTCAAGCGGAAGTGCCTCGCGGAGGGTGCCGACGAATTCCTGGACAAGTCAAATGACATTGACAGATTGCCCGGCATCCTATCGTCGCTGCTTGAGAATCACTGACCCGGGAGGGTCACGGGGAGGGAGAGCTATTTCAGGTACCGGTCAAACCAGTCCACCATGAATTTCAGTCTTGCCTCCCGGCGGTCCGGTCTGCCGCGACGGGAAAGGCCATGGGGCTCCTCCGGGAACCGGACGTATTCCACCTCCCGTTTCAGGTACTTTAGCGCCATATACATCTGATCGTCCTGCTCCACGTTGCACCGCCAGTCATGCTCGCTGTGGATGATCAGCAGGGGAGTCGCACAGTTCTTGACATAGGTGATGGGGGACCACTTTGCGTAGAGGCCGGGATTCTCCCAGGGGGTGGCCTTGAACTCCCACTGCATATCGAATCCCAGGTCCGATGTGCCAAACATGGTGGATAGGTTCGATACACTCCTCTGGGTTACCGCCGCTCTGAACCGGCGGGTATGGGTGACCACCCAGTTGGTCATATATCCCCCGTAGCTTCCCCCTGTGACGCCCATGCGGGCTTCGTCCACATACCCCAGGGTTGCCACGCGGTCGATGACCGCCATCAGGTCCTTCATGGCCGGTTCGGCCCATTTGCCCGTGATGGCATCGGCATATTTCTCACCATAGCCCTGGCTGCCCCGGGGATTGGTGTAAAGGACCACGTATCCCCGGGCCGCCAGAACGTGCATTTCATGGAAGAACAATCTTCCGTACTGGCACCGGGGACCTCCGTGAATCTCGAGAATCAGGGGATACTTCTTCCGGGGGGAAAAATCGGGCGGTTTCAGGAGCCACCCGTGAATGGTGGTACCGCCCGTATCAAACCGGACTTCCTCGGGCAGATTGAATGTCCGGCTGTTGACATATCTCCCGTTCAGCCGGGTGAGCTGCCGGAGTTTTCCTGTTCCCGGGCGGACGGAAAAGATTTCGTCCGGTGCGTCAATCTGCCCCCCGTGAAGAGCCACCCGTTCCGTCTTCCTGTCCACACTGAACGATACCACCACCTTTTCATCCGTCACGGTTTCGATCTCACCCGTGTCTGCGTTCACGCGGTAAAGAGGGCCTCCTCCGTCGGCAGAGCCGTTGAAGAAAATCGACCGGCCCGACGCCTCCCAGACCGGGGGAGTGACGATGAAACTCGGTGTAAGATCTCCCAGGGTAAGGGGGTAGGCTGTCCGGTCAAGCCCGTCGGTAAGACTCCGGTACCCTTTTCCGTCCAGCCCCACCGTTCTGACGGTATAGTTGACGACGCCCCACCCCTCGTAGGGCCGCTCATGGCCCAGGAAGGCCACCTTCTTGCCATCGGGTGAAACGGACACACCTTCCTTGGGGCCTGCCGGTGCAGGAATTCGTCTCGGATTGCCTCCTCTGGAGGAAACCATGTAAAGCTCATCCTCCTCCAGGCGATACTGCCACTCTTTGCGCCGGTTGGAAATAAAGACGATTCTTCTCCCGTCGGGGGTCCAGTCAAAATAGGTATCATTCCAGTTCCCCTTCACCACCTGCCTGGCGGCACCCCTTTGGGCATTCGCCACCCACACATGGGTGAATTCGCTGTCGAAAAAACCTTCCCCGTCCAGACGGTACCAGAGGTCCCGGATGTGGCGATAGACGGGAACTTCGGGCTTGCCCGATGCGTCGAATGTCACCTCTTTGCCGAAGGGATGGAAAAGGAAGCCGATTTGTCTGCCGTCGGGTGACCATTTCAGGGCCGTAATCTTGCCCCGGGGAAGGCGCGTGAGAGGTCTCGCCTCTCCCCCCTCCATGGGGAGAAGCCAGATCTGGACGGATTCGTCCCTTTTCGATACAAACGCCACGGTTTTCCCATCGGGGGACCACCGGGGGAGAGTATCGTTTTTCTTTCCCGTCGTCAGGGCCCTTACCCGGCCTCCCGCCGTGGGAACCAGGGCCAGATTGCTGAAATACTTCTTCTCTTTCCTGTCCATCCGTTCTACCACGAAAACCACCCGCTCACCGTCCGGTGAAATCTGGGGATCACTCACCAATTTGAACCGGTACAGATCGGAGATTTCAACGAATCTTTGCTTCATCGTTCCTCCCTTGATTTTGTGTTGAGCTATCAGCCATCAGCTGTCAGCTGTCAGCTTGCAAGCAAATGACTTACCTTGCTTCTTTCGCAATGACAAGAAAGTCATTTGCCGTTGTGGCAGCACTAGTTGATTTGAAGTGTCACACGTAAATACACTGCGTTTTTCTGGTCGAAACTCACGGTAACGAGAGGGTCATTGGTCTCGTTCCTGTAGGCTAATCCGAATGCCCTGCCGATCACCGTGCCTATAGACGCACCCGCTATGACATCGGTGAGCCAGTGTTTGTTATCGTGAATGCGGCTCACTCCCACCAGCCCCGCCACGGCATAGGCCGGGATTCCGATGCTGCGGCCGTAGAGGACATTCAAGGTGGCCGCCACCACAAAACTTCCGGACGTATGGCCGGAGGGAAAGGATCGGAATCCTTTGCCGTTTGGCCGTTCCCGGCGAGAAAGGGTCTTCATGGCACCGGTGACGGTGGCCGTGAACGCCATGGAGGTCCACACATACTTCAACTTCCTCACACCGCCCGTCCACCCGTCTCCTTGCAGACAGGAAACGGTTCCCACCAGCGCCAGGGCGGCGGGATAGGCTACTCCCCCGCCGTAGAGATCGAGAACATGGGAAAGATCATCGGGCAGCAATCCCCGTTCCTGGCTGAATGCCTGAACCCGGCGGTCGAAGCGATTCAGGATAAGAATGGACGTTCCCGCCCCCGTAAGTATCCACCGGTTCGTTCCGTCCGTCACCGTATGTTTGAGTCCCGAAGCGAGAAAGGAAGGATAGCTCCAGATCTCATTCCGTAGAAATTCCCCAGGGCCCGGTGCTCCCCGGGCGCTCATAGTGAGAATCAACACAAGGGAAACGGAAATCGTGCGTCGGATGACCTACTCCCGGAGCGATTTCAATATGTCCAGACTCACTGCCTTGCTTTTTTCTCCCACTTCCCTGGCCGGTCCCACGCAGGAAGGACAGCCGTTCTCGCAGCCGCATCCGGAAATCAGAGCCTCGGTGCGGGCCAGGAGCTCTTCGTGGCTGTCGAAAAGTTGCTGACTGAATCCGACCCCTCCCGGGTAATTGTCATAGATGAAGATCGTGGGGTGAAACCGGGAAAGGGTGGCGGGAGCCATGGGGGTGTCCGCGAACCTGCCGTTTGCCGTGGAATAGACGCCGCGCTCGCCGAAAACGTTTCTCACATACCACCGGGCCGATTTGTCTCCCACGCTCCGGTGAATGTCCATGGCCGTACACATTACGGTAAGGGCACACACCGAGTGAAGGGCGTTGGCCAGCCCGAGTATGCCGTCGATTATGTCGGCCCGGGGATGGGGAAGGAGCTCCAGAATCTCTTCCGGCAGAGTGAACCAGTAGCTGGTGGTGTGCATCTCAATGTCCGGAAGGTTGATGTCGCCGTATCCCACATTCTCCATGGTATGAAACTTGATTTTCTTGAATCCCACCGCCCGGGTGGTAACCCGGACTTCCCCCAGATAAACATCGACGCGTCCCGCCTTGCGGCCTTCGAATTCGTCCAGCACCTTGACGCTGGTATAGTCGATGGCATCGGTATAGTAGTCGGAATCGGTCTCCCGGACGATCGCCTTTCTCCCGTCCCAGTCGAGTTCGTCCACCACGTATTCCCTGCCGTCGGTCATATAGATGGCATCGGGGTAGAGGGTGGTGATGGCGCTGGTATAGTCCACCTCGGCTATGATCCGGGACTCCGCCCCTTTTTTCACCACCACAAAATTCCCCTTCTCCACCCGCCTCAGCGATACATTTACCGCGGGATAAACATCCTCCATCCAGTGCCATTGGTTCCCCTCAAAATGGAGGACCCTTCCCTCCTGAAGAAATTCCAGGATTTCGTTCACCTGCTCTCCCGGGAGTGTTCCAAACGGCTCCCCTTTCTGGAAGGGGAGTTCAAAGGCGGCGCATTTGACATGGTCGACCAGGATCGTCAGATTGTCGGGGTTGATCCGGGCATGTTCCGGGGATGATCCAAAGAAATAGTGGGGATTCGCCATCAGGAATTGATCCAGGGGATGGGACCGGGCAACGAGAACGGCAACGGCTGTCCGGCCCCGCCTTCCAGCCCGGCCCGCCTGCTGCCAGGCGGAGGCGATGGTCCCGGGGTAGCCTGCCAGAATGGCCGCATCGAGACTCCCAATATCGATCCCCAGTTCCAGGGCGTTCGTGGCAACGACACCCCTGATCTTTCCGGAGCGGAGCCCCCGTTCAATCTCACGCCGCCGGTTGGGCAGATACCCGCCCCGGTAACCGGCCACCACCTCCTCTCCCGCCACCCGGCCTAAGTGGGATTCAAACTCCTCCTTCAGGTACCGGGTGAGAATTTCCACATTGAGACGGCTCAGGGCAAAAACGATGGTGGGAACGTCATGACCCAGCAAGACAGACGACAGTTTCCTGGCCTGCTTCAGGTAGCTGGACCGGATGCCGAGCTGGCGGTTCACCACGGGCGGATTGTAGAATATGAAGTATTTCTCGCTGGTGGGGGACCCCGAACGATCGACAAGGGTCATTTCAAGACCCGTCAGCAATTCCGCATGCTCCCTGGGATTGGCAATGGTGGCCGAGCAACAGATAACCCGGGGGGACGATCCGTGAAACCGGCAAATTCTCATGAGCCGCCTGAGGACATTGGCCACGTGACTGCCGAAAACGCCCCGGTAAATGTGAAGTTCGTCCACCACCACATACTTCAGGTTCTGAAACAGAGTGATCCACTTCGTATGGTGGGGAAGAATCCCCTGGTGAAGCATGTCGGGATTGGTGACAACCACGTTCCCCTGCTTACGAATGGCCTTCCGGGCACTTTGAGGAGTATCGCCGTCAAAAGTGTAGACCTTCACCGGCTCCTTCATGACCTCCACCAGATCGTGAAGTTCGGCCACCTGATCCTGAGAGAGGGCTTTCGTGGGGAAAAGATAGAGGGCCCGGCTCCCCGGCTCTTCCAGAATGGACTGAAGAACCGGCATGTTGTAGCACAGTGTCTTTCCGGACGCCGTAGGTGTCACCACCACCACGTGACGACCCAACCGGATCAGTTCCCAGCACTCCTTCTGGTGAGAGTAGAGCTGTGAAATGCCCCTTTCAACTCGAGGAGATTCTCGGATCCAGATCGTCGGGAAAAGGAGCGTACTGGCCATCCCGGGCGGGAAGGTGGTGAACATAGTCAACGCAGTGAGCCAGATCCCGGTGAGACCGGACGATATGGAGGGGATTTTTGGGGTCGGGAGGCCCTTGCATCTGGGTGGTTAATTTAACCTCATAAGGAAATCTACCCACGACTTAAGATGGTGTGTGATAAACCGCTGAAGCGGTTCCGTGATGGGATTTTGATTTCTTGATATGTATTCTTAATCTCCCGCAATGTCACCCCGAATCCTAACAGCACCCCGGTTCACCG
>JBHIEY010000098.1:0-6823 GCA_046861835.1 Fidelibacterota bacterium | reverse complement strand
ATAGAATAAGAGACAAGATTGGCGGCACTACAGATGGCTCAACGCCAGTATCTGCAGCGGAAAAAGAGGCCGTGGTTACTGTCTTCTCCTCTCCAGATTTTTAAAGAAAACGGTTTCCAAACCCGCAGTGGAAATGGTTTCATCGACTTTCTCTCCCACCCGGCCGAACTGGCTCATGTGCCGCGGGCGGGATTCTCCGTCTTCCACTCCTCACCGTTCCGGCTGGCTCCTCTGGATCAATACGGGTTTACCGCCGCCGCTCCCTTTAAGGGCGGTGTCGTGGGGACGGGATTCGTCACCCTGGGGCAGGCAAGATACCGGGAGACTGTCGTCACGGCAGGGATGGGGCGTCCATTGGGACCGCACCTGGAAACGGGCATCCTGTTGAGCTTTCTCGAACTGTATATCGCCGGCTACCACACGGACCGGACGGTCGCTGTCGCAGCCTCCGTCACTTACGCCCTGGCGAAAGGGATCCGGTGGTCCCTCCTTTACCGGAATCTGAACGCCCCCCGGGTGGGCCGTTCCCGGGAGCTCCTTCCCCAGATCATTTCCACAGGGATTACCGTGTTGCCCGCGGAAACAGTTACATCGGTCCTGGAACTGGAAAAAGACCTGGATTATGAAAATCGCTACAAATTCGGTCTCACCTGGGAGCCGCTCTCCTCCCTGACGGTGGCCTCAGGTTTCGCCACCAGTCCGGCCCAGTTCACTGCCGGCATCGCGGTCCGTTTCCTCCGGCTGAGTTCACCATACGAGGCACACGTAAGCTATGGCATCGCCACCCACCCTGAACTGCCTGTCAGTCAGGTTGTTAGCCTTCAGCTTGCTTTGCGTTAGTCCCCTTGTCCTGAAAGGACAGGAACTGGACGACGTCCTTTCCCTTCTTCAGAGTGAGGAGGAAGGGGATCTTCTCGGCGATGACGAACTTATCCGGCTGGAATTGTTGATGCGCAACCCCCTCGATCTGAATCGCGTCGATGCAACGGAACTGGAGGGGATCCCTCTGGTCACCTCACCGGACGCGGCTCTCATCATCCGCGCCCGGGACAGTCAGGGGGGATTTCAGTCGGTGGACGAGGCCCGGGAGATAGCGGGTCTCTCCGTCGTGACCGCCCGCCTTCTCCCGCTGGTCACCACGGTGACGCCTGGTATCTCGGGGCATTTCACCCTGAGAAACCGCTGGTCCGCCTACAATAACGATGCGCGAATTTTGACGCAGGGGGAGTTTGAACGGTCTGACCTTTCGTGGGGATTCACCCTCGAACGGGATCCGGGAGAACCGTCCCTTTCCGACTATGTCAGCGGACATATGGTGTTCAAAGCGGGAGAACAAACGGCCGTGTTTATGGGCGATCACCAGGTCATAGCCGGTTACGGCCTCCTGTTTGGTCCCACCACGCGACCGTTTAAGACTCCCACGGGCCTCACCCGGTTTGCCCGCCTGGGAAAGGGGCTCCGGCCCCACCGCTCAACGAGAGAGAGGTGGGCCCTCCGGGGTGTGGCCGTTGACCGGACAGAAAAGAAAAACCGGTTGTGGGTCTCTCTCTCCGTTTCCCCCCGGACGAATGACGAAAACCGCAAGAAGGGGCCGGCGACGGAGACAGTGGCAGCCATGACGTGGGAACGGACAACCCGCGAGAATGGCCGGTATGGCCTTCTTTTGGCCTACGACCGGTGGACCCTTCCCGGTTCATCTCATGATCCGAGAGCGCCCAGAACCTACGGGTCGTTCTCCGGGAGAATACCCCTGGATGATGTGGATCTTTTTGGTGAAATCGCCACGCACACCGGCACACCGCCCGCCATGACGGCGGGTCTCATTATGGTGGAGAAAAACCTCCGGTGGGTACTCACCGTCCGCCGCTACCCCATGGGATTTCACGGTCCCCGGTCGCAACCCTTCCGGGAGTTCTCCAGCGAACGCCTGAACGAATCGGGGGTCTATCAGGGGATGTCTCTGCGATGGGGAAATCACCGTTTTTTGACCCACGGCGACCTCTACCGCCGTTCCCCGGCTCCCGGCGTCGCCAGCGGTGTCGTCCACGGATTTGAAGCCATAGCCCAGTGGACCCTTCATCTCAGGAACCGGCAGCTTTCCTTCCGCTGGAAAGGGGAGAAAAAGACGCTTCAGGACCGGCTGATTTTCCCGGGCGAGGCGGTCCAAAAGCCGTTTCGCAAGGAGTCGTGGCGTTTTCACGGCATTCTTTTTCCCCGCCGGTCTTTTCAATTTCAGATGCAGTTTGACCGGTCGGACGTATCCGACGACGGGGACCGGTCCCGGGGATACGGAGTATCTCTCAAAGTCCGCTACAGCCGGACCCCGTGGCGGGTGACATGGAACTGGACGGGATTCCGGGTGGAGGAGAGCGATGCGAGAATCACCATATGGGATCTGAATCTACCGGCGGAACTGAGGATCAAAACATTCTCCGGGACGGGCCATTCCATGGCCCTGCTTGCGGGGGTGGCGACCCCCGCCGGAGCCCGGGTTTCCATCAGGATGCGGAGCACCTGGAAACTGTCCCCCCAGCAGACCGTCTGGATGAAAGCCCGCCTTGAGGGAGGCCTCCAGATGGATATTGCTTTGTAGAAGACCCCAAGGATAAATTAGAATTGATGAGATTCGAGACGATTCTTCGCCTCCTGGTGGTTGTGTGGCTTGGCCCTCTTCGACTCTGGGGCGGTGAAATACCCGTTTACTTCCCGGACCATCCCCAGAAGAAGCAGGTCATTCACACCTATCAGGCGGGAGCTGCCACCTATATTTCCGCCCGCGGTGTGGCTGAGGCTCTCTCGGCCCGGACCTTCACCAATCCGGAGCGGGGGAAAATTGTCATATACGTTAAGGGGCATCGCATCAAAGTATCCGCCCAGAGCAGTTTTGTGGTTATTGACAGCAAAGTGCTGCAGATGCCCGTCCACGCCCTGTTTGACGGCCGGGACATCTATCTTCCCATGAGGCCGTTTGTCCGGATTCTTCACCGTCATGCCGTGCCGGGGATAGTCTACGATGAACCGGCAGGGGTCATCCGTCTCGAGATGGCGTCGTATAATATCCGGGGGCTCACCATCGATGAAAAGGCCAACGGAACCGTGGTGCACGTAAAGACCACACGCCGGTTCGACGACAGCGATCTGGAGGCCTGGATGCACACCAACGGCTGGTTCTACCTCACGGTAGCCGGAGGAATCGCCGACTCCCTCTCCCTGAGCCGCACCCGCTCCAGCGGGATGATCCGTACGGTGGCGGTGGACCAGGTGGGCAACACGGCTCAACTGGCTTTCCACCTCCGGTCGCCCATTGAGAATCACGAATTGTATCAGAACAGCGATCCTCCCGAGATCGTTCTTACCCTTCGCACTCCTCTGAGTTACAGTGCGGAAAAGATCCGGCGTCTCCGGGACAGCTGGTACATCGACACCATTGTCCTCGATCCGGGACACGGTGGAAAAGACTCGGGCACCGTGGGGAAATATGGCCTGAGCGAAAAATTCGTGACGCTGGATATCGCCAGACGGCTCGGTCGCCTTCTGGAAAAACATGCCAATGTGGAGGTGTTGTATACCCGCACCGAAGATGTTTTTGTTCCCCTGTGGCAGCGAACCCGGCTGGCCAATGAAAGCAACGGGAAGTTGTTCATCAGCATCCATGCCAACGCCAACAGAAACCGGCGAATCCGGGGATTTGAAACCTATATCTTGAGTCCCGGCCGGACCTCCGACGCCGTGGAAGTGGCCGAACGGGAAAATGCGGTCATCAAGTTAGAGGAGGAAGTGTCGCGGTACGATCACCTCGCCGAGGACAACTTCATCGTGGCCTCCCTGGTTCAAAACGCCTTCATGAAAGAAAGTGAAGATCTGGCCTCCATGATTCAGGAAGAGCTACGCAAACGAATCCCCTCTCCCGACCGGGGTGTGAAGCAGGCGGGTTTTTATGTCCTGATCGGGGGATCCATGCCCAACGTTCTGATTGAAGTGGGCTTTCTTTCCAATCCCCAGGAGGAGAAACAGCTCCGGAAACCGGGCTTCAGAGAATCCATTGCCCAGTCCATTTTCGACGGCATCCGCAGATTCAAATACAAGTACGAGCGTGTTCTGGATCAGGAGGCTCAGGGGTGACAACCCGACCGCGGATGGAGCCCGAATCCCCCATCGGGGTGTTCGATTCCGGGCTGGGGGGGCTGACCGTCGTGCGGGCCCTCCGGCGCCTCTGTCCCCGGGAATCCCTTATCTACTTTGGCGATACCGCCCGGGTACCCTACGGCACAAAAAGTTCAAGAACCGTCACCCATTTTTCCCGTCAAATCGTCGAATTCCTCCTGGAGCGGAGGGTCAAGATGGTGGTGGTAGCCTGCAACACCGCTTCCGCCCTGGCCCTGGAAGACCTGAAGGCCAGAACGCCCGTTCCCACCCTTGGGGTTATCCTTCCGGGAGCCCAAACCGCCGTCCGGCTCACACGCTCAGGGCATGTGGGCGTGGTGGGCACCACCGCCACCATCCGTTCCGAGGCCTATCCCCGGGCCCTGAAGTCGATAAACGGAGATCTGACGGTGACATCGGTGGCCTGTCCCCTTTTCGTCCCCCTGGCTGAAGAGGGGTGGACGGAAGGAGCCGTCGCCCGGATGATTTCCCGGGAATACCTGGAACCGTTTAGGCATAACGCCGTCGACACGGTTATCCTGGGTTGCACCCACTATCCCCTTTTAAAAAAAACCATCCAGGCTTCTCTTCCGAAGAGTGTCCGGCTCGTTGATTCCGCGGACGCCGTGTCAAAGGCGGTCCTCGAGCATCTGCGGCGAACAGACGCCCTCGCCTCCGAAGGGGAGGGGCACCTCGAATGTTTTGTGACCGACCTCCCGCAGAAATTCGAGGAACTGGGGGAACGATTTCTCGGGACCTCTCTTCCCGAGGTCACCCTGGTCCGGCTGGAGTAGGCATTTCTAAGTGCTCGATCCGGAGACTCTGAACACCCTGTACACCCTCAAGCGCCGGGGGATCCAGGTGGGACTCCACCGGACACGGGCCCTCCTCCGCCGGTGCGGAAATCCCCACGAGAACGTTCCGGTTATCCATATCGCCGGCACCAATGGCAAAGGGTCCACCGCCGCCATGATCGCCTCCATTCTCGGGGAAACGGGCAGGAAGGTGGGACTGTACACCTCGCCTCATCTGGTGACCTTCAATGAACGGATCCGGGTTAACGGCACGCCCATTTCCGATGGCGCCATCGAGATCTTCCTCCGGAACACCCGCCGGGACATTGACCTTCTGGGATCGACCTTCTTCGAAACCACCACGGCCCTCGCCTTCACCCATTTCGCACAGGCAAAGGTGGACATCGCCGTGGTGGAGGTGGGTCTCGGGGGCCGACTGGACTCCAGCAACGTGGCCAGATCCGTGGTGACCGTTCTCACTCCCATCGACTACGATCACATGGAATTCTTGGGGTACGACCTCCCGTCCATTACCCGCGAAAAGTGTGGCATTCTGAAAAAAGGTGTGCCCGTCGTGGTGGCCCCCCAGCACAACACGGTGGCCGAAGTCATCGACACACTGGCAAGAGAGAACCGCACCCTCTCCTTCCCGTCACGGGAGCTCTCTCCGGTGAGCCACATCAAACTCCACTCCACTTTCACCCGCTTTCGCCTGGGAAACACGGATGTCACCCTTCCTCTGGTGGGCCGGCACCAGGTCACCAACGCCCAGACGGCTGCGACCGCCTGCCGGGTGTTCGACCCCGGGATAGAGTCCAGACACATGGAAAGGGGGCTCAGGAAGCTCCAGTGGCCCGGGAGACTTCAAGAACTGTCCACCCATCCCCCGGTGTACTACGACGTGGCCCACAACCCTCACGGGTTGAAGGCCGTTATTGCTACCTTGAAGGAGCTTTTTCCCGCCGCCCGTCTGGCCGCTGTTTGTACCCTTAAGAAGACCAAAGCGGTGGAAACCATGGCCAAGTTGCTGAAGCAGGACGTCATTCACGTCGTCACCACCGTCCCGGAAGAGGAAGGTTTCTTTCCGCCCGATATCCTGGCGAAGGAGCTGGGCCGGTGGGGAGTGTCGGCGGAGGCGGCACCGAATCTCACCGCCGCCCTCCAGTGTCGGTTCGACGACAGACTTTCGGGCCATATCTGGCTTATCTTCGGTTCGCACTACATTGCGGAGGGGGTTTTTGGCGAATTTCGTTTTTCCTTGGACAAAGACGTGAATTAGTCTAAATTAATCGCGACCGCCGAATCTGCTGTCTGTTTAGAGTTTTTCCACCAGATCCAGAACTTTTCACCTTAAACACGCAAAGCGCCATGGATATTAATGAACTTCAGGGTTTAAAGATCAAAGAGCTCACCCAGCTCGCTCAGGAATTGCAGGTCCCCGGCTACTCGGGACTGAAAAAGCAGGATCTCATTGTGAAGATCCTGGAAACCAGTGCGGAGAAACAGGGACGTCTCTTCTCCACCGGCGTGCTGGAAGTGATGCCGGAGGGGTACGGATTCCTCCGTTCCCAGGACTACAATTATCTTCCCGGACCCGATGACATTTACATCTCCCCGTCGCAGATCAAGCGGTTCGGTCTTCGCACGGGGCATCTCATATCCGGTCAGATCCGGCCCCCCAAGGACAATGAACGCTTCTACGCCCTGTTGAAAGTTGAGTCGGTCAATAATGAGGCTCCCGCCAAGGTCAAGGAGACCACCCTCTTCGACAATCTGACCCCCCTGTATCCTGCGGAAAAGATCAATCTGGAAACATCGCCCAAGGGTTTCTCCATGCGGATTCTCGATCTCATGGCCCCCATTGGGAAGGGTCAAAGAGGTCTCAT
>JBHIEY010000097.1:0-6843 GCA_046861835.1 Fidelibacterota bacterium | reverse complement strand
CGTCACAGATCCCCCTGAAGGGACGGCGATGGTGTGAATTGTGGTATTCACCGTTAACAAAGACCCGCGGATAACCGGGCCTAAAGTTAGTCACGCCCGTCAGATCAGAAAAGATGATGGAATCTCGCCGTTGCCCTCACTACATTGTTGCCCGTTTCACAATTCCGGATTCCCGGGAGCAAAAACACAACGAAGGAGATCGCTGTGAAAGCCATGGTTCTTGAAAGACCAAGACCCGTTGACGATTCCCCTCTCGCGGAAAGGGAGCTGGCCTCCTCCGGACCCGAAGAAGGGGAAGTCCGGGTGAAGGTTCATGTATGCGGCGTGTGCCGTACCGACCTTCACATTGTGGAAGGAGAGCTCGCCGCCCCCGAACTGCCCGTTGTGCCGGGACATCAGGTGGTGGGGACCGTGGACGCCACAGGGGACGGCGTCGAACGAGTCGCCCGGGGAGACAGGGTCGGTATCCCCTGGATGAATTCCACCTGCGGCAACTGTCTCTATTGCCGGAGCGGCCGGGAGAATCTATGCGAGGAGGCCCGTTTCACCGGCCTTCACAGAAAGGGAGGATATGCCGAATACGTGACGGTCCCGGAGCAGTTCGTTTATTCCATTCCCCGGGGATTCCCCGATGAGCAGGCCGCACCCCTTCTGTGCGCCGGGATTATCGGCTACCGGACCCTGAAGCGGAGCCGGGTCGAACCGGGTGAGCGATTGGGCCTTTATGGGTTCGGCGCCTCCGCCCATGTGACGATTCAGGTTGCCCGGCACTGGGGGTGCGATGTCTACGTCTTCACCCGGAGTGAGGATCATCAGAAACATGCCCGGGAACTCGGTGCCGGATGGGTGGGAACCGCCCAGGATGACCCCGGCGTTCTGATGGACGCCTGCCTCGTCTTCGCCCCTGCAGGGTGGCTCATGGTGGAAGCTTTGAAGAGGACGAGAAAGGGGGGAACGGTGGCCTCGGCCGGTATCCACATGACTCCCATCCCCGAGTTTCCATACCGGTTGATCTACGGCGAACGCTCCCTGACCACCGCCGCCAACGCCACGTATGAAGACGGTGTTGAACTGTTGAACCTGGCCCATGAGATTCCCATCAGTACCGAAGTGGAACCGTATCCGCTCAACCGGGCGAATGAGGCCCTTCAGGATCTCAAGAACAGCAGATTCAGGGGGGCGGCGGTCCTGAAGGTGTCGCCCCGTTCCTGAACACCAGGAGATACATGGTGCCCCGGCTTTTCCCCGTGATAAAAGCATCCTGACGCTCCACCAGTTCAAATCCGGCAGCGGTGACCTCACGGACCACCGTGTCCGCCGGAATCGTGTGGTGCCGTACGCTTGACTGTCGCGCCTCCCCCCTCGTTTCGGGTTCGTAATCGACAATCGCCAGACGCCCCCGGGGCCTCAGCGACGCCTTGACGGCAGCGAGCATAGCCTCAAAATGGGTCATTTCATGGTAGGTATCAAAGACCAGAACGCCGTCCAGAGCCCCGGCAGGGAGCCGGGGATCGTTCACCGCGCCCCGGACGACCGTAACATTATGGAGACCGGCCTGCCTAAACCGTTCCTTGAGCTGATCCACAAGATCATCCAGAATCTCAACGGAATATACGATGCCATCATCCCCAACCCTGCGGGCCATATGTAGGGTAAAATATCCATATCCTGCGCCGATATCGGCCACTCTGGACCCCGTTTCCACAGCCAGGGCGTTCATGACATCTTCCGGTCGGTCGGTCTTGTCCCGGCCGGTCTCTTTCCACCGCTTCAGGTACCGGTGAAGGGTTTCTCCCGCCAGGAAGTAGCCGCGCCACCGCCACTGTTTGAACCCTTCCCGGTATACGTAGACGTCACGATTGGTCAGATGCCGGGAGGCGCGTCTGGCCATCTCCCACAGGGATGAATCGGGACTATCGAGGCCGTACAGGACAACGGGTCGCCCGTCCGGGGACGTCAGGTTCCCGATCCATTCGTCGCCCTGTTCGAGAGCCTCGGGAGTAACGTTCACGGCCCCCCGCATGTGGAGGTCGCGGAATTCCTCTTCCGACCGGGTATCGACCAGGATCATTTTTTCCTGGCGTCTAAGACGGTCCCGCAATTGGACCGTTCCCATTTCCCGGGCCTCCTGGGGCAGGAGCGGTCCGGCGGCTCCTGCGGCAATCGACAGGAGGAGAGGGATAACGGCGGAAGCCCGGTATGGCATGAAGGGGGACCCGGCCGCCCCAGGTGTCACGATTCCCGGGGGACGAAATAGATGTCCGTGGGTTTCAACTGGGACAGGCGGCGGAATCTGGCTTCCACGGGCATGCCAATCCAATCGAGGCTGGCCTCGGCCGGGTCGACCCCGAGCAGACGGGTGAGAAGGAGGGTATCCACACCCTCGAATTCCACCAGAATGAGGACGAACGGTGTCTCAGGAAGGAATTCCTCCGATCCGAAGTAGCAGACCGTGAAGGCGTGAATCCTTCCCCGGGAAGGGAGTTCCACCCACTCCGTCTCCTGCCCCGTGTACATGTCGTGACCCCGGGGTTGGGCATAGGTATACCCCGATTCCGGATCCCTGTTTCCAAGAATATGCCTGTTGGCGAGGGCGGCGAACCAGGGGGAATCCTGGCCGTAGGAGTGGATGTAGTCGATGCGGTAGGGGTGTTTGATGATGATGGGGGCCTGGTTCTTGAGGCCCGCCAGCGTTTCCTTGTTGAGGGTTGTGGGAAAGGGGACGTTGAACAGGGTGGTGCCCATGTCCGTCTCTTCCATTTTTACCTTGATGGTTTTCCTCATATCTCCTCCTCGATTTCGAGAATTGAGACCGTCACATAGGTACCGGTTCCCGCATGGCTGTGAATGGCTCCTCTCCGCGGTTTATTGATCTGAAGAGCGGGATCTCCGAAGTGCCGGGGGATGGTTTGTTGCAGTTGCCACATGGCAAAAACGGCCTGCATGAGTCCCGTGGCCCCCACGGGGTGGCCGCAGGCGATAAGTCCGCCGGAGGGGTTGACGGGACAGACGGGCTTTTCCTTCAGGGCCAGTCCGTAATCCATACCGGGCATGAACGCCTTTCCGCTCTCGGCGAACGACCCTCCTTCCCCGTAACGGCACAGACCCATGTCCTCGTACGTCTGAATCTCCGACGACGTGTAGGCGTCATGCAGTTCAATGAAATCGAGATCCTCGAGGGGATCGTGAATTCCCGCATTTGCATACCCCTGCCGTGACGCCATTCGTCCCGCCCGGAAGGAGTGGATCCCGGGATACCGGAACCCCTTTTTCCACAGTTCCCGGTAGTAGGCCAGGTCCTCCGCATTGTTCTCGCACTCCAGGAGATTGAACCTGACAAAATCGTCGAAATCCTGGTGGGGACGGTCGGCCATTCTCATGGCATCGGTTCCGTTTCCAATCCCCGCCACCCGGACCTTCGGATACGATTGAGCCGACGCCTTTTCCAGTTTTTCCACCCCCTTTTCACTGGCGAGAACCACCACGGCGGCACCGTCACTCATGACACAAATGTCGAGCCGGGTCAGAGGCCACGCCACCATGGGGGCATTACGGACATCGCCGATGGAGAGTTTCATCCGCTTTTGTGCGTAGGGATTGTGGTAGGCGTTCATATGGTTTTTTACGGATACATGGGCCATCTGCTCCACCGTCGTTCCGAACTCCTTCATGTGCCGGGTGACCATCATGGCGTAGTAACCGGAATAGAAGCCTCCCACAGGGTAGTCGAAGCTGACATCTGATGCCAGGGCAATAAACTCATTTCCCTTCCACGTATTCACGTGGCTCATGGTCTCGAACCCAAACGCAATGCACACATCCAGATACCCTGAAGCCACCTGTTTGTAGGCTTCCTGGAAGCAGATGCCCCCGGTGGCTCCACCTCCCTCCACCCGGTGACTCGGTTTGGGGCAGAGACCCAGATAGTCCTGGACCATGGTTGCCGCTTTGAGCTGCCGTGTGAAGTGATCGGAGAAGTAGGACCCCACCGAACCGTCCACAAGTTCGATGAACTGTCGGTGATCCAGACCCATATCGTCAACGGCATAGTCGTAGGCCTCCTTCACGATAGCCTGAAATGTCTTGTCGGGACGGGCTTTGGCAAACTTGCTTACGCCCCCTCCAACCACATAGACCGGTCGCATCTTTTCTTCCTCCTCGCTTACCCTGCCGGCTCCATTTGATCTCCCGATTCCACAGCGGCCAGGTATTCATCTCTGGCCCGGTTCAGCAATTCAATAAGGTTCATTCTCTGTTGAATGAGGGTGTAAAAGAGACTTTTCCGGCGGTAGAAAAGGGATAGAAACATCAGATGCTGCCGGTAGTTGACGGCTTTCCGGTAGTAGTGGAGGGCAAAGTTACCGGTGGGAACCAGGGAGAGGGCGTAAAACACCGTCACCCACCGGTTGCCCGAAAAACTCCAGACGAGCCACGTCTGAAGGACGTAGAAGGTGAGAAACGACGCCATCCCCACCAGGAGCTTTGCGGAGGAGACAAACGTGGTTTGTTTGACGAAATGCCGGGCAAACACCCGGGGAATCACGTAGGGCACAAGGTTATTCACCATTCCCCACAGGTACAGGGGAAAACCGGCCACCAGGAAGATCCAGGCCCTCAGCCGTCTGGAGAATCCGCTCACCCGGCGGGTCGGCTTGAAGAACTCATCCCTCAGTTTCAGGCGGTTCAGGTTGTGAAGGTATCTCCGCATCTGGACCTCCATCCGCCTGACCCGCTCGGGGTCCCGTCGAAAAAACCAGCGGACGGCTGCGATCATCCCCTTGGTTACCAGAAAATCGTCTGTCTTGGACCGGCGGTTCAGCCCCAGGTCCACCATGAGTTCCTGTTTATAGATGGTCTCCAGGGAGTCGATGACGCTGTCCAGCGTTCTGTCTTCCACCACGGCCACCACCTTTTCCAGTCCCAACCGGATTTCCTCCGTCAGGTCCCGAACCGCCTGGACGGGATCCTCTTCATATCTTTGCCGGTATCCGGCCGGAAGGATCGGTTTTCCAAATCGACAGTAGACGTCGCTCCGAAACCGCTGAATATCCGAGTAATTGAGTCCAACCGGGACAATTCGCATGCCCAGGGAGAAGTCGTTTTCCGCCTCCACACCGAGGGCTATCCTGGCCGTCCCCGTCTTGATCCGGTGGAGTTTCCTTCCCGGCTCGCTGATCCCCTCCGGGAAAATAAGGAGGGATCCCCCCTCTTCAAGAAGATCGTACACTTTACGGAAGATTTCCTCGTTCCGGTCCATCTGGGAAGGGTCATCCTGGCGACGGTAAACGGGAACGACACCCATCCGCGTCAAGAACCACCGGCCCAGGCGGTGGGAAAAGAGGGTGCTCTTGGCAAGAATATGTATCCTTTTTCCGGTCGAGTATCCCACGACAAGGGCATCCATGAGGGTATTGGGATGGTTGGCCACCAGAATCGTAGGCCCCGGGTCTGCGACCCTTTCCCTGTGGGCCACCACGATTCTCCGGAAGAATCGATCCAGCGACACCACGGCGATGAGTCGAATCAGGTGATAGAGCATCGGGGGTTCAAGTTACACGGGGGGAGCCCGGACCGACGGAACGGTCCTGACCCGTCACCGGTCTTCTTCCCACACACCAATCCGCTCGTACTTGGCCAGTCGCCTCTCAAGAAGCTCGTCCCCCGGGAGTTTTTCCAGCTCGTCGAGCTCCTCGAGAATCACCCCTTTTAGATCCCGTGCCACCGCATCGTAGTCCCGGTGGGCGCCCCCGAGGGGCTCTTTCACAATTCGATCACATATGCCCATATCGTAGAGGTCCTGGGCGGTCACCTTCATGGCATCGGCCGCCTGCTCGGCCTTGCCCGCATCGCGCCACAGGATCGAGGCACACCCTTCAGGGCTGATAACCGAAAACCACGTATTCTCCAGCATGATCAGCCGGTCCCCTACCCCGATACCGAGGGCACCGCCGCTCGCCCCTTCTCCGATAATGATGACCAGAACGGGCACCGGAAGGACGGACATTTCCATCAGATTCCGGGCGATGGCTTCTGCCTGGCCACGCTCTTCTGCCCCAATCCCCGGGTACGCCCCTGGTGTGTCCACCAGGGAAATCACGGGACGTCCGAATTTCCTGGCCAGTTTCATGACACGAAGGGCTTTCCGGTAACCCTCGGGATTGGGCATGCCGAAATTGCGGTATAGATTGTCCTTGGTGTTCTTCCCCTTCTGCTGTCCCACGTACACCACATGACGGCCGTCAATGGATCCGATACCGGCCACCACAGACTTATCATCGCCAAAATACCTGTCGCCGTGCAGTTCAAGAAAATCGGGTGAGAACCGTTCGATATAATCGAGGGAATAGGGTCGACGCGGATGGCGGGCCAACTGCACCCTCTGCCACCGGGTCAGACCGGAGTAAATCTTCTTGACCAGCTTCTCCCGCCTGTTCTCCAGCCGGGCGATTTCGGACTGAAGTTCGGATCCGGCCTGAGAATTCAAAGACCTAAGATCCTCTATTTTCCTGTCCAGTTCGACAATCGGCTTTTCAAAATCGAGAACGTATTCCGCCATCATGCCCTCACAGCGCAAACAGGGTTCTTAAGAGAATTTCCAGGTCGAACGCCATGGACTGGTGCTGAACATAGTAGTGCTCAAAAACGGCTCTGTCCGAAGAATCGAGATTGAGTTTCTTGATTCTGTCCAGGCCCGTGAGACCCGGCTTGCACAGGAGCCGGGCAGATCCGGAAGAAACGGGAACCAGGGGACTTCCCACAAAACTCATTTTTCCGCTGACGATGGCAAAGAGCAGCGGCAACTCCCGCAAGAACCGGCGCCCCGAAGGGGCCAGCCACGCCCCG
>JBHIEY010000096.1:0-6898 GCA_046861835.1 Fidelibacterota bacterium | reverse complement strand
CCGGGCTTTGATGATGTCTCAAAGTGATAGTAGGTCCGAAGTCCGATGACCGCCAGATCGGCCATCTTGCCGAGATCAACAATAGACCGGAACGGCACTCCCTGGCGGGAATGAAGCTCGGTGTTGACCCCAAAGCGTTTGCAGGTCCGTTCGAACCCTTCAAGGAAAGATTCCACCTTCTGAAGGGCATCCTTCAGTTTGTGTTCCTGTGCTTTCTCGGCGAAATAGATCGAACCGACGGGCGCTCCCCGGTGGACTTCCTCGATACCTTCAAGGTCGATGATGCCCACCCCCACCACCGTGCCATCCCACCTGCTTGCCGCCTGGCAGGCCCCCGGTGGGGCTGCCTCGGCATACTCCGATCCGTCCAGGCCCACGACGATTCTCTTGTTCATCTAATCATACCTCCCGGGCCGTCCAATTTACGAAATCACGCTACTTAATCACCGTGAATTTGCGTGTCCGGATCTCTCCGTTGGCTTCCAGCGTCAGGAAATACACGCCGCTCGGCAGATGCCGGCCCTGAAACCGGGTATCGTTGAAGCCTTCTCTGACCTCCGAAACGGCCACCTTCTCCACCCTCCTGCCTCGAAGATCAACGATGGAAAGGGAAACGGGATGTACCTCAGGCAGGAAAAACCGGAATGTGGTCATCTCGTTGAACGGGTTGGGAAAGTTTTGAAACAGGGTGATGCGCGAAGGGAGCAGGACTTTCGGCTGGAGGGTCAGAGTATAACCGTAGTCAACGTCACGGGTCGTATCGCTCACCACGGCGATGGCCATCTGTCTTAGATCAGGGGGAATGGTGACCGTCCGGGTCCGTCTAACATCGAACGCCACGACGTCTCCCGAGGTCGCCTGAATGATCGCCTTGACCTGAAAATCCGAAAAGGAAGAGGCGGGAAACAGGGAGACCTCGAGGGGACCACTGGCGGGCAGGAGTTCAATGTAGTGGGAGGCGTTGCGGTTCAGCTCTTCCCTTCCCGAGGTAATGACGTGAAGGGTGTCGGACAACACGACGGACTTCTTGTACGCCGGCTTAATGCCGTAAAGGCGGTATGAGCTCGCTTCTTCGTAGGTGTAGGGATCTGCCGCCGCGTCGGATGAGAGTACCTGATTGGCAATTACCATGGAAGCGAGGGCGTGGGAGAATCCTGACCCCATCCGGGACAGGACCCTGTCGATGGTCACGATGCTAAGATCCCCTGTTTGACTGTTGAGCCCAACGCTTTCCTCGAAGATTTTCCGTATGGTGCCCGCTCCCCCGAGATGTTCAGAAAGATACCGGAAGAAAATCCAGCTCCCGTACCAGTGGGGACTGATGTCCTCATCGAGGGCGATGTGGGGCTGTTGAAGCCACAGTTTAAGGTACTGATAATTGTCGTTTACGTCATCGAAGACTTCATCTTCCATCCAGGTGGCCGACGCTTCCAGCATCCAGGTGGCCTCCCAACCGTCATATCCAAACTGAACGGCGTGGAAGAACTCATGGGCGGCCGTCACCTGGATACTCTGAAGTTCTTCCTTGGGAAAACCGCTGAAACTGTTCCGGATGGAGATAAAACTGGTAAAGGCGTTCTCCTCCGTTCGTGACGAATTCTCGTTGTCCCCCGTGCGGTCATTGGCATAATCTTCCGGGACGGTTTCCCCGTAGTAGTTGGGCCCCAGGTCATAGATGTAGATGTCATACCGTCCGTCTCCGCCGTTGTCGGCGTACCAGCCGTCGCCGGGGGGCGGTGTCAGTCCGAACGAATCGATTTGCGTCACGTAGGCCGTGATGAAGGCCTCCGCTACCCGGTTCACGTAGTCCGGGACGCCGTCCCTGTCAAGATCGGAGGGATCCACCCCGTTCTGGCCCCCAGTGGTATAGTGGAATCGGAAAAAGCCTGACGGCGGATCAAACTTCCTGTCAAGCCCCGTAGGTCGTTTGGCGGTAGGAAAGCTGCGGGAGAAGTCGACTCTCATGGCTTCCAGAATCCCGCGGGAGGAGGGGGAAAGAAAGGGGGCCGACCCCATGAGGAGTTTCCAGATGGGGGTGGCGCATTTCAGGGCCTTTTCCGTCCGGTATTTTTCCGGGATTTCGGGGCGAGATCTGAGGCGGGCGATTTCATAGATGAGGTATTCTTCCCGGGTAATGTGACCTTTCCGGTAGTCATCCTGAAGGTTGTCCGGGGAGGCTGAAGCGGGAATCGTCGAGGCAAGAAAGGGTGTGAAAACCACGACCATGGATAGAAACCGGCCCACGGATGTCACGGTTTTCCCCGGCCCCTTTTCATTTTTTCCCTTTCCTTGAACTCTCTTCGCTGTCTCAGCCAGAACCGGACGAACAGTCCGAAAACCACAATGCCCAGAGCGTAGAATATGGCGTAGTAGGTCAGATCCACTGTCAGGATCCTGTTCCTGGAACCACCCTTTTTGAGTTCCTTTTCAGCACGTAGCCCGCTGCGAGAAGTCCTCCCCCAACGAAGAACTCGATGCCGCTCGATTCCACAAGTCCTGCCACCGTAAGGGTACCCCCCGTCACGATCAGGGCAACGGACAGAAACTCCCGGCCGTTGGCCGTCTTCTGCAATTCGGCGTTCCTATCCACGGTGATTTCGTCGGCATTGAGGGATTTCGCCCTGTCCAGGGTTGCCAGTGACCGTTCCGGGGGCGACCGGAGTGTAACGAGGACCTCCCGTCCCCCTGGCGGCACGTCGATTTCAAAGGAATCGATTGTGTCTGACACCCTGAAGCTCAGTTGAACCTGACCGGTCAACTGGTATGCCTGAACGTCACGGATCATACCCGCTCCGGGAGAGGGAAAGGGTTGGGTGGTGTCAACGGCGGCGTTCATGACGGTGACATAGAACCATCCCGCTTCCGACGACCAGGCGGTCAGGCGGTCCCGGTCCAGAGGGCCGTCGGTCTCGATTCGGATGAGTGTTCCGTTTGCCTTCTCCTCAAGGGTCAGGCCGTCAATGGTGACTACCTGCCCTGGGAACGTCCGGGGAAAAAGGGCCAGGACAAGCACGATGGGGACTGCACGGTTCACGATCGGAATGGGTTATTCGAAATCCGGTTCCGGGGGGAATATAAAAATATTGGTTCAAATTTTCGCTTCCGATTGTATATTAGCGCGAACCGGATTTCGTCATGCGTGTTTCCCATTCCCATCTGATGGTCTTTGTGTTGCTCTTTGCGTTCGGCTTCATCATTCCCGGTGCGGCCGCTGGGAACGAGTCTTATTCGCCGGCCGTCCAGTCGAAGCAGAAGCAACCCCGCCGGAAACAGGCAACCTCTCGCCAGAAACTGACCCGTGAGAAACGGATCGCCATGGCCAAATCCTATCTCAAGCGGGCGAACCAGAAACTGAAGGCCAGGGATTATGCCGGTGCGTTAAAGGATTTTCAGCGGGCAGACAGGCTCTATCCCAGCAAGAAAACCAAATCGTACATATCCAGGCTTACGGCGATGATGAAGAAGGGTTCCCGGGGCCCGGGCGCCCCCGGTGTGGCATCCCGGCGGAAGGTCCGGAGGGCCCCGGAGGGGAAAGCACCCCCGTCTTCGCCCCCTCAGGCGGAGCCCGTCAACCTGGGAGAAATATCGGCCAGTTTTTCGAAAATGACCACCCGGCTGGACGCCCTCGCTCAGGAGATGGAGAGGGCCCGGAAAGGGTTGAGGCCGTTCGAGAAGGGGTCCGCCGAACGTGGGCGTCGGGAAAGGCTCACGGAGGCTGAGGGAAGGGTAGCCCGGGAGCCTGAAGACTGGAGGGGACAGCGGAGCCTGGCTCTGGAGTATGAGAAAAAAGGGATGGTTGCCAAGGCCAAGGATATTTACCTGAGAATGATTGCGTCGGATCCCTCCAATGCCGATTTCCACTTTTTCCTGGGCTCCCTCTACGCGAAAATGGGTCAGCCGAAAAAGGCCAGATTTGCTTTTCAGGAAGCCCTGGAAATCGATCCCAATCACCTGCCCACCTTGAACGCCCTCTCTCTCTTGTCGCGGCGGCCCGGGGGTCAAGAGATGGCTTCAGGATTGATGGAGAAGGCGGCCCGGGAAACGCCGGAAGGTCCGGCCCGTCTTCTCAAGGAGGCGGGCGATAAGCTCGAATCGGGATTGTACGAAGAGGTGGTTGCCCTGGCCAGTGAGGGGAAAAACCGCTATCCGGGCAATCCCGTCTTTCCTTTTCTGGCCGGCCAGGCCTACCGGGAAATGGGGGATCTGGAGATGGCCAAGAAAATGTTCAAGGAGGGTATGACTGTTGAGCAGACCTCCACCTCTTCCGGGAAGGCCCTTGGCGATCTCTATTTTGACGAAGGCAACTACCTGTATGCGGCCATTACCTATGAGAGCAGTCTGGCCAAAGATCCCCGGGATGTGGATCTCCGGTTCAAGCAGGGCTTGAGCTATTTCAAAGCGTACGAATGGGCAAAGGCCGCATCGGCCTGGGAGGATCTGCTCCGGTATGCACCCAATCATCCGGAGGTCAGGCTTCGCCTTCCCCAGGCTTATTACATTCTGAGCCTGGAATACTCCCGAAACGGATTCACCGATCTGGGGAGGCGGACATTTTCGAATGCCATTTCGGTCAACCCCAGATCGGGCGAGTGGCTGGGGGATGCCCTGAAAACTGCCGGCCAGTACTATCAGGAACACGGGCTGTACGCCGAGGCTCTGAGGACCTACCAGGACGCCATTGAACTGCACCCGGGGGATGCCGATACCTACAACGGTCTCGGCGTTACCTACTGGTACATGGGCGAAAAAGAAATGGCCGTTGCCGCATGGGAGAAGAGCCTCTCGATTCAGCCCGAAGACAACAGCGCCCAGGGGTGGCTCCTCCTTGCCCGGCGGAGATCGGGTTCTTAGCCCAGGTTTCGTTGGAGTCCGGACGCCTCATCGCCATCGCCGGGACAATTCCCTGCAGTGAATCGCTTAGCTTCCGTTTTCGTTATCCTTCTTTCTGGCACCGTTTCTTTGCTTCCCTTTGGTTCCGGTGCTCGTCCATCGCGGCCCCCTGATCCCGACGGCCCCGGCTCGGAACTGGTCTGGGAGGGGATCCGGGCGTTTTACAACTACGAGTTTGATCACGCCGTTTCCGTTCTCTCTTCAGCCCGCATCCAGTATCCCGAGCATCCGGCCGTCCATTTTTCCTGGGCCGTCTCCCGCTGGCTGAGGGCCCGGCAGGTTGACGGTTTCCAGGAGAGCTATGTGGAGCTGGAAACCTCCCTGGGCGAAATTATTCCTGTCTACGAAAATCTGGTCCGTCACCACCCCGGGGATCCCCGATACGCCCTGTTCCTGGGATCCTCCAAGGGCCTCATGGCCCGTGTCCATCTTGGGAAAAAGGAGTGGCTGGGCGTTCTTTTTCAGGGCGTTAAGGGATACCGGCTCATCACCGACGTCCGGGGGTCCCACCCGGAGATAAAGGACGCCTATCTTCCCATCGGTCTTTTGAATTTCTACGCGGGGAACAGCTCGGCTGTCGTCCGGTTCCTGGCCGGTCTCCTGGGAATTCAGGCAGACACGGAACTGGGCCTGAGGCAAATCGAGGTGGCTGCCCGGGAGGGGGAGTATGCCTGGGTGGAAGCCAACCGGATTCTGGCCTTTATCACCCTCTGGGTCCGGGATGACTATGATGCCGCTCTCGAGATCGCCACAAAGCTCCGGGATCATTTTCCGGCGAGTATCTATACCCAGCACCTGGTGACCGAATCGCTCATTCGCCTCGGCCGGTTCGATGAGGCAGAGGAAAACCTGAGGCTCACGCGGGACATGCTGGAGGATCTCCCCCCGTTCTCCCGGAAGGGTTGGGAGCCCACGCTCCTGTACCAGGAGGCTCTCCTCCGTTTTTCCCAGGGGAACCTGGAGGCGGCCCTCTCCCTGGTGACGGATTCCATCGACAAGTTTGCCGCCGAACTGGATACCCCGCTGGGATTCGGCTACCTGTTGAGGGGAAACATACACGATCTCCGGGGAGAACGGGAGCTGGCCGTGGCCGACTATCGATCGGCCCTTAGCCTCAACAATCATACCTCTGCCATGGAAAAGGCGAAGCAGTATCTCGAAGAACCTTTTTCCCGGGCTGAGATGTGAGCCTGAGGGTCCCCTTCGAGGTCATTTCCATTGGTTTTGAGACCCGTCATTGATAAGTTTGTCTCACCGATGGAATCGACGAGCCCGATTCAGCGCCGGATAACGCGCCAGGTGATGGTGGGGAACGTTCCCATCGGGGGAGGGGCCCCCATTCCGGTGCAGTCCATGACCACCACCAAGACCCATGACGTAACCGCCACGTTGAAGGAAATCGAACGGCTGGAGGAAGCCGGATGCCAGATCATCCGGGTGACGGTGCCCGATGAAAAAGCGGCGAAGGCATTGCCCGAGATCAGGAAAAGGATGACGGTCCCCCTGGTGGCCGACATCCATTTCAACTACCGGATGGCCCTGGCGGCGGCGGACGCGGGCGCGGACAAGATCCGCATCAATCCGGGCAACATCGGCGGCCGCGAGCGGGTGGAGGAAGTGCTGAAGAAACTCAAGAGTGCGGGTCTCCCCATCCGGATCGGCGTGAACGCCGGCAGCCTGGAAAAAGATCTTATCGAAAAATTCGGCTATCCCACCCCCCGGGCCATGGTGGAAAGTGCCAGACGGCATATCCAAATCTGTGAGGAATTCGGGTTTACCGATATTGTCGTGTCGCTTAAGTCTTCCGATGTCCGTCTGATGGTGGAATCGTATCAGTTGTTCGCGGACAACTACGACTACCCTCTTCATCTGGGCGTTACGGAGGCGGGACCCAGCCGGAGTGGGACGATCAAGTCGGCCGTGGGCATCGGCACCCTTCTATCGGAAGGAATCGGGGATACCATCCGGGTCAGCCTGACGGACGATCCTGTCGAGGAGGTCCGGGTCG
>JBHIEY010000095.1:0-6934 GCA_046861835.1 Fidelibacterota bacterium | reverse complement strand
GACCACATGATCCTGAATCATGCGCGTCTACCAATTCCGCCATCCGGGCAACCTGCCTGACCGGCCTGCCGCCAGGGGCTGGCAGGCATCTGTCAGGCGGGTGGGTCACGAAATTAGATTGCATCCTCCCTATTTTCAAGGAATAAGCTTGAATGTCGGGGGACCGGGGTCTAAATTTTTCGGCTGCGATCATGAACTCCGAAGCCAGGGCCGTCACCACGAACCGCAAGGCCTTTCACCGGTACCGGATCCTGGATACTCTTGAAGGAGGTCTGGTACTGAAAGGGAGCGAGGTAAAGAGTCTGAGGGAGGGTAGAGCCAATCTCAGGGATGCTTACGTCGCTGTCCGGGAAGGGGAAGCGTTTCTCATCGGGATGCATATCGCTCCCTATTCCCACACGGGTCATGAAGGGCACGATCCATACCGGGAAAGAAAAGTACTCTTCCACCGGAGGGAAATCCGTAAACTTGCCCGGGAAGCGGCCACCCGGGGACGGACGCTGGTCCCCATAAAGGTGTATTTCAAGGACGGCTGGGCCAAGGTGGAGGTGGCCATAGCCAAGGGGAAGCGGCACTACGAGAAAAAACGGGCGTTGCAGGAGCGTGACAGGAAGCGATCCCTTGAGCGGGAATTGAAAGAGAAGAAGCGGGCGTGACGATATTTCCCCCTGTCAGCGAACAGATGGATCTTATCCGGCGGGGAGCGGAGGAGATCATTTCGGAGGAAGAGCTTGAGGCGAAGCTGGAAGCCTCTCTTAAGTCCGCCAAGCCTCTTGTGGTGAAGCTTGGTTGCGATCCGAGCCGGCCCGATCTTCACATTGGACACGCGGTGGTCTTGAGAAAGCTTCGTCATTTTCAGGATCTCGGTCACCGGGCGGTTCTGGTGGTTGGAGATTTCACCGCCATGATCGGGGATCCCTCGGGGACGAGTGCCACCCGGCCCCAGATGTCCGCCGAAGAGACCCGGGCTTACGGGAAAACATATGTGGAACAGGCATCGGTGGTGCTGGATACGGAAAGGGTGGACATCGTATACAATTCCCGGTGGCTGGGATCCATGACGTTTGAAGAGGTGATCGGGCTGGCCAGCCACACCACGGTGGCCCGGATGCTGGAACGGGACGACTTCGAATCGCGCTACAGGAAGGGGATTCCCATTTCCATTCATGAGTTTCTTTATCCCCTGGCCCAGGCCATGGATTCCATTGAGCTTGGAGCCGACGTGGAGCTGGGGGGAACGGACCAGAAGTTCAATCTCCTCCTGGGTCGAGACCTTCAGAGGGGCTACGGTCAGGATCCTCAGGTAGTGATCACCACGCCCCTTCTGGAGGGAACGGACGGCGTCAGGAAAATGTCGAAATCGTATGACAACGCCATCGGTCTCACCGATCCTCCGGGGGAGATGTACGGCAGAACCCTTTCCATTCCCGATTCCCTCATTCTTCCCTATTTCGAACTGGCCACCGGGGTTTCCCGGGAGGATCTTGACACGATCGGCAGGGAGCTGGCGGACAGGTCGGTGAACCCCAGGGATTTGAAGCGCCGTCTGGCGAGGGAAATCGTCACGCTCTACCATTCCGCCGAGGCGGCGGCGGTGGCGGAGGCGGAGTTTGACCGTGTCTTTGTGGAGAGGGAAACTCCGTCGGAGATGGAGACCTTCTATGTGTCATCCAGTCCTGTCCCCATCCTTCAGCTTTTGTACGATTCGGGCCTGGCTTCATCGAAAGGGGAGGCCCGCCGGCTGGTCATGCAGGGAGGGGTGAGCGTGGACGGCACCCGGATAACGGACATCACTCACCGCGTCGATGTGGACCGGGAGCGGATCGTGAAGGTGGGCAAGCGGAGGTTTCTCAAGGTCAGGGTGGAATCTGCACGGTAGGGCCTCCCTTTCACTGTCACAGACCCTACAGTTGACCCGTTTCCCGGTTTCTCCCTTTTGATGAATTCTTAGGCGAAGTTATATTTGACGGTGAGTTACATGGCGGAGATGACAGAAGTTACGCGGGGGGAGTATGGGTGGAAATTTAGCAGAGTTTACGGACACGAATTTCAGGTCTGAAGTTCTGGGTTCGGACGTTCCCGTTCTGGTCGATTTTTGGGCGGAATGGTGTGCTCCGTGTCGGTTGATCGAGCCTTATGTTCAGGAGATTGCGGGGGAGTATGCGGGAAAGATCAGGGTGGGCAGACTCAACGTGGATCACAATCCGGAAACGGCCACCCAATACGGAATCCGGAGCATTCCGAACCTGTTGGTCTTCAAGAACGGTGCCATCTCCGATCAGATGGTGGGGGCGGTACCGAAGCAATCCATCACCCGGATGTTGGATAGGGTTTTGGACAACTAATGGTTCACAAGGTCATCATCATCGGTTCGGGGGCTGCCGGGTTAACGGCGGCCATTTACACCGCCAGGGCCAATCTGGATCCCCTGGTATTCGAGGGGAGTCAGCCGGGGGGTCAGCTTACCATCACCACAGATGTGGAGAATTTTCCCGGTTTTCCAGACGGCGTTCTGGGTCCCGAATTGATGGATCTGTTCCGGAGTCAGGCGACCCGGTTTGGAGCCACCTGCCTTTTCAAGCACGTGACAAAGGTGGATCTGTCGGGGAGGCCTTTCCAGGTGTGGGTCGGGGATGAACGTTACGAGGCTGAAGCCTTGATCATTTCCACGGGTGCATCGGCCAGATTGCTGGGATTGGAGTCGGAGTCGAGGTTGATGGGTCACGGTGTTTCCGCATGTGCCACGTGTGACGGGTTCTTTTTTAAGGAGAAACGCGTGGTTGTGGTGGGTGGAGGGGATTCTGCCATGGAGGAGTCCCTCTTCCTCACCCGGTTTGCCAGGGAGGTTTTCGTGGTTCATCGCAGGGATACCCTGAGAGCCTCCAAGATCATGCAGGAACGGGCCATGAAGCACCCGAAGATCGAGTTCATCTGGAATTCGGTCGTTGAGGACATTTTGGGCACCCCCGAAGCGGGGGTAACAGGGGTTGTTTTGCGGGATACGAAGACGTCGCAAACGCGGGAGTTTTCCTGTGATGGCCTTTTTCTTGCCATCGGGCACACCCCGAACACGTCCCTTTTTCAGGGCCAGCTGGAAACCGACGAAAGAGGTTATATCATCACCCGTGACGGTTCCACCCGGACGTCCGTTGAAGGCGTATTTGCGGCCGGGGATGTCCAGGACCATCTCTATCGACAGGCGGTGACGGCTGCCGGAAGCGGCTGTATGGCGGCCCTCGATGCCGAGAGGTTTCTCTCCGACCAATCGGGCGGTTAGCCCCCCCTTTTTCCTTCCGGAACAAAGATGACCTGAATTGACGGCCCCGATACTTCGGGGCACCCATCAGGGCCTTTCGTGACCTGATGAAGGAATCGAAAGGAGAAAGGAGTGATGAACAGAACACAGGTACCTATTTTCGAACTTGAGAATCTCCGGGTTACCCGGGACGGGAGGACGGCCCTTAAGATCAGCCAGTTTCAGTTCCACCGGGGGACCACCTACGGCATCCTGGGTCCCGTCGGCTCCGGTAAGACGACCCTCCTTGAAATCCTTGCGGGCCGGATCAAGCCAACGGAGGGGAGAGTTCTTTACGAGAAGAAACGCTTCGCCCGGACCTGGCTGGGAAGAATCAAGGTGCCGCGTGAAATCGTCTTTCTGGAAGAGAAGTCCAACGGGTTTACCGGCACGGTTCAGCAGTACCTCCAGAAACGACTCCCTGACCGGGTGGACTACATACGCCAGCAGTACTTTTCCCGTCCCCCTCTCTCCTCGGAGTGGGAGATGGCGGTATCGAGCCTGTCAAGAGGCCACAGTTACCGTATGAACATGATCGTGGCCATTGAATCCGATCCGAAAGTGTTGATCATTGATGACTACGGTATCAATTTTGACAGTCAGATGAGGCGGGACTTCGACCGGCGCCTTTCCTACAGTGCCCGGAAAAGGGGAACCACCGTTATCCTCTCCAGCACCGACATGGTAAACGTGAAAAACGTTGCCTCCGTCGTGGTTTCCCTGGATAACGGTCATATTGCCAAGGTACGGTCATTGAAAAAAGGGCAGTGAAGAGTCCCCATCGATCCTCCGGGATGGCGAAACCGACGGGGGTGGTGTTCACTCCCGATTACCTGAGGCACGATCCGGGACCGGGACATCCGGAAAGTCCCGAACGGCTGACAGCCATCATGACTCATCTTGAGACGGTCCCCGTCTGGTCCGAACTGAACGTCGTTGGCCCCTCCCCGGCATCCCTGGAGATCCTCCGGCGGGTTCATGCGGACGAATATCTTCAGACGATCGAGAAAGCCTTTTCCATGGGATGGCGTGTTCTGGACGGAGGGGATACGGTGATCAGCCAGGATTCCTATTCAGTGGCCCTTCTGGCGGCGGGAGGCGTAACGGAAGCGGTGCGGCAAATCTTTGAGGGAAAGATAAGAAACGCTTTCTGTCTGGTAAGACCGCCCGGGCATCACGCCGGTACCCGCAGGGCCATGGGATTTTGCCTGATCAACCACGCGGCCGTTGCCGCCCGGTATGCCCAGGCAACCTTCGATGTTGAACGGATCTTCATTCTCGATTGGGACGTTCACCACGGGAATGGAACCCAGGAGATTTTTGAATCCGATCCTTCCGTCTTTTATGTCAGCCTCCATCAGTTCCCGTTTTACCCGGGGACGGGTGACAGGTCCGAAACGGGGAGGGGTCCGGGCGTGGGGACCACCCGCAATTTTCCCCTTCCTGCCGGAAGCGGGGACAGGGAGTATATTGACGTCCTCGCAGACTTCGTGTCGGGCATGGTGCTGAAGTTCCGGCCCGGTTTCATCATCGTATCGTGCGGGTTTGACGCCCACCGTCGGGATCCTCTGGCCGGTATGAAGGTGTCGACGGAGGCTTTCGGGACCATGACGGAGATGGTGGTGGCGCTGGCCCGGGAGGCAACGGACGGCCGCCTTCTGTCGGTGCTCGAAGGGGGGTACGATCCGGTTGCCCTCGGTGAATGCGCAGGGGTGCACGTGACGGCCCTGGCCCGGGGATGAACATGAAGGGACGGGCTTTGAAATTCATTCTGATCATCGTGGACGGTCTCGGACTGAGGGACTCGAGTGAGGCCAACGCGTTCAAGCTTGCCCGGACCCCCGTCCTGGACACCCTTCTCGCCCGGCACCCGTGGTCGAGGCTGGAGGCGTCAGGACCGGCGGTGGGACTGCCGGACGGGGTGATCGGCAATTCGGAGGTCGGTCACATGACGATTGGCGCCGGGAGAATCGTCAAGCACGACCTGGTGAGGATCCATGAGGCCATCGCATCGGGAGAGCTGGAGAAAAATCCCGTCCTGAAAGATGCGTTTGCCCGTTCCCGGAAAAACCGGGGAGCCCTTCACCTGATGGGACTCGTCTCCGACGGCGGCGTTCACAGTCATATTGACCACCTTCTCGCCCTCCTGCGGCTGGCGAAGTGGGACGGCATCACCCGGGTTTACGTTCATGCCATTACCGATGGCCGGGATACGTCTCCAAGGTCGGGAATTCAATATGTGCACCGGGTCTTGAAGCATATGGAGGAACTCGGGGCAGGGACCATTGCCACCGTTATGGGCCGTTACTATGCCATGGACAGGGACAGACGGTGGGACCGGACCAAGACGGCTTACCGGGCGATGATGGGGGAGCCGGACGAAACCTGCCCTGATCCGGTGGAGGGGATACGGGCCTCCTACGAGAAGGGGGTGACCGATGAATTCATCCGGCCCATAGGGATTCACGCGGGCGATGGGGTCCCGGCCTTAACCGAAAGGGATGTCCTGTTCTGTTTCAACTTCCGGGCGGACCGGATGCGACAGATCACCCGGGCCATAGGGGAAGAGACATTCCACGAATTCCCCCGGACCATGGGACCGGTATTCACCGTCACCATGACGTCCTATGATGATACATTCACCTTTCCGGTGGTCTTTACCCCCATTTCGCTGACCCATCTCCTGGGGGAGGTCCTGGCCAGCGCGGGCTATCGCCAGCTCCGGGTAGCGGAAACGGAAAAGTACGCCCACGTCACCTATTTCTTCAATGGAGGGGATGAAACCCCCTTCCCTCACGAGGAGAGGATTCTGGTTCCCTCTCCCAGGGTGCCCACCTACGACCGGATGCCTGAAATGAGTGCGAAGGGAATTCAGGAAACCGTGATGAAGGCCATGGAAGAGGGTACATACGATTGCATCATCATGAATTTGGCGAATCCCGACATGGTAGGTCACACGGGAAATCTGAAGGCTGCCATCCGGGCCGTGGAGGTCACCGATGGTGTTCTCGGGGAAGTGATAGCTGCCGCCCGGGAAAGGGGGGCCGCAGTCTTTGTCACGGCGGATCACGGGAATGCGGAAGTCATGACGTCTGAGGACGGATCGGAAGAGCATACGGCCCACACGGTAAACCCGGTTCCTTTCGTCATGGTGAATCCATCCGGAAATGGGGTTTCCCTGGAACAGGAGGGGGGGCTGGCGGATATTGCGCCCACGATTCTCGACTATCTGAAGATTGCCGTCCCGCCCGAGATGTCAGGCAGGAGTCTTTTGAGGAGATCATGAATCCGGCCCGGTACAAAGAACTGGAAAAGAACTTCGGGTCCAAGACCGTTCTCGTCATTGGGGATCTGATGCTGGACAATTATCTCTGGGGAAATGCCGAACGGATATCTCCTGAGGCCCCCGTCCCCGTGGTGAAGATCGAATCGACGGGAAGCAATCCCGGCGGTGCCGCTAATGTGGCCTACAATTTGCAGTCACTGGGAGCCCGGGTGGTCCTGGCCGGTGTTATCGGGGACGATCCCGATGGTGCCCGGTTGAAGTCGATCCTTCAGGATCTGGGAATCGACGTGGAGGGGGTAGTGGTGGATCCCGCCAAGCCTACCACGGTCAAGACCCGCATTATCGCCCAGGGG
>JBHIEY010000263.1:0-1890 GCA_046861835.1 Fidelibacterota bacterium | reverse complement strand
CGCCTGAGGATATGGGCGGCGTTTTTGTATGGGGGAATTCAGGGTACCAAAAGTCGACATGATCGGTTAAACTTTTGAGGAATGGATAATTGGAGAAATGGAGTATTGGAGTCATGGAGAATTGGGGAACTGGGAACGGTATTAGTTGGGAAGTGGAGATGAGGTTTCAAGCTTTACGACAGGCATGAGATTGCCGCGCTTCGCCCCGTCAGACGGGGCTTCGCTCGCAATGACACTTTGATTGTAGGAGGTAATCAAACTATGTGTTGGCCTAAAGTTAGACAATTCGGGTGTGTAATTGCTGTCCCACTCACCCTTGGAATATGGCAACCTGTGTGGGGGCAGGAGTATATCCCGGCGGATCCGTTCGAGCTCATGTACCACGAAAAAGCCTATTTTCAGGAAAGAGAACACTCCGGACCGCTCCTTATCCGGCCGGTCCTTAAACCGTGGCGCAATGGGGGACGGAACCTCTCCATTACCGTCCGGAATGAACTCTTTCACAATACCGGCGCCCCGAACCTGGAGAACACCTCGGACCGGTGGATCGGTAAGGGGGAAAGCTTCTTCAGCTCGGTGAATATCTCCTACTCGGGGAAGTTTTTTGCCTTCAGCCTGGAACCGTTCTACTTCTCCAACCAGAATCTTTCCTATGCGGAACCGGTACGGGTCGGCCAGTACATGAAACTGAACGACAACCGGCCGTTTCCAGATTCCCCCTACATTGCCTCGGGACTCCGGGAGACCCAGGCGTATCTGCACTACAAAGACGTGGGGTTCGGCATCTCGAATGCCAACATGTGGTGGGGACCGGGGATCCACAACACCCTGAACATGACCAACAATACGCGGGGATTTCCCCACCTCATGATCGGAACCCTCAGGGAAAAACGGATCGGAAAGGTGGGGATCGACGCCCGGTATATCTTCTCGGAAATGGACAGCCTGAATGCCGCCGAACCTTACTTCACCGCCCTGGTGCTGACCACCACCCTCCACTCCGATCCCGTGGTGACCGTGGGGCTGTCGCGTACCTACCTCTCCGGAGGGAACTTCGCGGGCAAAGATACCCTGACCCGGAAGGAAGCCATGCTCCTGCCCGTGGAGGCCCTTTTCCTCCAACAGAAACAAACAGACCCGGAGGACCCCGAGACTTCCGTGGATATCTGGGATCAGACGCTGTCGGGATACCTGAGTGCCTCCTTTCCGCGCTCGGGACTGAAGGTGTTCCTAGAACTGGGGCGGAACGACCACGCCTGGAACGGGGTAGATCTCCGGCGGCAGCCCGACCATACGGCGGCGTCGGTGGTGGGACTGAGAAAATATGGCGTGTTCGGGAACGATAACCTGACCTTCGGGATCGAATATGCCAACCTGATGAGGAGTCCGTTCATCATCCAGAGGCTCATCGGCAAGTGGCGGGCGGGCGCAGACTGGTACGACCGGGCCCAGTACGACTACAGCAGTTACGACGGCCGGCGGTGGGGGGCCCACAGCGGTTCCGATTCGGACGATTTCCTTATTTACTTTGGCTATCTCGGGGAAAAGGTTTCCATCGTTCCAGGGTTCAACTACGAGCGCCATGGTATCCTGAATAACCCGGAGCTGGTTCTGGTGGACGCGTGGGAGACCGTCCTCGACCCCGACACGGGGAAGCCCATCCGGGTGAAGGTGAAGAAGCGACTGCCGAGGGACAGCTACATGTGGCCGGAAGTGAAATTCGAGTTCCGGCTGGATGTGCGGGTCCGGTTCCCGGGTCTACGCTTCAACCTGTACTACGAAAAGGAGTTCGTCGACAACCTTGCCTTCACAGGAAGCCACAGAAACGGTGAGGTGCTGTGGTTCGGGGTGGAAAGGGTGTTTGACGGGGTGAAGCTGAAAAGGCCGTGA
>JBHIEY010000262.1:0-1917 GCA_046861835.1 Fidelibacterota bacterium | reverse complement strand
AGGGATCCTTTCCTACCGTCCCCGGTATCACGGGACCCGGTTCTTCGAATCGACCTGGCAGACGGTTCCTGCCGACACCGATACCGCCGGTGCCCCTCCCTCAATGGATAAGTATCCCGCCCGGGGCATGATCCTTTCGTTAGCGGTTCCCGGCCTGGGCCAGTGGTATGCCGGTGCCAGGATGAAGTCTCTCGTTTTTGTCGGAGTCGAAGTCGCCGCCGTGGGGATCACGCTGAACATTGACCGCCGGGCCGAGGAGAGGCGGGATCTGTTCCAGAGGTTTGCCCGTGAGCACTGGGACCTGGAGCAATGGTTGCTCCATACGCCCACCCTCTCCGAACGGTATCCCGACGTTATCTGTGACGGTACCCATGAGTTGAGCATCCTCTTGGACAACGGGACCGTCGTTTCTTCCGATTCGCTCTGCGGAGGGTGGATTGAGGGGGCCGGGGTGGTGCCGAACCGGGAATACTATGAGAACATCGGGAAATACGATCAATTTGTGGCGGGATGGGACGACCTTTACGATGATCAGGGTAATCCCAACTGGGAGGAAGTGAAAAAGTCGGTGGGAGACAGTGTGGAAATACTCATCATGACCCCAAACAAGAACCGGTACCTGGACATGAGATACGATTACAACCGGACCCTTCAGCTTGCAGGTTATGCCCTGAGCAGTATTATGTTGAATCACCTGGTGAGTGCCGTTGACGCCTTTTTTGAAACACGGCGCCGGTCGGAGACCGTTCCCGGAGTTCAGACATCCGTTCGACTGGAGTTTTCACCCTACCGTCGTTATGGGGTCGGGGGGGTTTCGCTCTCGATCGCCTGGTAGACTCCGGCAGTTCCTTGCGGGAACCTCCAATCTGAATGCAAAAACAAATCTTTCTCCTGGCCGCAGCCGGCTGTCTGTTATGGTACTCCTGTGCCGGCACCCGGGTGGACGAGGAGGTTGACGATCTCGCCGCCCGGTTCGACCGGGGGATGGAATTGTACAACAAAGAGAAATACTACCGGGCCAGGGAAATATTCGAAGACGTCCTTATCCGCGGCCGGCACACCGATCTGGGGGATGACGCCCAGTTCTATCTGGCCCAGTCGTACTTCTACAACAAGGAATACCTCATGGCCATCAACGAATACGACCGGCTTGTGCGCCAGATGGGCTACAGCCCCTACGTCGAGGAGAGCCGCTTTCGGATATGCGAGAGTTACGCCAGGCTGTCGCCCAAATACTACCACGACCAGGCCTATACCCTGAAAGCCATCGAAAAATTCCAGGAGTTTATCGAGGATTATCCCCGTTCGCAGTACAGAAAGCAATCCGTGGAATCGATCCGGATTTTGAGGGACAAGATGGCCAGAAAGCTGTACGAATCGGCCGTTCTGTATGTCAAGATGGAGGAGTATGACTCCGCCGTCCTCTACCTGGAACAGCTCCTCGAAAGTTACTACGATACGGGTTTCGCCGACCGGGCCAGGTTGAAGATGGTGGAAACCCATATCCTGGCGGGACACCCCGACCGGGCCGAAGCCTTCCTGGACAGCAATGAGTCGAAGTTCAAGGATGACACGATCCTGAAGGAAGCCCGGCAGATTATAGGATCCGTGAAGACCAATCCCGGGAGGAAAAACGAGTCGTGAAAGTTTGTCTTTTTGGCGGGACGTTCGATCCGCCCCACGTGGGACACCTGATTATTGCGGAGACCATCAAGGAGTCGGAAGGGTTTGACAAAATGATTTTTGTTCCCGCCCTCCTGCCCCCCCATAAGGATGATACGCCTCTGTCGTCCGTGGAAGACAGACTGGAGATGCTCCGTCTCTCCCTGGGTAACGATCCCGATCTCGAAGTCTCCAGAGTGGAGATCCAGCGCGGGGGCGTTTCCTACACCATCGATACGGTTCGCGAGGTGAAGA
>JBHIEY010000261.1:0-1939 GCA_046861835.1 Fidelibacterota bacterium | reverse complement strand
TCATCCCCACCGCGGAGCTTCTCCAGATCGATGGGTATGATTTCGGAATACTCCCCCTTCTCTGTTCGGCGGATGATCTCCGCCCTGGGGGCATATACAGACCGCCAGTAGCTCTCATCATCAATGCCACCGGCAAGGTTCAAGAGATCCAGAACCCGCATGGAGTCTTCATAGGCGTAGATTCCGGGCTTTTTCACCTGACCGTAGACGCCCATCCTTTACGGGCCGGCCGGAGACATCGTGGTACTCCACGTAAAACGACTGGACGGCCGTATCGTCACTCAACCGCTGCTCCATGGGAATAGTCCGCTTCACCTCCAGTTTCGTCCCCGCCTCCGCCTTCACATCGCCGGCGTAAGAGAGAACGGAGGCAAAACTCTCGCCATCGAGAGCCTCGTAAATGGCGGGACGCTGCACCATTCCGGCCACGGTAACGGTGGAGTTTCTCACGGGAACGAAGACGACATCCTGGTCCTGAAGACGGATGTCTCCATCGGTCTTCCCTTCAAGAAGAAACGCATACAAATCCACCCTGGTGAAAACCTTCCCGTTCCGGATGACCTGAATATCCCTGAGAGAGCCAGTTTTGTTTACCCCTCCCGCCTGAATGAGTCCCGTGGTGACGGTGGAAAAAGGGTGAACTGGGTAAATGCCCGGCGCCTTTACCTCCCCCACAAACTTCACGTTGATGGACTTCAAGTCCCCCAGAGAAACATCCATGAACGTCCGGGGGTTCGGATTCTTCAAGGTGGCGTAAACCTGCTCAAAGCGGGACCGGAGATACCTTTCCGCATCGCCAATGCTTTTGCCTGTGAGATTCACCTGGCCCACCTTGTCAATGAAAATGGTGCCGTCACGACTGATGACATGAGACGACCTAAGCTGGGTCTCCCCCCACACAGAAATGATGATTTCATCCCCGGGTCCCAGGCGGTAGTCCACAGGCACAGGGAGATTATCCCAGATTGAGATCCCCCCCGGGCGCGGTCTGAAAAAATCATACCCGAAGTAGTCCAGCGTGGGGGGCTTAGCCTCCCGCTTTCTCACCGCTTCCAGGATGGCCAGGGTGTCTATCGTGGGGACTTCCGAAGGGAAGACACCTTCCTTTTCGATGGCGGTTTTGGCCCGTTCCTCCACCTGGGTGACATCGGTGGTAATACCGCGTTTCTCGAGCTCCCGCCTCAGGCGTTCGATTTCGGCCGACGATTGGGAGAACGCGAGGACCGGAAGCAGGAGTAGAAGAATCAACGTTGCGTTCATTGCGTTCGTTGCGTTTGGGGTGTCTCTTGCGTCAGCTCGACCTCCTGAGATACTTGATCAGATTCGAGGTCATGCGCTGAACTTTGTCTACCCTTTCATACAAAGCTTTGAATTCATCCTGCGATACATACCCTTGGTCCAAAGCGATATATAGCTGAATCGTTCAGCGATATTGGCCATGATAGAAATTGCTGAGCGCCTGACCTGGTCAACAAAATGAAATTCCCTCTGTAAACGCTCAACCCTGTGGAATAGCCCTGCTCCCCCGATTTAACATCAGGGGATTCCACAGGGTCAACGCTACAAACTCCATAAACGCGATTGACAATTTCCCTCGCCTCCTGCCATACGTCCAGGTCCTCTCCCACCCCATTTCGTGCCATGCTGCCGAACAAGACCACTGCCTGGGGATCCAACTGATCCACAATGACCTTGGTTACTTCTCTCGCGTCTCTAAGAGTTACCATGGATTAGTGACACGTCACGCGTGACGGGACAGGGAGACCGGAGACCCGCCAGTTGGCGGGCAGGCCGGAAGAACTTAAGAACAGAAGGAAAAGGCCGCATGACTAATTATACGTAGTCAATGTTTCTTCACTGTCCTCGAAATACAGTATCCCTTAGCTAGTGTCGTGTCAACAAAGATTTGATGGGTGCCTTTCACCCCCATCCTTACCTT
>JBHIEY010000094.1:0-7135 GCA_046861835.1 Fidelibacterota bacterium | reverse complement strand
GGAAGCAATCCCCAAAAGCCGCCACCGGCGGGAGGATTGCCTTGCGCAAATAGAATGTCCATGAATGAAACCTCCTGTTCCGAAAGTTCAAATTACGCCGGGGGCCCCCGAAAATCAAGCCAATTGGGATGCCCGGACCGATACAAGAGCAAGGTATGAAAATCCCAACCCGAAATCAGCCGGACAGCCGCCGGCTGAGACGGATTGGGATCATTATGACGGCTCCCGTCAGCCAGTCCCGATCTCTTGTCCCGGCGGGAACCGTACGACCCAGAACTCTACAGGCTACCGTCTACCGCTTATAAATCCACAAGAAAACCAGAAGAGCAATCAGGCCAACCACACCCTCCGCAGAGAATGCGCTCACAATCTCGCCGATGTTTTTCACTACGCCGGTGGTCCCAGGAAAGAGGATATCAATCAGCACGAACAGGAGGACAATGGCGATACCGAAATCGAATATGTCCCGCAGCCAGCCCGTTGCACTCTGGAGCGTATCTTTTAATGACGCCATAAGGTTAGTTCTCCCTCATTTGTTAGTCCCGGCAATCTCTGTCGCTTTACCACCAGGTATGCACCCGCTGGAAAGCTCAGGTCCTCTGAAATAGGGAAAGTTCGTCCCCTCGATCGAGGGGACGAACTTCTTTACGATAACTGTCTTAGGACCTGTAGATCGCCACGATAGCGATGAGGATGATCCACCCGACCACACCTTCATCGACGAAACTGGCGACAAAATCGGCGAGGTTACCCACGATACCGGTTGTTTCACCGAACAGAAGATCCACCACCAGGAATACCAACACCAGTGCTAACCCGAAATTGACAACGTCCTTGAGCCAACCGGTGATTGTCTCGAAGGTGTCGTGTAGAGTAGCCATAGTGTACCCTCCTACTTGGTTCTCGATGAACGATGGATGGCCTGGCCAGCCACCCCACGATTGTCTAAGACCTGCTCCATACCTGCTGCATGAAAAAGAGCCGACTCAGAGGAGTACGTGCGGAACCAGAGAAACTCGATCCCGGGTGCAGACCCGAAATCCTCGACGGAAAACAGTGGTGGAATCCTTAACCGCCCCGAGATCATTGCCCCACCTTGCACGAATTATGGTACCCATATTCCCACCAAAATGTCAAGAAAAAAAACGCTCCCCGGCCCCCGGGCACGTCGCCATGTCCCGCCCAACTATCGGGTTTTCACCGCTGGAGGCGCTCCCGTGGCTCAGGGCGGTCGATCGCACAGTTGTCGGCCCGGGCAGGTGCCCGGTCAAGAACAATATCCGTCTGAAAACCATGCGAGATCGGCCTGGGCCGATGGGCCCTCAGGAGAAAGGGAAACAGTCAGGGAATCGATGAGAAAGGAAATTTCTTGATGGTGAGTCCCGACGGAGACCCGGGGGCAGTCCATGCCAAGTAGAGGTCGTCCCCCAGGAGTGACAGACGGGGGAAGCCACTCTCCCGGCCGGAACGGATGGAACCTATGGGGGTCATGGGGCCCCTTGCGCCGTCGTCGGAAACCCGTCTCACCACGACGGCAGCCTCTTCACCTATCAGTTCAATCCAGCTGACAACGAGATCCCCGTCGGGAAGCCACTCCACGTCTACCCGTCCCAGAGGATTGCCACCGTCGACCCGTACGGACTCGTGGAAAGAGGCTGCCGTGTCGGAGGAGAGGGCAAGATTTACCCGACCCGAACCGTCAGGCGCGGTAAACCACGCCACCGCCACCTTTCCCTCCCGCATGACGACGGCAGGTCCGTTCACGGGACACCCCGGGATCGTCCACCGGTCCTTGTTTACCGTTACAGGTCCGCGCCAGGAACCGGAGAGGTATCGAACGACCTGAATATCCCGGACTTCGTCCTCCGAACGATCCCGGTAGGCCACCACAACCGTGCTTCCCTCAACTGCTGAACTGGTGGCACAGCACTCGCATACCCTGTCATCGAGGAGAACCTCTCCTCCCACCCTGCCTCCAGGTCCCAGGGTCGTGGTGTAAAGGGACATGGACCCGGAGAGAACGTTCTCCCCGGCATCCAACACCATGTTCCGGCCATCCAACCACACCATCCCGGCTTCGGACGACGGGAAACGAAAAAAGGAGACAAAGCCATGCTCCGTCTTCCGGTTATCCCGGTGGGGCCGGATGGGAGCCGACCACGTCACGCCCCTGTCCTCAGATCTGGAGAGATGGATGTCGTACTCGTAAGTCCCTCCGGCACTCCGGACCAGCCAGTGGGCCAGCAGCGTATCTCCGCGACTCTGGTAGATGGAAGGAAAATCTGCCCAGTTGATGAAAAAGTTGTCCCCGGAAGATACCGTTTTCGTCTGTTCCCAATCGTCACCTGACCACTCAGCCATCTGCAGGGAGAACGTATCTCCTTCCCCGGGTTCGAGCCAGCTCATGATGAGGGTCATCTCCCGGGTCGCATACCAGTTCGGATAGCGACTACCCGGTCCCCCGGGAGAGGGCAGATCCTCCACCGTTACGGACGGTCCGCTGCACGAGAATAGAACAGCCAGTGAGACCGGAAGCCCGGGGAAGCCGCCCATTATGGAGCCGCATTCATCTTTTCCGACATCATCTGGTTCATACGGTCGATCAATTTATGCATTCTCACCCCCATCTCATTCATTCCGGCAGGCATCATCATCTCACGACCGCCCGCCATGTGCTCCATGCCACCCTGTTCATGCATGGGCTGCATCATAGTCGAGGTCCTTTTCATCATCTCGTTCACACGCTGCATCATTTGATCCATGGACTTCATATGTTGTCCCATCTGCTGCATCGATCCTTGACGCATATGCTCTCCGGTGCCCTTGTGCCGGGCGTCCGGAAACGCACCCAGAAGGAACAAACCGGTATGGCCGTCAATGCCGTTGAACTCGGTGTATTCATGATAGCCTCCTCATCCGGCCCCGGTGCTGATGGCCCAACCGTTTGGGCCGCATCGCTCCGGATTCCTCTGGGACGGAACTGTCTTCAGGGGCTCACCCGTCGAACTGCCGACCGAGAACGTGATCACCTCTGGCCGTCCCGATGAGGGATTCACTCCGGACATGTCTGTCTCACTCCAGGTCCTGCACCCGGATCCCCCTCAAGAGAACCGTTCCCTCCCCTCTTGCGTAGAACCCTACCCGTCCTGGGGGAAGTCCGGGGAGATGCCCGTGGGTCAGGAGCACGCCATTCAGGTAGCCCCGGGCGTGTCTACCCTGGCCTACTGCCCGGATTTCCGCCCATCCGGACACATCAATCTCCTTCTCATGGAGGACTCTTGTCAAGTGATTTTCACTCCGGCCGAGAAGCATGGTGCCGTGACCAACGGAAACGTAATCGTATGTCCCGGTGTCCTTTACATGGTGAACCACAGAAAAATCTCCACGGAAATCGTCCAGATTCAGCCAGACGTCCACTTGAACCCCCCCTAAGGGACCTCCTGCCACAACGAACACCGGATCCCCATCGATCAGGAGGGCAACCCCGTCGTCAAGGGCTTTCATGGTCAGATCGGACGGACGGCCCTCCAACCAGTCAAATCCACTCAGCATCGTCCCCGCGGTTTCCCCGGGGAGCCACCGCCACGACCCGCCATCCTCCAGCACGACGCCTGTCTCCGATTCAACGTGACGAATTGGTTCATCATTCTTCTGAACCCCAACACCAAACCGGTACACCAGTTGGGCCCCATTTTCCGCAGTTTTGACCACCAGGCCCAGGCCCCCAAGTCCCAAAAGAAACAGGAACCACCCCAGGACACTCCCGGGGGATCTTCTCCGGACAAGGAGTCCCAGACGACCGAGAGCCACCACCCCGAAAAAGATCAAAGTCCATTGGGCAAGATCGGCGTGAATGTTTAGAACCGGGTTGGCCAGAGGAGGGAGGTTTACCGTCTCCGAGGCCTGACGTCCGGTCAGAAAAGCCGCCAGGACGCTCACCGCGCCGGCGACATACGTCAGGGTGGCTGCCTGCACAAGCCATGGAATCCTCCGGAATACCACCGCCCCAAAATCGACCGCCACCGCAAGAATCAGGATGGCGACGGGAAAATGAATGATGAGGGGATGAACATTAGGGGCCCAATCGGGAATGATAGTCAAGATTTCCGTAGCTCCTCTGATTACAGGCGAACGTCAACGCCCACGATGGGAAGAAAGGGGAACACCGTGAAGTTCCTTCTGGTGGAAAAATCCTCACTCCAGACATAGTAAACCACATTGTCGCGGTCATAGGTGTTGATGGTTTCGAAATAGATTGTCACTCCTCCCAAGACATCCGGAAACTGGCGGGCGACCCGCACGTCAAGGCGGTGGTAAGGGGGGAATCTGGAGGAGTTTGTCTCGCCGAGAATTGGAAAATAGCGGGATGTCCCGGGATCGAACCACCCCCCTTCAGCGGGAGTATACGGCTTGCCAGTGGCATACCGGAAGCGAGAACTCAATGTCCATTTTTCCGTCACCCGGTACTGGGCCACAGCACTGACCAGATAGGTTTGATCGTAATCAAAGAGAGACAATGACCGGGCCGTCCCTTCCTTTCTTCTTGCAACAGACCGTGTAAGGGAGAACCAACCCACGAACTTCTCTCCCGCCCTTTTCCGGACATACAGTTCGTAGCCTGACACGTCACCATACCCGTCATGGGCAAAATGGCCAGTCTCATCCACCGTCATCAAGCGCGAAAACGTCTTCTGGTAGGCCTCGAGACTCCAGAAAATATCCGAAACCGTCGTTCCGTTGACGCCGAATCCCCATGCCCGGGATTCCCTCGATCGCTGAGAAGGGTTATCCGCCAGCTCATAACCCGGAGGGCTTTGCGTGTATACCCCATAGCTAACGGAGAGCTGAAGATTCTTTGCCGGCGTCACGACAAGATTCAGTCGCGGAGATACGGCCGTCTCGGAGCTGATGACCACATGATCTCCACGAACGCCGTAATTGAGCGATATCCTCCGGTTTGCCTCCCAGGTATCCTCAACGTATGCCGATATCTTCATCGCATTCCCGCTGGAGGCGAAGTACAGTTCCTCAAAGTTGTACGCCAGGTGAAGGGGTAGCCGGACTCTCATATCCCCCCTGTCCTGAACGAGCCAGGCACCTGCGTGAACCGTGTGAGATTCCATCTGTAAGCCGAAGTCTGCTTTTACGGCGATTTCCCCCTGCCGGGTATTCTCAGTCCCGGCGCCGTCGGCGTGGCTGCCGTCGTGGTATCCCTCGCTCCAGTAGACATTCACATCAGACATCAAGCCCGGGGTGAAAATCGAGCGCAGTCGCAGGGCTGCAGTCCAGCTTTCACTGGACCAGGTATGAGTTCCCTCCAGGTGAGGTTCATCGAAGTACCCGGACATCTTTTCCCGGGAGTAGAGGAGGTTTACCGAAACGTGATGACGATCGGTAAGGAACACGTCGGTCTTGGAATTCAGATCAAAGAATACGGGAAGCAGATCATAGTCGGCCGCAAAACCGGAACGATTCATCAGAAGGTCGAAATAGCTTCTCCGGAACGTCAGGATCGTTGCGGCCCGTTTGGTGACGGGAGACTCCAGAAGAACCTTGGCATCCGCCATGCTCAGGGAGAACTCCGCCCCTTTCCGTTCGCGGCTTCCTTCCCGGTTCTCAATCACCATCACAGCAGAAAGTCGGTCGCCGTAACGGGCGGGGAATCCCCCTGAATAGAACTTCACATCGCTTACAAGACTGGAATTGAAAATGGTGAAGAAGCCTCCCCCTATAAAATCGAAATGAAACGGATTGCGGATGGTTGCACCGTCATAGAGAATCAAATTCTCTTCCGGTCGCCCTCCCCTGACATAGAGTTTCGAATCGTCCCCTCCCGAAGAAACCCCGGGGAGCGTTTGAAGCACCAGGAAAACGTCCTGGGCCGCCCCCGGAGACTCCTGGATCATTCGGGCTGTCAGGCGGGCGGTGATTCCCTCGGGCTCGAACCGCTCGGTCCGGGGCGTGACCAACACGGCTTCCATGTCGAGGACCTCAAGCACCAGCTGAAGATCAAGGACTGCTTTTCGGTGTGGGAGGACGGAAACCGGACCCGCCAACTCCTTGCGATACCCGATGTGCTGGAATACAATGTAGTATTCTCCTGGCGCCAGGGGCCCCAGTCGATACCGCCCCAGGGTGTCCGTCACGTCCCCCATGTCCGTCCCTTCTACCCAGACTTGAACACCAGGAAGGGGTCCCCGGGCACCGGAAACACTCCCTGCGATGAAGCCCTTTCCTTCGATCTCCTGACTCCGGACCGAAACAATCAGCAGACACCCCCAGACGATCCACCATGTGTGTCTCTGACAGCGAATTCCGGTCCTCCCGCTTCGTGTCATCCTTTCCGTCTCACCCTGCCTGGTGCCGCTCAGACCAACCCGTGCTCACGCATCCGAAAGATCACCTTTGATCTGGTCAAATTCCTCCTTCGTGATTTCTCCCCCGGCATATCTCCTTTTCACGATTTCCAGAGGGGAATGTCCCTTTGCCTCCCGTGAACCCTGCCCGACAATCAATTTGACGAGAAAAACGATGCCGAGGATAATGAGCACCCACCACGACACCATCGTCAACCAGCCGCCTCCCCAACCTGTCCAGTGCATCCCTTCTCCTTTCTTACCGCTACTCCGTTATAGACCTTCGATGATCCCGCGCAGTTTTTGTCTCACTTCTCCGGCCAGAACCGCCAGCGAGGGATTGTCCACCGCCTGCATGGAGGCGAGGGGATCGACAGCAGCCACCTCCACCTCTCCCCCGGAGAGCTCCTGAACCACGACATTGCACGGCATCATGGTGCCGATCTTGTCTTCCAACTCCAGCGCCCGATGGGCGAAGGGGGGATTGCAGGCACCCAGAATCCTGTACTTCCTGAAATCAACGTTCAACTTTTCCTTCAGGGTTTGTTTTACGTCGATTTCCGTCAGTACGCCAAACCCTTCCTTTTTCAACGCTTCCGTGGTACGGTCCACGACCTGGTCGAATCCCAGGTCGAGAATCTTGCTGAAATAGTAACTCATCTTAGTGTCCTCCTTTCGTTCAGAACTATTCCGTCGTAAAAGTCGAGATGAGTCCCCCCTCCGTCTGCATCCCGTGCTGACGCATTCCCCCCACTGTCATCTCCCTTGACCCGTGGAGA
>JBHIEY010000093.1:0-7245 GCA_046861835.1 Fidelibacterota bacterium | reverse complement strand
GAACACTTTCAGGACGATGGCCAGAGTGCCCCAGGCGAAAAGGTCGTCCTCCCCGGGATTCTCAAGGGATCCATCCTGCTGAGCCACCACCACAATCATTTTCTTTCCCGCAGGAAGATCGTCGATCAAGCGGAGCGATCGCTCCCTTCCGATATAGGTGGGAATAACCTGCTGGGGAAACAGGACCGTATTCCTCAACGGCATGAGGGGATACGATTCGGGAATGGTGCCTTCCTTTTCGAACTCCACGTCGTCGGTAACCGTATCCTTTTCGGCTACCGGACCTCTCTCTTCATCTAACATAAATTTCTCCCTGGATTGAAGTATGACCGGACTCAGGATGCTAATTTATCACAATCCACGGCCATTCCTACGCAATAATTGTGCCAAAGAGGATTCCGGCCCCAGCTGGCACAAAAGCCTGACACATTTACGGTCCGGTGAACCGGAGGTTCCCTATGAATGTCGTAAAACTCCCCGCCCACCTTCCCACCGTGGACTCGGGTCCCACCAGCTTAAAGTAATAGGTGTCGTCCACCGTTTCCACAATGGCGGCAAGAAGGCGGTAGCCGGGTTTATCCACGGGCTGTGACATGGGCATCCCTGAACCAGTGAACGTTCCCGTCAGATCGGCCAGGGTGACGCGCATATCCCCGGCGGTGATGGTTTCCACCCGGGCTTTGTCGCTGGACGACGATCCGTCAGGCTGCACGAACTGGCCGAACCAGCGGTTGAGGTTGTCCCGGGTTCCCCCTCCGATTCCCGAGAAGACGGCCAGTTCGGCGTCCTCCCGGCCGGGATCCTCCGACGGCAGCCGGAACTGGGCCATCCGCATGGATGATGACGGCGCTTCCATGAACCACCCGGGCGGCACTGTGGCAATCAGACGCCCTAACTGAACCTGGTCCGAACCCGCACCGGCAGCGGCCTGAGGACCCGCGGCAGGGGGGCTCATTCCCCGGCGGAAAGCTGTCCCCGGCGGATTGCCGTCCTGGAGGGTGGCCACGATCCACGCCAGAATGAGACCAGCCCCAAGAATGAGAGCATAAACAATGGCCTGCTGCCTACCCATGATCCGGTTCCAGACTCACGGCCGCCTGGGCCTCTGCGTGGTAGGAGCTTCTCACCAGTGGACCCGCTTCCACCCATTTGAAACCCATTTTGAGTCCCGCCTCACGGTACACGTCGAACTCACCGGGATGGACGAAGCGATCCACCGGAACATGGCGGCGTGTGGGCTGAAGGTACTGACCGATGGCCAGAATATCACATCCCGTTTCCGCCACGTCCTTCATCAGGGAGAAGACCTCCTCTGCCTGTTCCCCGAGCCCGAGCATGAACGCCGTCTTCGTTCGCAGCCCGAACCGTTTCGATTTTTCTAAGACCGAAAGGGACCACTCGTATCTGGCCTGCGGTCTAACCGTACGGTACAACCGGGGGACCGTTTCCACGTTGTGCCCGAGGATCTCCGGACCTGCGGAGAAGACGGCCTCCAATGATAAGTCGTCGTTCTTGAAGTCGGGAATCAACACTTCCACAGAACAATCGGGATTGATCTCATGAACTTTCCGGATGGTCTCGGCCCAGACCGACGCCCCCCCGTCAGGAAGTTCATCCCGGTTCACCGAGGTGATGACGCAATGTCTCAAACCCATCTCCCGGACGGCCAGGGCCGTTCTCCGCGGTTCATCCGGATCGTTCCACGAGGGCCTGCCCGTCTTGACATTGCAGAAGCCGCACGACCGGGTGCACACCTCTCCCAGGATCATCACCGTGGCCGAACGCCGCTCCCAGCACTCGTAGATGTTGGGACAGAGGGCTTCTTCGCATACCGTGTGCAAATTCCCCCGGCGAACAATCCCCTTGAGGTCGCGGTAGTTGGCTCCCGTTCTGACACGGATCTTCAGCCAGTCCGGCTTCCGGGCCTGTATGGTCGAACCGTTGCCGGGATTGAGGGAAATGGTCACTGAAGCTCCTGAGTCTCAGAACTGAAGAATGAGATTACCACGCTTCTCCCGACAAGCAGGTTCACCATGCTACAAGAGGGATTCGGTATTCAGAGTTTCCAGGTAGTGAACCATTCGCTGCAGGAACTGCCCCCCACCCGCACCATCGATCAGCCGGTGATCGAAACCGAGGGAAAGATAGACCATGGAGCGGATAGCGATGGCGTCGCCCTCAGGGGTTTCCCTCACCACGGGACGTTTCGTAACGGCACCGATGCCGACGATGGCCACGTTGGGCTGGTTGATAATGGGGGTGCCGAAGAGGTTCCCGAACATTCCGTAGTTGGTGAGGGAGATGGTGGAACCCTGCAGGTCTTCCGGAGAGATTTTCCCTTCCCGGGTGCGAACGGCAAGATCGTTCACCTTCCGGCAGATCCCCAGAAAGTTCAGTTCCTCGCAGTTCCGGATGACCGGGACCATGAGTCCCCTCTGAGTGGCCACGGCCAGACCCACATTCACGTTCTTCTTGTAGACGATCTGAGTGCCGTCCACTGAGGCGTTGAAGAGGGGATAGTCGTGGATCGTTTTCACGGTCGCTAAAACGAAGAAGGGGGTGAAGGTGAGTTTGAATCCCTCCCGTTTTTCGAAGGCCAACTTCTGGGCATTTATGTAGTTCCCGATGCCCGTGACGTCGCATTCAGACACCAGATGAACGTGGGCCGCCGTGTCGAGGCTTCGCCTCATATGTTCCGCGATAAGCTGGCGGACGCGACCCATTTCCACTCTTTCTTCCTCCAGACGGACGGGGGGAACCGCTTCCACCGGTGGAAGCTCCACTTCGGGAACTGCCGGCCTTTTCTCCAGGTAGGCCAGCACGTCTTTCTTGGTCACCCTGCCTCCGCGGCCGGTTCCGGCGATGGATGCCAGTTCGGCCTCACTGAGGTTCTCCCGCCGGGCGATGGACCGGACCAGAGGGGTATAAAAGGGCTTCTTCTCCGGGATCTCGGGAGCTTTCTTCCCTTCAGGAGGCACCGGGCCGGGAGGAACGGTGACGGGGGCTCTTTCTTCCGGGGATGGGACCGGCGCCGGAGGAATCTTTTCGGGAGCGGCCCGGACGGCTTCTTTCGCCTCCGTTTCAATGCGGGCAATCTTTTCGTTCACCGGAACGATATCGTTCTTCTGAGCCAGGATCTCCACCAGAACGCCCGACACGGGCGACGGAATTTCCGAATCCACCTTGTCCGTCCCGATTTCCAGGAGGATTTCGTCCTTCTGGATCGAATCCCCCACCTTCTTGCGCCACTCGATAATGGTCCCCTCCACTATGGATTCCCCGAGTTTCGGCATGACCACATCAACGATCATAGACAACCTCACCTTCATGATCATTTCGCCGGGCAGGTTGGACAAGATCCGGCAGCCTCCCAAAGAGAGTGCCCGTGGACACGGAACCGGTCATAAGCTTCTCAATACTCCAGCAGCTCCTTCGCCCCCACGGTCACGTCATCGGTTTGGGGCAAGATTTGATCCTCCAGGATGGAGCTGAACGCGATGGGACAATCTTTTCCCGCCACTCGCCGGACGGGTCCGTCAAGCAGTTCGAAAAAGCGGTCGGCCACAATGGCGGCGATTTCGGCTCCCGGACCGTTGGTAATGTTGTCTTCGTACACCACCAGCACCTTGCTGGTCTTGCGGAGAGACGTCTCGATGAGATCGAGATCCATGGGATTCAGTGTTCTTAAATCGATAATTTCGATAGAGACGCCCAGGGACTCCTGGAGGGTTCTGGCCGCTTCCAGCGACTTATGGACCATCATGCCGTAGGTGACGATGGTCAGGTCGTTTCCCTCGCGAACGATTTTCCCTTTTCCGAACGGGAGCACGTAGTTCTCATCGGGTTCGGCCGTAACGGCAGCCGCCGCCCGGTAGAGTCCCTTATGTTCCATGAACATAACCGGGTCGTCCATCCGGCAGGCCGTTTTCAGAAGTCCTTTTGCATCGGCGGCGTTGGAAGGATAGGCGATGCGGATCCCCGGCAGATGGAGAAAATAGCCCTCAATCGATTGGCTGTGACAGAGTCCCCCGTGGATGTATCCCCCCACGGGGACCCGGATGACGAGGGGACAGCTCCAGGTATTCTTGGACCGGTACCGCATGGTTGCCACCTCGTTGCGAATCTGCATCATGGCCGTCCAAATGTAATCCCCGAACTGTATCTCCACAACGGGTTTCCAGCCCGCCGATGCCATCCCCACGGCCGTTCCCACAATGGACGATTCCGCCAGGGGCGCATTGTAGACCCTCTCCTCTCCGAATTCGTCCGTGAGGCCGGCGGTGGCGGTGAAGACGCCCCCCTTTTTCCCCGCCACGTCCTGCCCGTATACGACCATCTTTTCGTTCAACCGCATTTCCTCTTTCAGGGCGTGATTGATGGCGTCCACCATGACCACCTTTTCCGCCACCATGGTGGGAGGCTTTTCCTCCACGGCGGCATGAACCGGGTTCTCACTGTAGACGTATGTCAGGGCCGAGTCGGGAGACGGGTGGGGCCGGGATTCCGCCCATTCCGCCGACTCCTCCACCTGTTTGGTCACTTCCCGGTCAATCTTCTCCAGCTCTTCGCCCGTGATTATCTCCTCCTTCACGCACGCGTCGGAAAAGACGGTGATGGGGTCCCTTTTGCGGTCGGCTTCAATTTCCTCGGGGCTCCGGTATTTTCGCTGGTCATCCGAGGAGGAGTGGGGCAGCAGCCGGACCACATCCGATACGATGATGCTTGGACCTTTTCCCTTCCGGGCTCTGTCCACAGACTTTTGAAAGGCGAGATGGGACTCAAAAAAATCGGTACCGTCAACCTGAAAACGGGCCAGGTTGGCATACCCGGCCGATATCCGGTACACCGATCCCCCGGAAACCTGCTCCGAAACGGGAACGGAGATGGCGTACCGGTTATCCTCAACATGAAAGATTACGGGGAGCTTATCCCGGCTGGACCAGTTGAGGGCCTCGTGAAAGTCTCCCTGGCTGGTCGTTCCCTCCCCGGCGGAAACGTAGACGACCTCTTTCTTCCCCTCTTTGGCCACGGCCATGGCGCATCCCACGGCCTGAAGAAACTGGGTGCCCGTGGGACTGGACTGGGACACGATCCTCAGGTCGCGATGGCCGTAGTGCTGGGGCATCTGGCGGCCCCCGGAATTGGGATCTTCATCCCGGGAAAGAAAACAGAGCAGCTGCTCCCGGTCCGTCATGCCGAAGGCGAGACAGAACGCCGAATCGCGGTAGTAGGGATAGGCCCAGTCCTCACCGGGTTTCATGGCCCGGGCAGCCGCCACCTGAGCGGCTTCGTGGCCCGAACCTCCGATGTGAAAAAACCCCTTTCCCTGCCGGAGGAGCATGAGCATTCTTTCATCAAGCCTCCGGGAGAGAAGCATGATGCGATACACATTGAGCAGATCTTTCTTCGTAAATCCGCGAAACCTTGGCATTGGTCCGCTCCTTTCCTCTCCAAATCAAGAACTAATGAAACGAGAATACGTCCAAGAACTGTTCCACGACAACGTTCGCCACCCTGTTCAGATCCTGAGGCTCATTCAAAAGGGCTTCCATGGAGGTCACCCCGTCCCGGCCGGGACCGATCCCGCACGGAATGATCCCTGCAAAGGGGGTCAGGTCGGTGTTGACGTTCAGGGCAAACCCGTGCATGGACACCCAGCGGGACAGCCTCACCCCGAGGGCGGCAATCTTTTCATTCTCGACCCAAACGCCCGTCAGGCCGGGCCGGCGACGAGCCCGAATATCGAACCGGAGAAGGGCCCGGAGGATGACCTCCTCCAGACTGCGCATGTACCAGCTGATACTGAGACGGTGGTCGTGCAAATCGAGAATGGGATAGCCCACGAGCTGTCCCGGACCGTGGTACGTGACATCCCCTCCCCTTTCCACCCGGTAGACGGGGATGTCTCTCCTCCGGGACCCAAGAAGATGACTCTCGTCGCCGTTTTTCCCCAGCGTGTAGACGGGATCGTGCTCCACGAGAATAAGCGTATCGGGAATCACCCGGGCCTGCCGCTTTGTCACCAGGTCCTTCTGAAAATCCCACACCTCCTTGTAGTCCCTCCGCCCAAGGTTGACGATCTGAAGCAGACGGTCTTTTCCCTCCGGGGCAGGGGAACCGTGCTGGGTGCTGGATGGGGGATGGTGGATGGTGGATGGTGAGGGGAGAGTGGTGGATCGGGGATGGGGGTTCCTTGATTCTTGACGCCTGAAGGTCATATGTGGATAACCTCCCCCACCGCCGCGGCGGCGGCCTCCATGAGGGTTTCAGAGAGCGTTGGGTGGGCGTGAACGGTTTCGAGAATCTCCCGGTAGGTCGATTCGGCCGTCCGGGCGGCGGCGACTTCGGCGATGAGTTCGGTGGCACCGGGGCCAATGATGTGGCAACCGAGGATCTCCCCATAGGCCTTGTCCACCACCATTTTCACCATCCCTTCGGATTCCCCCATGGCCAGGGCTTTTCCGCTGGCACGCATGGGAAATCTGCCGATGGTGATATCATGGCCCGCCTCCACGGCACCTTTTTCCGTGAGGCCGACCGAGGCCACCTCGGGCCGGGAATAGGTACAGGCGGGAATGTTGTCATAATTGAGAGGCCGGGGACTCTTCCCGCTCGCGTGTTCCGCCGCCACCCGTCCCTCCGCCGATGCCACATGGGCGAGCCAGGGGGGGCCGATGACGTCACCAATGGCATAGATCCCCTTCACCGTTGTCTCATAAAACTCGTTTACCTTTATCCATCCGTTCTCCAGGCGAACGCCCACCTCTTCAAGACCGATACCCTCCACGTTCCCCTGAACCCCCACGGCCACCAGGGCGATCTCTCCATCCAGGACGTCCGCGGCGTCTCCCGCTTTCACGTGAACCTTTACCTTGGTCTTCAAAGACTCGATTTTTTCCACCCGGGTTGACGTATGGACGCGAATTCCCCGTTTTTCGAACAGTTTGGCCAGCATGTCCGAGATTTCTTCGTCTTCCAGGGGAAGGACGCGGGGGAGCATCTCCACCAGATGAATCTCGGTGCCGTATTCGTGATAAAAGGTGGCAAATTCGACACCGATGGCTCCGGCCCCAATAATGATCATTTTCTTCGGAACGGTCTTGAGCACCATGGCTTCGGTGGAGGTGAGGGACCGCTTTCGGTCGATCGACAGGCCGGGAAGTTCCAGATTCCGGGCCCCGGTGGCCACGATGATACGGCGGGTTTGAAGCACCGTCTCATCGCCTCCGTCCAGGGCCACCTTCA
>JBHIEY010000260.1:0-1979 GCA_046861835.1 Fidelibacterota bacterium | reverse complement strand
ACCACTGTCCTGATTACGGGGGAGACGGGAACGGGGAAGGAACTGGCAGCAAAAGCCATTCATTTCCTGAGTGCCAGGAGTGGCAAACCGCTCATGACGGTAAACTGCGCGGCTATGCCAGATCAGCTCATAGAAAGTGAACTGTTCGGTCATGAAAAGGGGGCCTTCACCGACGCCAAGACCCAGAAGAAAGGGATTCTTGAGCTGGCACAGGGGGGAACTGTCTTTCTGGATGAAATCGGGGACATTTCCAGCGCTCTCCAGTCGAAAATCCTGCGGGTTCTGGAAAACAAGACGTTTAAGCGGGTGGGGGGAACCGTAGAAATTGCCGCAGACGTCCGCTTCATTTCCGCCACAAACCAGCCTTTGGAACAGCGGCTGTCGGAGGGGAAATTCCGGCGCGACCTGTACTATCGCCTTGACGTGGTCCATGTTCACATTCCGCCCTTGAGGGAGAGAGGTGAGGACGTACTTCTGCTGTCACAGTATTTCCTGGAAGAGTTAAACGGTATGTTTCACAAGAACTTTAAGGGCTTATCCGACGAAGTTAAGTCTCTCTTCTTGAGGTACGAATGGCCGGGAAACGTACGGGAACTCCGGAACGTACTGGAAAGAGCGGTCCTTTTGAGCGATGACGAGTTCGTTACTCTCCCGCACATTGAACTGGCGTATTCGAGACTGGCCCCGGGCGAATCCCAAACTTTCCAGCTGGATTTTGAGTCCAAAGATTTCTCCATGGACCAGCTTGAAAAGAAGATTCTGCTCCATGCCCTTGAAAAGACGGGTGGTAATCAGTCTCAGGCTGCCAGGTTGTTGAAGATCAGTCGTGACACACTCCGGTATCGCATGAAAAAACACAACTTGTTGAAAAAGTGAGGGTGTGTCGTTTGACCCAATGCTGGGGAATATGCCACAAGAGAGTGCGTTCTTATAGGCATTGGTTACGTCCTTTGAGGACTGTACCCTGGCCAGATTTGAACAGATCCCTTTCTGGCATGATTATTGAAATATGGAATCTGGAAGGAGAAACCACAGGGATCAGTCATGTCGCCAGCTGTCAGTCCGGTTAACAATCAACAGGAGATGACAGCCATCCCATTTCGCATTCTGGTGGTGGACGACGAACCTCTCATGCGCTGGTCCCTGGAGAAGAGCCTGAAAAAAGCAGGCTACGCCACTGCGTCCGTTGCCAGTGCGGAACTGGCGCAAGAGAAACTCCGCGCCGCGACGTACGACCTGGTCATCACCGACATGAGACTCCCTGGAGAGGACGGATTCGCAGTAGCGGCTTCGGCGCAGGAGTGTGCCCACCATCCCACCGTGATTCTTATTACCGCTTTCGGCGATCCTGATTCCCGGAAACGAGCCAGAGAGATGGGAATTCGATACTTTGTCGATAAGCCGTTTGACCTTTCGGAAATGGTGAACCTCGTCAAGGGCATATCCGGGCATCGGCACGGGGAGAACAGGTGAATCTCCGCGGAATATGACCTTGAGGAGCTTTTGCTAATTGTCTGTAGAAAGGTTTCCCTCGTGCCCCGTATGTATTAACCTCCTGTGCTGCGCCCTGGCTCTCATCTCCATTTCTGGGTGCTCCATCCGGCCCGAGGCTACACCGAGACTTCTCTGGCCACCCCCACCTGAGACACCGCGCATACAATTGCTGGAGATAATTAGCGACGCTTCCTACTTTGAAAAAACGGCCATGGAATCCATGCGATCGATGCTTTTGGGAACAGGGAGAGGGAAAAGACTCCTAAAACCGTACGGTGTAGCTGCCGATTCCGCGGGGAGAGTGTACATAACCGACACGGGACTCGGTACGGTGGTTGTGTTTGACAAAGTAGAGGGGAAAGTTCGCACAATCGGAGGAAGCGGACAGGGCCGGTTGTTTCTTCCCATCGGCGTCGCCGTCGCCGGGGAAATCATATTTGTTTCTGATGCAAGGCTCAATCGTGTCTATGGGTTTGACCTCCAGG
>JBHIEY010000092.1:0-7280 GCA_046861835.1 Fidelibacterota bacterium | reverse complement strand
ATCCGCCGGATGCTGTCCCCCCGGAGGAGGATAATGGCTAATGGTCGCTGCCTGAAAGGCCCTGAGAGTTCCGGCAACCATCCACACCGCAACCCACACCGCCAATTTTGCGGTCGGACGACTGGAATACAACCCCACAGAATTCTTCATCTATTGAAACCGGATCACCAGTTCCCGCTTCCGGCCCTGGTTATCCTCCATATCCACGATGAGTTCCTTTTCGACAAGAATCACCACAATTTTCGAAGCGACAAACGCCCCCGTGGCCGGGTCCACGTTCCCGGTCACCGACACCTGAACACCCACGACAATGTCTCCCCCTTCCACCTCCGTATCGGGGGTGAGCCTGACAATCCCGGAAAGGGCATCCGGATCCAAATCCCCCTCCAACACGGTAACGTCGGTGATTTCGAATTCGTTGTTTGTCACCGGCGAATTGACCGTGGCGGTCAGGACCACCTGGGACACTTCAATATGGTCGGCCACCACATCTCCCGTCGTCTCATCCAGGGTTCCCGTCACCGTTATGGAGGCCCCCACGGCTAACTCTCCTCCCTCGATGACCGTCGATTCCGTAACAATAATCTTTCCGGAAAAGCGCGACAGATCCGCCTGCCCCGCAAGGAGGCGAATCCCCTCGACCTGAATCTCCCGGTCCGATACGATGGAGGAAATCATGCCCGTTATCTTCAGCTGGGGAATCACCACATCGATCCTGGCCGCTTCCAGCACCTCCGTCTCCTCATTGTAGTTCCCCGTAATCGTTACCTGAGCCCCGAGAACGATGTCTCCCCCTTCAATCACCGTCAGTTCCGTTACCGCCACAGCAGCCGGAAGCGTTTCCGATTCTCCGGCCACCAGAGTCACATCGGAAATGGTGAACCGATTCCCGGTGAGTGGGCCCGATACCACCGCTGTTACGGTAATAGGGGCCGACACTTCCACCACCGTGGCCGCCACGTTTCCCGTCTGCTGATCCAGGATCCCCGTGAGGGTGATCACCGATCCAACGGTAACATCGGCTCCCTCAAAGACGGTGGTACCCGTTACGTCCACCGTTCCCGAGAGATCTTGTGGGGCCACATCCCCCTGAAGGACCGTTATGTTCGTCATGGTGAACTGTCCCCCCGAGACTTCCGAAGAAGCCTCACCCCGGATTTTCACCGTTACCAGAACATTGATTTCGCCTCCCTGGGTGGACTCCACCACCGTACCCGGTTCCACCGTGTGGACAGCACCGGAAATCACGTTGGTCAATTCCACGCTTCCCGTAATGCCGATCAAAAGGTCCCCCAGAGCGGGGTCGGAGATCAGCCAGAATTCCGTCCCCTTGATGGACGCCACGGACGTTGGGGTAGTGATGACAAAGTCCCGGGTCTGTTCCTCCACGGTGGCCTTCATACTGCCGTAGGCCATCCCGATTCGCTTGGAAATCGTTCCCTCCTGGCGGCTTCCCGATATTTCCACCTCGGAGTTCTTCTTGATCTTCAGCTGGGATTTGTCATCAAGAAAGAGGGCAATGGCCAGACCGTCCTCTCCCGTGACCACCACTTCTCCATCAAAAAGGGCAATCCCCCGGCGGAGGGTTTCGAAAGCTTCTGCCCCCACCGGCTGGTGGCGTACCTCCCCTGTGGTTTTCATGGTCAACGCCACCTTCTCCGCCCCCGACAGCTGAACCGCGACTGCCAGAGTCCCCATCCACAGGGCCCATGCTCCAGGCCATCTAACCTGCCGGGCTGCCATCACCTGACCTCAGTGGAAATGAGGGTCCGGGTCCCCTGCCGGAATTGTTCAACCAGTTCGTTCAGGGCCGCCGGATCCACCTCCAGGCCATCGAGCTTCAGGGTGCCGCTGGGACGGTAGCCCGTCAAAGGCCCGCACGGCGTCAGATAACTCTCCAGCACCTCCTCCGGTAGAATCTCCTCCAGGGCTTGAACCACCGGATCGACGGTCGTCTCCTTGATCTGGAAGGCATAAATGGGACTGTTGATTACCTCCAGTCCCTCCGTGGTGGAGATCCGCTTCTGGATCTGCCAGACATAAATGCTTCCCGCTATCAGGTCCACCGCTCCCGTAGTGGGATACATATAACTCAACTGATTTCCGGTGACCTCCTCCGGTTCCCATACACCGTCCCCGTTTTCATCACCCACAAGCTGCCATCCGAGGGTCTGATCCAGGGGAAGTACCGTAACCTCTTCAATGGCTTCCTCGGGTGTGGCGTGATCCTGACACCGGAATTCGGCCACCCGGATGAAAAAGCCGCACTCCGGACAATTGTCGATCCACGCCGGGGAAAACATTTCCGACTCCCACTGGAAAACGGGGAAAAGGGTGTAAATCTCTGACTGATCCAGGTTCTCAAACACCCCCCCGGGAGAGGTAAGCTGCAACGTGGTCTGGGTGGTCACGTTGATGACCTCTTCCACCACGTCTCCCGTTCCCCCTTCCACGTCGATGACGAGCCTGAAGCGGTAGATGCCATCGGGGAGACGTCCGCTTTGAAGGATGACACTGAACATATCCTCGAACCGCTCAAACTCTAACTGTTCCTCCATGCGAACGCGAATGTCAACGGGATTCCCGTTTACATCGAAAAAACTGAGGTCACCCGCGGAAAAATCACGGCTGTCCAGTGAAATGGGAGCCCGCATCACCACCGGTTCGGACGTGCGAAGCCGTAGAATCGTCTCTTCATCGGGAATCCCCAGGGCAGGGGACTTCATGGAGATTTTAAATTCGATGTCCAGGAGGATGGAGTCCGCATATTCATTGCCCACCAGGGGACAGTCGACACACTCCAACAGATAACTGAAAAGCTGGACATCCGACGCCCCCGTGTTGATGTCCACAGAACTGACATAATAGGTGATGAACCGGTTGAACCCGGGTGTGGGGGTGAGGCGTACCGTCTGGGACAAAAGGATCGACCAGGGGAGAACGATGCCTAAGCCAATAGATGCCCATTTATTCAACATGATGAACCTCAAAGGGATTCCAGGTGGAGGTGAGACTTCGGTCGCAAGTCAATAAAGTTTACCCTAAGTCGGCTGAACATCAAAGAATAAATGGTCGACTACGACGTGGCGTGACGGGGCGCACATCCGGTGACGGCCGGAAGGGGAATACGTCACGACCGGTACCGGATCTGACTGCCCGTAATGACAACCACCGCCTGTTCTCCCGGCCCGATCCAGCCCGATTCCGCCAGCTTTTCAAACCCCAACCAGGCCACACCCCCCTCGGGAGAGGGATCGGTTCCCGAAAGGAGACCTAATCTCTTCCGGGCCGGTTCGATCTCGGCTTCCTCCGCCGTCACGGCCGTGCCGCCGCTCTCCCTCAAGACACGCAACATCCAGGGTCCCCCGATGGGAGCGGGAGCATCGAGCCCCAGGGCCGCTGTCTCGCCACCTCTAAAGGGCACTACCGTCTCACGCCCCTTGATAAAGGCCTCCACCACGGGGGCGCACCGGTCGGACTGAACCGCCACCATGCGGGGCCTGTTTCCCTCCACCCACCCCATCTGGCTCATTTCGCGGAAGGCCTTCCACATACCGATGAGTCCCGTTCCCCCTCCCGTGGGGTAAACCACCACATCCGGAAACTCCCAGTTCATCTGTTCTGCGATCTCATACCCCAGGGTTTTCTTCCCCTCCACCCGGAAAGGTTCTTTGAGGGTGGAGAGGTCAAACCGATGGACGTTCTTCTCCTTCTCCATGGTTCTGGCCGCCTCCGCCAGGCTCTCCCCGGCCAGCGTGACACGGGCGCCATACCCCCGGACCTCGCTGACAAAGGCCGCAGGGACGGACCCGGGAAAATAAACGTGGCACCGCATACCGGCCCGCTGACAGTAGGCCGCGGCCGACACGCCCGCATTTCCGGCCGACGGGAGAGAGACACTCCCGATTCCGTACGCCCTCAGGTGGGATATGGCCATGGCCATCCCTCTGTCCTTAAAGGAACCCGTGGGGTTGACCGTCTCGTCTTTGAACCAGAGGCGGGCGCCGTCATATTCACCTCCGGCCGTGAGGGGAGTCCACCCCTCCCCCAGGGAAACGATCTTCTGCCCGGTGATGGGGGGCAGCACGGACCGGTACCGCCAGAGCGACCGGGCGCGGGTATCGACCGATTCCCGGGCGGGGGGATTCCCCTTCCAGGCAAACCTCACTTCCAGAGGGTGGCCACAGCGGCACACGGTGGGAGCACCGCGGGGCCGCTGGACGTCCCCACACGATGGACAGGCGAAAACCGGAGAAGTCAGCTTCCTACTGGCGAACAATCGCTTCTATGACCTGGGGATCGTCAGGAAGAAGGTTTGACGTCACCAGCCTGGGCACCAGCTCCCGCCACCGGGAATCTTCGGCGAATACTTTCTTAAAAATCGGCAGGGCTTCCTCAAGTCTCCCCCCGTCGGCCAGGGTGACGGCGGTCCAGAAAGGAAGCTCCGGATTCTCAGGATAAAGCCCGGCGGCTTTCCTGTATTCCTCAAGGGCCCCCTCCACGTTGTCCTTTTCCAGAAGCAGATCCCCCCGGTTGGCGTGTTCATAAGCCCGGTGGATCCGGACCAACCGCCTCAGCTCCTTCAGAGGCTCCGGATCGTCTTCCACCCGGAGGTCCAGAACCACATCCTTCCACGGGACCCCCGAGGGCTCTCCGGTGACAATCAACATGGCGGCGGACTGGCGGCCCCGGATGTCTCCCCCTTCCTTTTCGGCCGCTTCCAGGGCGGCCAGCATCCGGTCGGCGAGATCCCCTCGGGCCGACTCAAACGCCCTGGCCATGGCCGGCCACACGGTGGCACTGGCCATGAGATTGGCCTGAACGGAATATCCCTTCCCCGTCAGATGACCGGCGGCCTGGATGCACCGGCTTCCCGTGTGAACGGCCACATTTCCCTTGCCGTCCACCATGGCTACCTGCCGGACATCCTGGCCGGGATCCTGATCTATCAGCCGGACGAGGGCTTCCTCAGCCGTCATGCCCCCGGCCATGAGGCGCAATCCGTCCGGCCCATAATCGATCTTCGCAAACGACTGGGTGGCCACGGCCCCCACACCGGCCTGAGCCCACGGCACCACCGTTCCCACCGAAAACCAATGACTCTGTACCGCCACGCCGAGCTGGCCCGTCGCCGAATCGAGCGCCACAATGGAATAGGTGGCAACGGGGCGGACGGAAAGCTCCTGACCGGGGGCCGCGGTACTTCCCAACAACACCACCGGAACGATGGCAGATACGCCCGTTTTCATCCCCTCCTCCTTTCCGAAGAAATTGATCCCGCGGGACTGCTCCACTTCATATCCCCGCCGTAACCCGTGGAAAGAAAGTTAACGGCCGAAGTAATGGACGGCAAGCCAGAAGTGACGGAGGAAGGAAAAGTGGGGAAAACAGGTCAAAAGATGGCCGAGGCGAACCGTGGCCGGTACTTGCGGGTGACTTCGTGCTCCTCCCCGAGGATCCGGAAAATGGCGAGAACGGCCTTCCGTGCCGCATCGTCTGAAAAGCTTCGATCCTCCCGGATGGACCCGATGAGCCTGTCGAGAGCCGTGTCGGGGTCCCCCGACCGCCAGGCCCGGATCCCCTCCACGTAGAGCCGGGAAGCCGTCGAATCCCCGTCTTCCGGAAGTTCCCCGTGGTCCAGCTCATACCTGTGAAGAACCGCCACCGCCCGGTCATAGTAGGGGTCCCCATCTTCAAATTGGCTGGCCAGACTCCGGCTCTCTTCGGGATCGGTGGCCAGACTCGCCTCCGCCAGGATCACGGTGGCCCGCTTCCTCAAATCTGGATCGGTATCGTCACTCTCCAGAACTTCACGGACCTTCAACATGGCGGTGTAGGCATCCCCCTTTTCCAGAGCCATTTCGGCCACCCGCACCGCGTCCCTGAGGGCACTGGGCAGGGTCTCCTGCAACCACCGGCGAATCTGCGGCTCCGCAAGGGCACCTACAAATTCTCCCACCACTTCACCCGAAACGAACATTTTCACGGTGGGAATACCCCGGATTCGGAACTGGACTGCCAGATCAGGCTGCACCTCCGTGTTCACTTTCACCAGGGTCCAGGCATCTCCCGCCTCCTTCGCCAGACTCTCCAGGGTGGGACTCAAAAAGCGGCACGGTGCACACCACTCCGCCCAGAAGTCCACCACCACGGGCCGGACGTGACTGGCATCGATGACATCCGCCTGAAAATCGATGGGTTCTTTGTTCACATACATGGCGTTAACCGATCCACAATTTAGCCACAACTTCCCAATAGAAAAACCGCCATCGGGGCCTTTAAAGCCGTTGGTCTCAGGTTCGAGCCCTGCCGGGATTATCACTTCCCTGCCGGGGATTTGTTTCCCGGGATACTATGGGTCTAATTGAGGGAGAGCACCAGATCTGACCGTATCTGAACGGATCAATGTCATGCCCCGGATACCCATTGCCGGATACGGAAAATGGAGAACGTTACATGCTCTCTTGATTGTCCTGATTCACCTCTAAGAGGGATCGATGAACGGAAGTTTACCGTATGTTTAGTGCATATGACCATAGGATGCTCAAACTCTGGGAAAAGAGAAAGGGGATCCCATGGTCAATACCAAGCATAATTAGTCGTCCATGAAATATGTTATAACATTCTTAATATCAATAGGATGAGTTGCTCAACCTTGTTAACTTTTCACCAGAAAATCTTCCGTTAACCCCTAGAATCTGGTGAAATATGCACCCAAAAACTCAGTCAAAACCCCAAGATGAGCTGTTTCGTAGCCGTTTAGAGCAGATTATCGACCTGCACGATCCTTTGTGCCAATTAGCTCGGTCTGTAAACTGGTCCTATTTCGTGGAGGAGTTTGGCCCCTTGTACGTAGAGAACACGGGGCGTCCTGGTAAACCCATTCGTCTGCTGGTTGCTCTTCATTATTTGAAGCACACCTTTGATGAAAGTGACGAGTCTGTGGTGGAGCGATTTCTGGAGAACCCCTACTGGCAGTACTTCGCCGGGTTCGAATACTTCCAGCATGAGCTCCCTTTGGATCCCACAAGCTTGGTGAAATGGCGGCAGCGTATCGGATCTGGGGGAATGGAGTCCGCCAGCTGGCGGATACCAAACCTTGAAGACGGCTCAGCAGTTGGGGATGCTGAAGCGTTCTCATCTAAACAAAGTGAATGTGGATACGACGGTACAGGAAAAGGCGATTGCGTTTCCCACCGATGCCCGGTTGTACTACAAGATGCGGGAGCGGTTGGTAAGGGAGGCAAAATCGCGAGGGATACAGTTGCGCCAGAGTTATG
>JBHIEY010000259.1:0-1991 GCA_046861835.1 Fidelibacterota bacterium | reverse complement strand
GGGTCTGGGGCGGGCCCCCTTCTCAAAATCACTGTTGCGAAGGGTCTTCGGGGAGATGGACGGCTATTCGAGTCTGGAAATCGACCTGGAAACGGGACAGCGGGGGGAACGCACGGATCACGTTTCGTTCCTGTTGAACTCGCTAACGGGGGCCGGAGATTCCCTGGTTGTCAACAACAATGCCGCCGCCGTCCTCCTGGTCCTCAACACGGTGGCGGATGGAAAAGATGTTATCATATCCCGTGGACAGCTGGTGGAAATCGGAGGTTCTTTCAGGATTCCGGAAGTCATCGGCAAGAGCGGTGCCCGGCTCGTCGAGGTGGGGACGACCAATCGAACGCACCTGAAAGACTACGTTTCGGCCATTTCCGGGAACACCGGTGCCATCCTGGTGGTACATACCAGCAATTTCCGCATCGAAGGCTTTACCAAGGAAGTGCCGGTGGATGCCCTGGCCCGCGTATGCCGCAAGGAGGGCATTCCTCTGGTGACTGACCTGGGAAGCGGTGCCCTCTTTGACCTGGCCGTCATCGGTTTTCCGTATGAACCCGTCGTGTCGGACGTATTGAAAAAGGGGGCGAATGCGGTGACATTTTCCGGGGACAAGCTTCTGGGCGGGCCTCAGGCGGGACTGATTTGTGGAGACCGGAAACTGATTTCCGCCGTTTTATCCAATCCCCTGTACCGGGCTGTCAGGTGTGATAAGGTGACGCTCTCACTGCTGGAACAGACCCTCAGGTCGTACCGTGAGATTCCTCCCGGGAAGGGAAATGCCACCTATCGTCTTTTCACCGCTTCCCGGAAAACGCTCATACGGAGGGGCCGGAAAGTGGTGGCATCGCTGAAGGGGACGACGGTGAAAAAGTTCCGGATCAAAGTCGTGGAAAGTGAAGTGGAGGCGGGAAGCGGCTCACTCCCCACCGAACAGTTGGAGAGTGCCGCCCTCCGGTTTGATCCTCCCCATGTGAAGGCCTCCCGGCTGGCCGAAGCCTTCCGTACGCTGGAAACCCCCGTTGTGGGATACGTGTCGGGACATCGATTCTTCATCGACCTGAGGACGGTTCTCCCGGAGCAGCTGGGCCAGGTCGTCCGGGCCACCGAAGAGGTCGCCCGGCTTGTGGATTCTCCATGAGACAGGTAGTTATCGGAACCGCCGGGCATATCGACCACGGTAAAACAACCCTGGTGAAGGCCCTGACCGGAACGGACACGGACCGCCTTCCGCAGGAGAAAATGCGGGAGATGACCATTGACCTGGGCTTTGCCTTCCTCACCGACAATATTACCATCATCGACGTGCCGGGACACGAGAGGTTCATCCGGAACATGGTGGCCGGCGTCAGTACCGTGGACATCGCCCTGGTCACTGTGGCGGCGGATGACGGCATCATGCCCCAGACGCGGGAGCATATCGATATTCTGCGTCTTCTCGGCGTTTCCTCGGGATGTATCGCCCTGACCAAGACCGATCTCGTGGAGGATGCCGGGTGGCTCGATCTTCTGGAGGAAGAGATCAAAGAGTACGTCCGCGGTTCCTTTCTGGAGGGTGCTCCCATCGTCCGGGTTTCCGGGGAAACGGGGGAAGGGGTGGAACTCCTCCGGGAGGTTCTCTTGACCCTCTCCCGGAAGGCGAGGGTCAAAACGGACCGGGGATTCTTCCGCATGTTTGTGGACCGCGTTTTCACCCTTAAGGGAATCGGAACGGTGGTGACGGGTACAGTGGTTGGGGGTTCGCTCCGGAAAGGAGAGGACGTGGAGATTCTTCCGGGAGGGGAGATTCGAAAGGTCCGGGGGCTCCAGTCCCATGAACGGGATGTGCCGTCGGTTTCCCTGGGTGACCGGGCGGCCGTCAATTTGAGTCGTGTTGACAGAAGCGATCTCCGAAGGGGATCCCAGCTCGTTGGGCCCGGATTCATGACCTCCACAAGGAACGTGGGGGCTCATCTGTCCGTTCTTGGCGGCACCACCCGGAGAATCCGTCATGAGCAGCG
>JBHIEY010000258.1:0-1993 GCA_046861835.1 Fidelibacterota bacterium | reverse complement strand
CGATGGACAATCACGGGTCCATCGAAGTGCCAGATCTTTGTTTGTGGCCGCAATCACTCTCACGTCCACCCTGCGGGTCCGGGTCTCGCCCACTCGCATGAACTCTCCCGTTTCAAGAACGCGCAGCAGCTTCACCTGTGTCCCCAAAGGCGTTTCCCCGATTTCGTCCAGAAGAAGTGTCCCCGTGTCCGCCTCTTCAAAATATCCTTTCCTGTCCTCGGTAGCTCCGGTAAACGCTCCCTTCTTGTGACCGAACAATTCGCTTTCAATGATCCCTTCAGGAATGGCACCGCAGTTTACCGTCAGCATGGGACGACTGGATCGGTGGCTCATTCTGTGGATGGCCCTGGCTACCATTTCCTTGCCCGTTCCCGATTCCCCCGAAATCAGAACGGACATGTCCACGGGGGCGATCTGGGCGGTCATTTCCAGGACCTGCTCAATGGCATCACTGGTTCCGATGATGCCGGAGACCTTTCGAACCTGATCGAGATCCGTCACCTTCCCCCGGCCTCCATGGTTTGAAAGTACCGGTACGTCTGACCAAGCCCCTCACGAATGTCTACGGTGGGCTCCCACCCGAGAAGGGCCTTCACCCGGGAACAATCGAGGACGCTACGTTTCTGTTCCCCTTTCTTGGGAGGACCGTGTACTGCTTCCACAGTGTTCCCCGAAAACATCGCCAGGTGCCGGAAAATGGTGTTGACATCGCTCTCTATCCCCGTCCCGATGTTGACCACGGCGTCGCCGTCAAAATCCAGAGCCATCAAATTCGCCCTCACCACATCGGAAACATGGACAAAATCGCGGGTCTGTTTCCCATCGCCATGAATCGTCGGCGCCTCACCCCGCACCAGTTTCTCGGAAAAGATAGCCACCACACCCGCCTCACCATAGGGATTCTGCCGCGGACCGTACACATTGGCGTACCTCAGGATAAAGGTCCGGAGTCCGTAGGTCCTGCTGTAGAACCGGCAGTATTTTTCCAGCGAAAGCTTTGATACGCCGTACGGCGATTCGGGATTCAACGGGTGGTCCTCGCCGGCGGGAAAGGTGTTCTGCTCCCCGTAGATGGCTCCCCCCGTGGAGGCAAAGATGAAACGTTTCACGCCGGTCTTCACCGCGGCCTCCAGAAGATTGAGGCCACCGAGAATGTTGACCGCCGCATCGTAGGAAGGGTCCTTCACGGAGGCCCTCACGTCCATTTGGGCGGCGTGATGATTCACCACATCAAACTTCTCCCTCTTGAGGATGCGGAGAACGTCGCCGGCATCGCGGATGTCGGTGTGATAAAAGGTACTATCGGGATGGACAAACCCTCTCTGACCCGTCGAGAGGTTATCGAGAACGACCACCTCATGACCGGCGTCAAGATAGGCGTCCTGAACGTGGGACCCGATAAACCCCGCTCCGCCGGTAACCAGGATTTTCATCGCCGGGCCTTCTTGCCCCTCTTTCTTAACCGCTCAATTTCATCCCTCAGGGCGGCGGCCTTTTCAAATTCCAGCTTTTCCGCCGCTTTCACCATTTCGGCCTTCAGCATATCGAGAGTGGCGGCTTCATCCAGACTGGCGAAAAGGTCCCCGCCCCTGCCGTATTCTCCCGGCGAAACCTCCCGGAAAGCGTCCGCAACCGACGTCGCCGTCATGACATCCTCTACCGACTTGTAGATAGAGCGAGGGGTGATGCCGTGTCTCCTGTTGTATTCCAGTTGAACCTTCCGGCGGCGGTTCGATCGGCATAGAAAATCACCATCCCGTTGACGTTCCGTGAAGCCCGGCCCGCCACCTGCATCAGGGAGGTCCTGGACCTCAAGAATCCCTCCTTGTCCGCATCCAGAACCGCCACCAGGGAGACTTCGGGAAGATCCAACCCCTCCCTGAGGAGATTGATCCCCACCAAGACGTCGAATTCCCCCAATCTCAAGTCCCTGAGAATCTTGACCCTGTCCAGGGAGTCGATCTCGGAGTGAAGATAGCGGACCCTGAGGCTC
>JBHIEY010000091.1:0-7326 GCA_046861835.1 Fidelibacterota bacterium | reverse complement strand
TCGATCTTTCCCATCTGGATCACATCGTATACGACCTCAACCGGTCCCTTGACCCTTCCACCTGGCCCGATGTGGACGTCCCCTTCACCCTCATTGTCTGCGCGGAGACCATTGAGCATCTGAGTACCGCTCCCGAATTCACCTTCGCCATGCTGAGCACCCTTCTGCAACCGGGCGGCTTCATTCTTGTGACAACCCCCAACGCCGTTTCCGTTCACAAGCGACTCCTCATGCTGATGGGGAGAAACCCTTTTGAGAGATTGAGGTACTACCCGTTGAATCCGGGAGATTTCCGGCAGTACACTCAGAACGAGGTGAAGGAAATGGCGCTCAGGATAGGGCTGGACGTTGAGGAATGCGGAACCGTTAACTTCCTGACGAGTCGGTTCCGTTCCATAAGATTACTGAAGAGAATCCCGGGATTGAGGGACAGTATCCTGGCAGTGTTGTCCCGCGGGCAATGAGAATCACGAATCGACAATCTCCCCGTGCTCCATGCGTGATGCGGGCCCTGTTCAAAGGGAGGAATTCGGTTCTGCGGACAAAACTTGTTCTCGTGAAATGAATCGTCCCATAACCAACCCATGAAAGGAGGATGTCATGGCATCGACATATTTCATGTTGGGTACCTACTCGCGGGAGGCCATCGAGGGCATTTCCTCCCAGCGGACCACCGAGGCGAATGAGCAGATCGCAAAGCATGGGGGAAACGTCCTGTCGGTTCACGCCCTTTTGGGCGGGCCGGATCTGGTCATCATGGCCGAGTTTCCGGGCACGGAAGAGGCCATGAAGGCGTCCCTGTCCCTCACACGGCTTACGGGCATATCGTTTTCGACGCATCCGGCCGTGAGTGTCGATACCTTCGACAGACTCGCATCGGAATTGTAGCCCGAATCGGGCCGCCCGGGAGGCCACAGACTCAATCCTTTGTCGTCTCCGTGACATTACGGAACCGGTTCCGTGTGTAGATTTGCCTTGATTGATAGACCACATCCGTATACCCGGTGATCGTGTGGCGGATGATTCCGGCTGGAACCGTGTTGGATCAAACGCGAATAGGGGAAGGAGAACACGATGTACGTAGAAAAAGACGTTATCGATCTCGAAAAAGATGTGATTGAAGCCAGTCACAAAAACCCTGTACTTGTGGACTTCTGGGCTGCCTGGTGCGGCCCGTGCCGCGTTTTGAGTCCCACCCTGGAAAAACTGGCGGAAGAGGCGGGAAGCGAATGGACACTGCTGAAGGTGAACACCGACAGGCAGCCGGACCTGGCGGTCCGGTTCAACATCCGGGGAATTCCCACCGTCAAGCTTTTTTCGAAGGGGGAGGTGTTGGGCGGTTTCGTGGGTGCCCTGCCCGAAAGAAACATCAGAGAATGGCTGAGGGAAAACCTCCCGGCCCCGGTGGGCGGGCAGGTCCCGGGGGAATCGTGAACCTGCCGGATCAGCTAGTCCCCCTCCTCAGGGAGCTCCAGGCTTCCACCACCACCCGGTTCTCTCTCACCCGGTTCAGGAAGACGTCACGGTCCCGCTCATCCACCACTTTTGCTGCCCTGGCCATCACCTCATTGTAGGCCGCGTCCAGGAATCTCCCCGCCCTGAACTCCTCGCCAAACGCCGAATAGAGCTGAAAAAGGTTCCAGTTCACGGCGATGACCTCACCCTCGCCGGGCTCTGTGAACCTCAGTGCCTGTTCCAGCCGGTCGGTCTTTTTCCGGGCCGACTCCCTGTGGCCCGACTTCAGGTCGGCCAGGGCCCACCACGACAGCGTCCAGACCCTCCCTTTTCCATCATCCAGCTCGTCCCAGACGGCGGCGGCTTCCTCGAAACGGCGCAGCGCCTCGTCGAACCGGTTTAGAAGAAAGTTGGCCTGTCCCATCATATGAAGGACAATGCCCGCCCCCTGGAAGTCTCCCACATCCCGCTTGATGCCGAGGGCCTGATCGTAAAAGGCCAATGACCGGTCGTAGTCGCCGCTCACATAGTAAGTGTTGGCAATATGACTCAAACAATAGCCCACCGACTCCGTATCTCCCTGTTCCCTCCGGATTTCCAGGGCCCGCTCGTGGGCCTTCAGGGACCGTTCATACTCCCCCCTGAGCAGGTAGGCATGTCCTAAATTGGTCAGGGTGACCGCGACGCCATCCAGATCCCCCAGTCTCTGCACGATGGAAAGGGCCCGTTCATAGCTGTCCACGGCCCGTTCATATTCGCCCCTCCCGGAGAGGATGATTCCCATGTTGATCAGGGAGCTGGCCGTTTGTTTGAGGTCACCCGCCTGTCCATGGAGCTTTGCGGCCTGCTCGTAGTAATCCAGCGCCTCTTCCACGTCCCCCTTTTCGCGCAGCACTTCCCCGATCCTCACCAGTGAGGTGCCGAGTCCCCACTTGTCCCCCAGCTTTTCGCACTGGACCAGGCACTCCTGGTAAATGGCCATGGCGGAGTCGTACTCCCCCGCTTCAAAGTAGGTCAATCCCAGGTCAATTCTTGCCCTTGCCAGATGGGGGTCCAGTTCAATGGCCTTCCTGAACAGGCGCCTGGCTCTGATCTCATCATTGGCGTCCTGCCTTCCCTCGTATACATACCTGCCTTTCAGATACAGTTCGTACGCCTTTGCCCGGTGTGCGGACGGTTCGCCCAGATCCCTTTGAGTCGACACGTGCAGTCTGTCCAGAATGTTCTCCGCCAGGGTGCCCGTGATCGTGTTGGCCCGCTCCACCGGCTCACTCCATTTTCGGGCATAGAGGCTCCGGCCGGTGCCGGCCTCGATGAGCTGGCTTCTCAGATCGAAGGTTGAATTCATCCGGTGAATGGTGCTCACCAGGAGGTACTTCACCCCGAGACGCCGGGCGATTTCGGCCGCGGAGAGTTTGCTGCTCACGAAGGTGACGATTTCGTTCATGGGGGCGACCCGTATCATTCCCGCACTCGCCACCTGGATAATGAGGTCCTCGGTGATGCCCCGTGCCCAGAATTCGTCTTCCGGGCTGCCGAGGTTTTCAAAATAGAGGATCCCCAGCGACGGAACGTTTTCCGGCCTGGCAAAGGTAAGGTAGGCCAAAACGGCCAGCATGACCGAGGCGGGTACCACCCAGGTGAGCCAGGCCCGGGACCGCCTCTCCAGTTTTGCCGACACATCGGAAAGACGGGTCTCGGGAAGACCGTGGGAAACGATGCAGAAGACCTTTATCTCCTGCTTAACCCCCTTGAGACGGGGTCTTCCTACGAATTTTGTGGCAAATTCCGGACTCCCCAGGATATCGCGGTGGACCTTATCCGAAATGGCGATGCCCCCGGGCGCCGCAAACGGTTCAATCCGGGCGGCAATATTCACATCGTCGCCGAAGACGTCCTCCCCCTTCACCAGGATATCACCCTGATGGATGCCGATGCGAAGTTTCAGGCCGTCGATGTCCCGGACCGCCTCCTGGATGGCAATGCCGCAGCTCACCGCCTGCTTCGAACTGGGGAAACTCAAGAGGAGCCCGTCACCCATTTCCTTCAGCCATTTCCCTCCGTGCCGGCGAACGATGGGCTGGAGCACCTCTCTCTGCCTGTCGACCAGGGCCAGGGCCTCCTCCTCGTTTTCGGCGGAAAGGGCCGTGAACCCCGCGATGTCGGTGAACATGATGGCCGCCAGCCGGCGGACCGTACCCCTGTTGTTTTTCCTTTCCATGCCCCCGGTCACATATCACGATTTATCTAACATGAAGGTTCCGTCGAAAATGTCGGTTTCCGGACACTTCCTCCGGTTCAAGCCCCACCGCGTGGGCCTCAAATTTAACGCTTCCGCAGTTATAATGAATCCCCATCATGATGGACTGGAACTATCCTTCCCTGTTTTGTAGATTCCATACGTTATGAGAGTAATCTACCGGGGAGACCTTGACGGGGTGGTATGTGCCGCTATTCTGATGGATGTAGGATTGTGTGACGATCTCCTTCAAACCCACCCCAAGGACATGCAGGACGGAAAGGTGGACGTCACGGACCAGGATATCATCTGCAACCTCCCCTATCATCCCAATTGCTACATGTGGTTTGACCACCATTCCAGCGAGGTGATCCGGGCAGACCTCCCGTCGGATTTCCGGGGCCTTGTCGATGTGGCGCCCAGCGCAGCGGGGCTGGTATACCGCTACTTTTTGCCCGAGCATCCCAAGTTGAAGAAGTATGAAGACCTTGTCCGGGAAACCGACCGGGTGGACAGCGCCAATCTGACCCTTGAAGAGGTGAAGAATCCGGAGGGAACAGTGCTGTTGGGCTTCCTGCTGGATCCGCGAACGGGCCTGGGTCTTATCCACGATTTTACCGTGAGCAACTACCAGTGGGTATCGCAGATTCCGGAACTCTTGACCCGCCACACCGTGGATGAAATCCTCGCCATGCCCGATACGCGGGAGAGAATCGACACATACCACAGGATGCAGGAAGAGGCAGCCCAATTCTATTCCGCCCATTCCCGCCTGGACGGTAACGTGATCGTGACGGACGTGCGGGGAGAGAAGGTTCCCCCGGCCAATCGGTTTCTCATTTATACCCTCCCGGGCCTCGAATCGGGCAATATCGCCGTCCGCATTGCCGACGGGAAGAAAGGGGAATTCAACACCATCTCGGTGGCCCACTCCATTTTTGTCAGGACCTCCCCCGTCGATTGTGGAGAGTTGTGCAAGCGGTACGGGGGAGGAGGGCACAGAGGTGCGGCCACCTGCCAGCCGTCCCTGGAAGAGAGCGACACGATCCTTACCGGGATTGTCGACGCCTGCACGGAGTAAGAGGCTCCCCGTCGACCCCGGGTGAATTCCGTTGAATCGTGGCGGAAGGTTACCTAATTTCTCGTGCCTGATATGCCCCCGTAGCTCAGCAGGATAGAGCACAGGTTTCCTAAACCTGGGGTCACAGGTTCGAATCCTGTCGGGGGTACTGTTCAGTACCATGTTGAGAGCGAAGCGAAAGATTACCCGCCGTGAGCTCAAGAAGGATCCCCTTTTGGAGATCCTTTTTGCCGTTCAGAAGTTCTACGAACGCCACCGCCGCCTGATCCGGGCAGCCCTTCTGTCGGGCGCGATAGTGGGGGTGGTGATTCTTGTCGCGCTGGGACGGCGATCGTCCGTCAGACACTCTGCCGGGGAGCTCATTGCCCGGGGGATCTCCCGGTACAACGCCGGGGAGATGGTGGCCGCCCGGGATGATTTCGAAGCTCTCGTCCATGACTATCCCGGGACCCGGCCGGGCCGGGACGCTTACTTCTACCTGGGGAAAATCTATCTCGATTCGGATGACGACCGGGCGGCGAAAGAATCGTTCTTCGAGTACGTGAAAAAGGGCGAAAACGTCTTCTTGAAGGCGGCGGCCCTTGAAAGCCTGGGCAACATGGCCCGGTCGGACGGGGAATATGAGGAGGCGGCCACCCTGTTTCTCCGGGCGGCTTCCCTCGCCACCTTTCCCTTCAACCAGCAGCAGAACAAGATCTATGCGGCCGAGTGCTGGCTGAAAGCCGGGAACCGGGAGAAGGCCCGGACGGTGCTGAACGAACTGGAGTCGGCCGAGGACGTCCACAGGGTCATCCGCGACCAGATCGAGGAACTTTCCGCCTATTTCGACGTGGTGGCTTCCCGCCCCACCTGACCTGTTCCCTCTCAATTCGTCCCTTGAATTCCCCCGAAAAAAGTGGGATCCCTGACGGGATTTTGTCTTGCGGAAAACGGGTCGGACCGGTAAATTTCGGGCGTGTTAGGTGGGCGTGGGCCCACTTTTTTGTACAATCGCTTTTTGAGAAGAAGTCAGGAATCATGGAACTGGAAGAGACTCTCCGGACAATCGCGGAAGAGTGCCGTCTCATTCTGGTGGACCACACGGTTTCCGGAACGGACATATCGCCCAAGGTCAGGGTTGTGGTGGATACGGAAGAGGGGGTGACGGTGGGCGAACTGACGGAAATGTCCCGGAGGCTGAAACGGTCCCGGGAGATGAACCGGCGGTTTCCCGGGGGATTCCAGCTTGAAGTCACCTCGCCCGGCCTGGACTATCCCCTCACCCGGGACTACCAGTTCAGGCGTCACGCGAACAGACGGGTGCGCATCATCCATGATGATCCTCTTCTCCCGTCTCCCCTGGAAGGGGTGGTGAAAGGGGTGGAGGGAGAAGACGTGATAGTCGAGACCGTCGGGAATACGGTAAGAGTAAGCCTCACCCGTATCTCCCGGGGGAAATTGATTCTCACATGATGACGAGGAGTGCCAGTTGAATAACCAAGAGCTTGTTCAGTGTTTTTCGGACATTGCGAAGGAAAAAAACGTCGACAGGACCGAAATCGGTACGATCCTGGAGGAACTGTTTCTCACCCTTATCGAGAAACAGTACGGGGATGCCTCCAACTGCAGCGTCATCGTCAATATTGACAGGGGTGAGATTGAAATATATCAGGAGAAGACTATTGTGGAGGAGGTGGACGATCCCGCCCGGGAAATCGAACTGGAAAAAGCGAGGGCCCTTGAGCCGGACCTGGAAGTGGGGGATACGTTTATCGATGTGGTGGATCCCTCTCTGTTCGGCAGGCGACTCATTTCCACTGCCAAGCAGTTCCTGTCCCAGAGAATCCGCGATGTGGAAAAGAAATACATTTTCGAAGACTATTTCGGGCGGGTGGGAGAGATCGTCATCGGAGACGTCCGGCAGGTCCACCGGGATAATGTATACGTCCACATTGACCAGTGCGAGCTCAGACTCCCCAAGGAAGAACAGATTGAAACCGAAAGGTACCGGCGGGGAGACACGATCCGGGCCATTATCAGGTCGGTGGAAATGACCCCCAAGGGACCCGATATCGTCATTTCCAGAAGCGACAACCAGTTCCTGGCCAAACTGTTCGAAATGGAGGTTCCGGAGATTGAAGACGGGATCATAGAGATTCTCTCTATTGCCAGGGCTCCCGGGCAGCGGTCCAAGATTATCGTCCGGTCCACCGACAAGAGGATCGATGCCGTGGGGGCCTGCGTTGGCATGAGAGGTTCGAGAATCCAGGCCATTGTGCGGGAACTTCACGGGGAAAGAATTGACGTGATCAATCATACTTCCCGGTCGGAAGTTCTCATTTCCCGGGCTCTCTCTCCTGCCAAACCGAGGAATCTTTACATCGATGATGAGAAGAAGTATTGCGTGGCCGTTTTTGACGATGAAGAGATGGATTCGGCCGTGGGGAAGAACTACCTGAATGTCCGGCTGGCCGCCGAAGTCACCGGCTACACCGTTGACGCCGTGAAGGCGTCCGAATACGGAGAGGCGAAGAAGGAGGAGGTTGTCTATCTGGACCAGATTGACACACTG
>JBHIEY010000090.1:0-7366 GCA_046861835.1 Fidelibacterota bacterium | reverse complement strand
GACCTTTTGAGTGATCCGAATCCCGATAGTGAATAATTGAGATCTGACCCCGATCCTTTAGAGATAATCAACGTCTCTTTCTTCCCGCAAGATAAAACAGAACGGCCCCCACGGCAAAAAGAAGCAGAATCGACCCGATGCTCCACCGGGAGGCGAGACGCCCAATTTCCAGCATCTGGGCCTCTGTCGGTGAAGCCGGCATGACGAGACGCCTGACCATTAGACCGACGCTTCCCATAAGGGCCGGACCGACAATAGCGGCGAATTTCCCCAGCATATTGTAAAAACCGTAAAACTCACCGGCCTGTTCCCTCGGAATCAGGCGGGCGTAATAGGACCGGCTGAGAGCCTGAATCCCCCCCTGGACCAGACCGATAACGACGGCCAGAATGTAGAATTCCAGGCGATTGGTCATCATGATGCCCCACACCGTCACCGCCATGTAGACCGCGATGGCCAGAAAAATGGCTTTTCTCACGCCCCAGACGTTCCCCAGGCGGCTGTAAAGAATCGCCGACGGGAAACCGACAAACTGGGTGATCAACAGGGCCAGGATCAGGTCCTTATCGTCAAAACCGAGGGAGAGTCCGTAGTCCACGGCCATCCGGATGATCGTGTCGACACCGTCGATATAGAACCAATAGGCCGCCAGGAACACAAACACCGTGCGGTAGTGCCTGATCTTTCTAAACGTGGAGGCGAACTGCCGGAATCCCGCCAGCGCCGTCTCCCGGAACCGGAGAGGCGATACCCTGCCGGGTTCATTCACCCACCGGATCGTAATGAGTGTAAAAAGTCCCCACCATACCCCCACAGTGAGAAAAGAATAGCGGACGGCGTCGGAAGCGGAGCTCAGGCCGAACGCGTGGGGTATCCGGGTCATCAGGACGTTCAGAGCGAAAAGGAGGCCTCCCCCGAGGTACCCCATTCCGAACCCCAGTCCCGACACGGAATCGATGTTCTTCTCGCTGGCCACCGTGGGTAGGAGAGCGTCGTAGAAGACATTGGCGCCGGAGAACCCGATGATTCCCATAACGTATATGAACACCGCCCATGCCCAATCTCCCCGGTGGACGAGAAAAAGGGCGGCCGTCATCAAAACCCCCAGATAGGCGAAGAAAACGAGGAATCTCTTCTTTGCCGACGCCGCGTCGGCCATGGCCCCCAGAATGGGCGCGGAAACGGCCACGGCCAGGCTTGCCAGAGAGTTGGCGAATCCCAATTGGGCGGTGCTGACGTTAACATCCGACCCGTAACTCCAGTACTGCTTGAAAAAGACCGGAAAGAAGCCTGCCATAACGGTGGTGACGAAAGCGGAATTGGCCCAATCGTACATGGCCCACCCCCAGACGGCCTTTCGTTCCGGCGTTTTGAAGCGGTCGACCAGTTTCATGCCTGCAACGGGAAGAGAGTCATTTTACCAGAACTGAAGATAGAGCGCCATCCGGAGGGACAGGGAAAACCTCGACCATTCGTATCTCGTCACGATGGGAATGGACACTCCCAGTTCCAGTTCGAAGGGGACGGGGCCGAGTTTCTTCAGAGGGTGAATATTGTGCAGAATGAGGCTTCCCTTCTGTGTCACCATGAGGGCCCGGGTATCGTAGCCGGGTCTTTCCCCGGTTCCGCCGGCCATCCAGGCATTCCACCGCTCGCTGTCGCCATAGTAGCGGTCGCGCCCCTTGAAAAGCCAGGTCTGACCGGCGGTGACGGAGAGACGATCGGGTATGAGCTCCAGGAACGCCACCGCTTCCGCCGCATAGACGTTGCCCCGCTTGAGTCTGTATACTTCCCCAATGCTTTTCAGCATACCGTCGAGATCCACCGTGAATAGGCCCCGGGGCGTAACCCGGGGCCAGAATTTCCCCTCGACACTGAAGATCGATTCCCCCCTCCAGTTGATCCGCAGGAGACGTCCCAGAATGAGGGTATAGAACTCCCCGAACAGGGAGAACCTCCACCGGGTTACCCCCTCCCCCAGAGGGAGTTCATTGAACTGCTCCGGTCTGCCGGTTTCGTCAAGGTTTTCGGCGTCGAAAGGCTGGAGGATTCTCGCCGTGGGCATAATCATACCCACTCCGCCGTATATGGAGTAGAGGGACCCGCCTGCCCAGGCGGGAGAGCCCCGGATAAGAACGTTCAATCCCCACCGGATGTCCCCCAGGCCGCCCGAGACTCGATTGGGGTGGTAGAAGGCCAGCAGGGAATCGATGGTGGTGGCCACGGTATCTTCATCGGAAAAGGGATTGAAGGAAGCGCCGTAGATTCCATTCCGGAAAGGATCGGTTCCCCCGTCAAGGGCCCAGAGGATCGAGTATCTCCCTCCGGGGGTGTAAAAGTATGTGTAGACGGTCTGCAAGTTTTCCGCGAGCTCCGGATCCAGAGTGGAATAGTGTTCGGAGGCCATAAAATCCTCGAACTTTTCCTTGTTTGTCCGGTGATACTCCACAAATCCCTCCAGGTCGGCATTCTCGGAAAAAGGATTCTTCCATCCCCATTCGTTCTCCCGGGATACCCTGAGGAAATAGGGAACGGTGAGGGTGAACGTTACCCTGTCGGTGAGTCCATACTCCAGAGTGAATTCTACCCCGCGATCCTGCCGCCGCCGGAGAGGATTGGTGATAAAGCCACCCAAAACAACGGAGTCGGGACCGAAAAAGTCCCGGGTGAAATCGGCCAATGTATCCCCCCACGCCTGGGCGGCAGGTGAGGCATTGAAGGAATGAATCACCTGGTCCACCCGGTCAAAGGCCGAAATATAGTTGTCCCCCAGGGCCACCAGATCACCGGTTGTCGACGGCAGAAGGTGGTCATAATACCGTTTTCCGTATCCGTAAAGGGTAAAGTACTCGTCGGGGAGCCCCTCGTTCCCGTCCCCCCTCACCCAGCTGCCCCGGCCGGTGATTCCGTCCAGGGTGATGCGCCACACGCTGGCGGGAACGGTAAAATGGGTCTGAGACGACAGCGGTCCGGTAAGGAGAACGACCATCCCAATGACGGAGCCCGGGACAATTCTTTTGGAGGAGATCAAAGGGACCCTTCAGTACAACAGGAAGCGTGATCGGAAACGGCTGAACTCGGCAACGTCCCGGCTCCAGGTGGCGGGGAGTTTGGCCGGATCCCTCTGTTGAGCCAGGAAGATCCTGAGATAGTCGTGACCGTAGAGCTTGTCCACATAATTGTTCCCCACCCACCGGAATTGCCCGGGGTGGATCCGGCTGACAACCGATAGTACGGCCACGGCCGTGAGAAGGGGCGAGAAGATCTTCCTGTCGGTGATGGACATCCTCACTCCCGAACACCTTTCTCCTCGGTAGATCGGCCTGGAAATCAACGGCGAAAGGGAATCGGGAATAAACGAAACGGGATGAAACTCCACGCCGGGAAGGTGTTTCTGCTCCAGACCCCGGGAAACGAGATGAGAGGAGACCCAGGGTGCCCCAAACTGCAGGTAAGGGAAGTCCGTTCCGAGCCCGGCGGAAAGGTTGGTTCCTTCGAGGAGGCCCATCCCCACGGCCGAGAGGACGATTTCCACGTTGTCGAGCTGGGGGGCCGGAGGAACCCAGGGAAGCCCGGTCTCGTCCATCCACATCTTCCGCTCCCAGTTCACCATGGGGATCACCGTTAGCCGTGCCCTTACGCCCTGTCGAATCCACCCCGTTTCGTTGACCATGAGGGCATATTCTCCTACGGTCAGGCCGTGGCGGATGGGAACCAGGTGGTATCCCACAAAGGATTGATACGGCGGCCTGATGTTGGGTCCGTCAATGTTGAGGCCGTTCACCGGGTTTGGCCTGTCGAGAACCATGACGGGTATGTCGTTCAGGGCGGCCGCTTCCATCACTTTGGTTACGGTGGTCATGAACGTGAAGAAACGGATACCGGGGTCCTGAAGATCCACCAGCACGAGATCCACGTCGCTCAACTCCTCCCTGTCCGGGACAAACTCTCTTCCCCAGAGGTTCTTCACCACCGCTCCCGAATGCGGGTCCCGTCCCTCGCGGAGGACTTTCACCGGCTGGGTTCCCGAGACCAGAAAACCGTATTCGGGGGTAAACACGATTCTTACCGTCACGTCAGCGGCGCGCTCGGAGAGAAGATCGAGAAGGTGAACTCCGCTTCTGTCGACGGCGGTTTGATTTGTGACAACGGCGAGGTTCCGTCCTGCGAGGGGTTCAAAATCCATCTCTTCGAGCACGTCGAGCCCGGTCATGACGCCCGGATAGAAATCCATGGCCGGAAGCGGCATAACCTGTGAGAATTCGAATTCCTTCTCCTGGCCGGAGATCGCCGTGAACAGGGCCAGGACGATGAGAGAGAGTCGGCGGACTTTTCTCTCAGTCACCCCTGACGACCCGGTAGACCCATGATGCGGTAAAGGAAACTCCCAGCATGGTGAACAATCCAATGATCGTATACAGAGGCCAGGCGACATCCGTCAGACCGATGACACCCCCCATGACAGCGAGGGAAAAGAGGAACCCTGCAATGACCGTCGGGGGAGGGAAGTTCCGCTTGAGGCGGCCCAGGACAAAGAAACCGAGCAGTCCCCCGTACGTGAAGGAGGCGATGGTGAGTCCCACTTCCACGAGAGGGTTCTCCTGCGACGTAAACAGGGAGGCGCCCCCCATAAGAACCACGGCCCAGAAGACGGAGAGCGCCCGGGACACCCTCAGGGTATGACGCCTGGGCCAGGAGGTCTTAATCCAGTCCGTCATGGTGGAAGACGCCAGGGAATTGATGGACGAACTCAAGGTGGACATGCCGGCGGAGAAAATGCCTGCCAGAAGGAACCCGGACACCCCCGCCGGAAGGCTTTCCACAATAAAGGTGGAAAAGACCCGGTCCGGTGCCATCCCTTTTCCTCCGTAGTAGACCCAGAGGCCGGTCCCCAGGATCATGAAGAGGGCAAATTGAAAAAAGACCATAAAGCCGCTTCCCACCAGAGCCTTCTGTCCCGACCGGGCATCCCGGGAGGCCAGAAGACGCTGGACCATGAGGTGGTCGGTTCCATGGGAGGCGATGGAGAGGAACATCCCTCCACCCACTGCCGTCAGGAAATGGTATTTCTCGCTCAGAAAGGACTCTCCTTCAAGGCCGGGGCCGAAATGGAAAAACTTCAGTTTGCCTGCCTGTTCCGCTGTGTGAAAAATGGCCCCCCACCCTCCGTCGACGGCCGAATTCAAAACGGCGAACCCGATAACGGCTCCCGCAAGGTAAATGGCAAACTGGAGGGAATCGGCCCAGATCACGGACCGGATGCCCCCCACGAGCGTATAGACGAGGGTGGCAACCCCGATCACGGCGATGGACAGGGGATACGGCCAGCCGGTGATCAGGGAAACGGGGATGGCTGTCATAAAGAGCCGGACACCGTCACCCATGACCCGGGTGATCAGGAACACCAGCGATGCAAACTTCTGCGTCCCCGTACCCCACCGGTTCCTGACGAATTCGTAGGTCGATTCCAGCCCCTGCTCGAAATAACGGGGAAGGAGAAACCGGGCCACGATCCACCGGCCAACAATGTATCCCAGGGCAAGCTGAAGAAATCCAAGATCGGTTAGATAGGCCACGCCCGGAATGCTCAGAAAGGTGAGGACGGAGGTCTCCGTGGCCACGAGCGACAACATGATCATGCCCCAGGGAAGATTCCGGTTGCCCAGAAAATAGCTTTGGGCCGAGGCCTGCTTGCGACCCGCCCAGACGGCAATCCCCGTCACTCCCGCCAGATAGGCAATCAGAACGACGGTGTCCAGAGGCCGCATCAGGCATCCATTCCCCTGTAGACACGCTCCGTTCTTCCCCCTATGGCCGTCATCAAGACATACGTGGTGGAATCGATGTCCCGGGCGATGTCCTCAATCCGGATTCGATTTTCCCCGTCGTCGCCGAAGAAAAGCACCTCCTCCCCTTCATCGGGACGGTCATCCCGGAAATCGACCATGAGCTGGTCCATGCAGACCCTTCCGGCAATCCTGTACGTCCTCCCCTTCAACCCCACATAGCCCCGCTCGTACCAGTTCCGGGGAAATCCATCGGCAAAACCGGTCTGAATGACGCCGATATAGGCGTCTGTGTCGGGGCTGTAAACCTTACCGTAGCTGACGGGTGTACCTGCCTTTACCCTTCGAACGACCACGACCGGTCCCTTGAAGTTCATGACGGGTTCCACCTCGATCCGCTCACTGGTTTCATCGGAAGGATAGGCACCGTACAGGAGCATCCCCACCCTGACGAGATTGAAGTAGGAGCCCGGCAGGTCCAGGACGGCACCGCTGTTGGCAATATGGACATACTTCACGGGCATGTCCGCATCCCGCATCTTCTCCAGTATCCCGGCAAACCGCTCCATCTGAAGATTGGCGTATGACCGGTCGCCCTCATCCGCCGTGGCCAGATGGGAATAGACCCCCTCCAGGTCGATCTCGGGATGCCCCGCGAGGCGGTTCAACACTTCCTCCGTTTCCTCCAGCGGGACACCGAGACGGGTCATACCGGTGTCCACCTTCAGGTGAACCTTCGGACCTTTTCCGTTTTTCCGGATGAACCGGACCAGCATCTCTACGTCGTCAGGCCACGAGATATTCAGGGAGAGATTGTTTTCCACCGCCGGCCGGAGGGAATCTTCCGTCATGCGCGAGAAAATAAAGATGTTTCCGGTGATGCCGTTTTCCCTCAGTTCCAGGGCTTCCCCCAGGGTGAAGACACCGAAGAAATTCACCCCCTGGCCCTGAAGGGCCCTGGAGACGGGAACCGCCCCATGACCGTACCCGTTGGCTTTCACCACCGGCATGACCATGGCCTTCCCAACCTGGGCCTTGATCTTTCGATAGTTCCGGATCAGGCGATCCAGGTGGATCTCGGCGACGGGCCTATACACGGGCTACATCCAGGGATCCCAGGTCGCCGGAATCCCGGACAATTCCGGCCATAACGAGGCCTCCGTAGATGGGGGGATAGTCGGACAGCCGCCAGTCGACGGCGTCAAAATCGAGCAGCAGTTCATCCCGGACGCGGCTCCGGTAGAATTCAGACTCCCGGATGACGGATCCGCTCGCCCCCACGGTGATCTTCCCCCCCTCCAGCTTCATTTTTTCCCATACCTCCGTCACCAAACGGACCAGGGCCTGGGCTCCCCGGGCCACCGTCATGGATGCCAGGGAGTTGCCCTTCCGGGCTGCGTCGAAAACCACCGGACTCAATGCGGCCACCTTTATCACGCCACCGGCCCCCGATGACAGAATCCCCAGCAATTCATCAAAATCCGATTGATCCGAAAACTCGAGGATACGGTTCCTCAGCTCCGCCACTTCCCGGGCCGGCGACCGTTCGGCAGCGATCAACTCCATAAGCACGGTCTTTC
>JBHIEY010000089.1:0-7389 GCA_046861835.1 Fidelibacterota bacterium | reverse complement strand
TGAGTCTCCACGAGCTCCTGGTAGCAAAAGGTGGGGTGGACACCCCCCAGAATTGTCTTTACGCGGGGATTGTTTTCCCTTGCGCATCGCAGCACATCCACAGCGACAGAAATGCTTGACGTTATGGAAGTCACCGCCACCAGGTCCGGGTCCATCAAGCGGAGCTCTGTGGCGACTTTCTTCATGGTATGCTGCTTTGTCATAGCGTCGTAAATCTTGACGTCAAACCCGGCCTCGCGAACGGCACCGGCGAGATAAACCAGTGACAGGGGCATCCAGCGACCCGCTGACTCCACAACGCCGGCATGATAGGGTGGAGTGACCAGGAGAATTTTCATAACCTCTTCTATCCTGTGGCCGCGGTTAATCTTTTTTTCAGGCGAACCTGGATGATTACTCCCCACACAACAAGCGCTACCAGAATAATATGCTTGATAACGAGTGCCCCTGTCTGGCCGCGTCCCGCTGCTTCCATCCACTCATATTCCCTGTAGGCAAGGGTTCGCACAACTCCTCCGGCAATGATCACAACCCAGCAGCCGAGTATGACTTTCTTGAAGGTTCCGTACAACCCACGGAGAAATTGGATCCGCTCCTCCGGACCGTCCCTGCCGTATGCCTTATGAATATGGCTCACCACCAGCAGGCTTGCGAACAACAGGCCCACGGCAAAGTCGTGAAAGAAGTTGTTCACCATAACGAATATGCCCACGCCCCGTTCCCTCCTGGCTTAATACTTGTATACCACCAGGGCGCCGCTTCCTGTGTCCGCGACGATAATCAGCCTCCTTTGCTGGTCAATCACAAGGCCATTGGGCTGTTCCAGCTCCCTTCCGTAGGTAAGAATGTACTTCCCCACCGCGTCGAAGACTTTGACCCTCGCAAGCTTCGTATCCACCACATGAATTCTTCCCTGAGTGTGAATCCCGGACGGGTCAAACACAGAATCGGCCGCGGCGAGCATTTCAGGGGAGGGCAGGTCATCAAATGCCACACCGTGGGGACCCAGCAACCGGGCTTCACCTTCGCTTTCAAACCGGTAGGCAAACCGCCCGTTGCAGGTGAATACTTTCACGTCCCTGTTCACCATATCGGTTACTACAATCCGACCATCTCCGGTAACGGCCGCATAGACCGGGCAGTGAAAGGTTGTTCCAGACCCTTCCGGTCCGGGAACGGAAAAAAGAAGTTCGCCCATCTCGGTCAGCCCTTCCAGATCCGCCGCAGAGATGACGAACAGTTGTCGCTGTTCTATATCGGTGATGTATAAGTTTCCCTGGAAGAGGTGAAGACCGTGCGGTCTGAGTCGACCGACTCTGTGAGGAAGCCAGCTAAACGCTTGGCTGACCCTGGCGTCGTGGTGGTGAAACCTGATCTCTCCCTTCGCGAAATCTGCCACGTAGATGTATTCATCGTCAACTGCGATACCCGTGATCGATGCTTCCTCACCATGGGAAAGTCGTAATGTCTTCGCACGGTGGAAACGGGTATCAAAAAGATCAACGCGATCTGTATGCCAGTAGGTGACATAGAGGTATTCTGGCGAAAGAAACAGGGCGTACGGTTCAAGGCGTTTCCCCTCCTCTTGAAGCTCCAACCTGCCCACAAAAATAGGCTTCTGGTGAAATGTCGTTGTATCCTTAGTAACCGCAATCTGCTCGTGCAACCCTCCCCACCAGCGGGGACTCAAAAGTGACAACAAAGCGGCCAAAAGGACACCCGCGCCCACCGGGAGAAGAACTTTTTTCCACTTCAGGCGGACCCAGATGTAGCGCCATCGCCTCATGGCTCATCCATAGGTATGAACTGTCCGGTAGACATAGCCAACCCCCCACAATGAAAAACCGGCCACTACTACAGCGAGGATGGCAAACCATGCCGTGAATGTTCCTCGAAGCTTCTTGAAAGTAAAATGAAGATGTACATAGACGGCGTATTGAGCCCATGTTATGAGACTCCATGTCTCCATCGGATCCCACGCCCAGTATCTTCCCCAGGCCTGATTTGCCCAGATAATTCCTGATACGAGCATGATGGTGTAGAAGAGAAAGCCAGCGGCAATATACCGGAAGGCTGTCTCGCTGAACAGCTCCGCAGCAGGCAGATTGAGTTCCTCCGTTACCGAACTGTTGTGCTTACGTTTCCAGAGCCATATCATGCTTAAGCCGGCCGCCACAAGAAAGCACCCGACACCTGCCGTCGCAAAGGTTGCATGGATGTACAGCCAGACACTCTGTAATTCTGCGGCGAGAGCTTCCCCTGGCCTGGCTGGCGTACTGGCCCAGCCCAGCAGCAGGAATGCAGCCCCCGTTACCCCGACACCCACCACGCGAAACCCTGGTCTTGAGGATTGAAGAACAAGATACCCCAGGACACCAAACCACGTTGCGGCAGAAACAGATTCAAAGAAGGAAACAAAGGGTGGATGACTCGTCTGTATCCACCTCAGCACCAGTGTCGTGGTATGAAGCATGAAAGCGATATTGCAGATGATGACGGCGCGGGAAGCGAGTCTATCCTTCTTGTAGATGAGTGCGATGGCAAACGCCGCGAAACTCAAGGCATACAATACCACAGCCGACCAGAATGATATTGATTCAGCTAATTGCACGGTTCCAATTCCCCCTGGTTTTCCGGAAGGCGGACGGGTTCGGGCAAACGTGCTTTTTCTGCCTGGATATGGTGGAGCAATTCCTCAAACTGATTCTCCAGCGCCACTGCAAATGAATTTCGAAAATTTTCCGACCAGCCCGAAAGAAGAACCGTTGTTCCGAATTCTTCCCGGGAAACTGAGACTGAAATCCTTTTTCTCCTGGAGACCAACCGGACTGTTAGCCCACCGATGGAAAGCAGAAAGCCAAGATACATAACGGCTGTTCCGGGCTCGTGTACCAGTTCGAACTGTGACCAATATCTGATCTGCGGGAAGGCAACAAAATAGCTGTTCACCGAGGCATGGCTTCCCAGCCAGAGGAAGTTTTCCAGCAGCACTTCATCGTGTTGGAACAACGTCACGTAAACCACAGGGTTCTTAAGATCCTGGCCTTCTGGTCGGACCAGTTCATCCCTTTCCCGAAAATTGGGGAAGAATTCCATGTAGACCTTCATATCATCAGGAAGAAACAGACTGTCCGCGAAGCTCACCCGGTCTCCCTTAACCTGGGTAGCAATGCGCACAAAGCCGGCAAGAATCGTTTTGCCTGTGGAATCTAAGATCACCAGTTGGGGTGAGTATCCCCATTTTCCTTGATGGAGCACATATCCACCGTTTCTCAGTCCATGGTTGACATGGACGATGCCCTTCAGGGTGCCGCCGTTGAGTTTGACGGTGACATAGCTCGCCGGTGTGACGGTCCCACCCCTCGAGTAAGCCGTTTCGAATTTTTCAAGGAAGATTTCGGTTCCCCTGATCCCTGACGAATCGTTAAACCGCCCTGATGATGCATTCTTGAAAGCCGCTTTTCCCTCAACGAATCTCTCACCCTGTGTGAGGGCGAACATGCCACGAAATCCCCAATTCGCGTTCACAAGAATTCCCGAGATGACGAACACCAGGGCCAGATGAAATACGATGGAACCCCAGATGCCGGCATTCCCCTTTTCAACGGTGGCGAATCGCCTCCGGGTGTGGCAGCGTACAGACCATCTTTTTGTCAAAAGATGCCGGTGGATAACCTGCCAGACGACTTCCACAGGGATGGTGGTAAAAAAGTGGAATCGTCTCCCGTAGTGGCGGAAAGTCAGTACCCGGTTTCTCCGCCGCTCGATTTCCCGGACCGACCGGTTGAATGAGCACAGAACAAGAACACCGGCAAGGATGAGGAGTGCCACCATCCACAGAGGGGATGCCTCGGCGCTCTTACTTGAAGGCCGTATGATTGCCGCCACACTTGTGCCAACGAACATGGCACCTACCATCATGAATGCCAGGCGATATGATGTGAGTATTTTGAGCGTTCTGTTAAGGGTCAGGGGCATAGGCTTCGGCATTGTGGCCTCTTCCGCAATTTGCTTTGCTTTCGTACCCTGAACGGTTTTCACTCCAACACTCCCTGTTGATGAAATCGATGTCTGCTATGTAGCCATTGATAAAGGCATCTGCCAGTTGGTTCAGGGGACTTATGCTTCCATCGGTCTCTCTGTAGTAGAATCGTTTGTTCTGTCCATGAACAAAAATTGTTTTGCTGTTTCCCCCGGTGACTGAGCCATAGTCACTGGTATCGTACATGTGGCAGGAGAAACAGCCCTTAGGTCGTTTGTGCTTGTTCTTCGATCCGGGATGTTCGCTATAGCCCGTTCTGATCTGACCTGTCCAGTAGTTACTTTTCTTGTGACAGACAAAACAGAGTGGTGTCCCGTTGGTGGCGTCGCTGGTGATTGTTTCCACGAGCATGTTGTCAAGATTCGATCCGTGGGGACCTTTCGGGTCTCCCGCCGTATTGCTGCCGTGACAGTCGGAACACCAGACTATCTTGTTACTCCCCCAGGGTTCGTTCATGGTGGTGGCATCGCAATAGGGATTACTTGTTCCCCCGGGTACGATGCCGTGATAAGATGGGTAGTTTGGATTAATCTCTTCGGCAATGTTTCGCTGTCCCGGGGGCTGTGTGGTATAATTCGAGTGGCACTTCAGACAGATCTGGTATTCGCTCGTGGCGGGACTTGTGTTGGCGTAGATGGTGGGGGTCGCGAAGGTGTTGTCATTGTTTGTCATCCCCGTTGAGGCTGACGGCCACGGGTTTGGCTCGACTCCCCAAACCCCCTTCAAGACGCCAGACGGATCTCTGAGAGTCCCGTCGTGAGTTCCCTCCTCCGCCTGATGAGGATTGTGGCAGTCAGCGCATTCGGCATGGCGGTCCGCAAGGCTTGCGACGTCATCCGGATTCTTATGTTTGCCGCTCGTCAGATTCGTGGGGTGGCTGTACGTTTTGTTGAGCTGCGTTTGGATATCCTTCGTGGTTGGAGGGGCTGTGGAATTGTGGCAGTTGCTGGCATAGCATGTGTTTTCCTCCGCCGACCGGAGGATGTATGGCTCCCCCGCCCCGCTGTGGGCTTTGTGGCAGTTCCGGCAAGCCCATTCTCCCACGGTTGTTGCCGATTCGCCGGGCGGTGTGTAGGTCTGGGTGGACGTGTTGTGGAGGGCGGTCGTCCAACCGGATCTGTTGTGGCAGAAGACGCAAAGAGCCGCATCCGTGTTGTCTATCCGCAGAAAATCCTGGTATTGATTGTTGTGAGGTTCATGGCAGGTGTGGCACTCAACGGTACCGCTGGAGGCATCGGGGTCCAGTTTGACATCGGTATTCCATGGCCACGTGCGCACCACGAGCTCCGGATCACTTGAATTGTCGTAGATGTAGCCAACGGGGTGGTCATCCGTCAACACAGTCCCGAGGTACCCTATCGAATCCGGGGGCATCGTCGTGATGCCGCCAGCCATGGTGATTGACCCTGCACCACCACTGCCCGGGAGGTTGTAAACGGCGCCAAGGGCGATGGTACCGTCGTGACAGCTCATGCACAGTTTCGATCTTGCGTTGGGTTGTCCCGGAGCGGGATACGATTTCGATGTGAGGAAGTCGCTGGAATACAGCGTATAACTCTGAGTCGTCTGTTCACGGTTCCACAGTTGTGCTGCCGGTGAAGCCTGATGGGGAGTGTGGCAGAAAACGCAAATCTCCTGCTCCGCTTCAGCCTTCACGCCGCCAGGCCCTGTCACGGAAAGATTATGTCTGGAATTCACGATGGAGGTCTGAGGCACGCCCACACCGTGCCACAAGAGCCACCCCCAGAAGACAACAGAAGATTTCCTCATTCGCCGTTCCCAAGGTACTGGAAAACCTGGACGCGCCGGTTCAGAGCATCCACAACATAGATTCTGTCTTCCTTGTCGATATAGATTCCCGACGGCATCCAGAATTCACCGTCCCGGTGACCGAATCCCCCCACAACCAGCAGTAGCATTCCAGTACCGTCGAATATCTGAAATGAATCGAAGAGGGCATCGGCAACGTAGATATGTCCCTCACTATCCACGGCAACACCCTTTGGGCTGGCAAAAGTTCCCTGAACATCTCCCGCTTCTCCAAAGACGTACACGACCCTGCCAGAGTCGTCCAGCACCTGGACGCGGAAGTTCATGGCATCTGTGACATACAGGTATTGCGACGCGGCAGCAAACACGGGAAAATTGAACTCACCGCTCTGGGTTCCCCGCCGTCCAAATGCAAAGAGAAACGTTCCGTCCAGGTCAAAGACACGTATCTTGTTTCCAACGGTGTCCACCACATACAGTCTGTCGTCGAGAATGACAATTCCGGTCGGTCTCTGGAAGTACCCCTTGATGGAGAACTTCACATCCCCCCGTGGGCCGTAGACAACCACCTCCTTCAACACCGAGTCGGTGACATACACCTTTCCGTCACCACCGATGGCTACAGCAATGGGTGATCGCAGCCATCCCCCCCTGGTCCTGGTGATTCTCCGGTACTTCTTTTTTTCCCTGTCAAACACATGAACGCAGCGGGCCCCCGTATCGGTGACATAAAGACGCCCTCTGAGATCCACGGCAACGCCCAGAGGCTTGACGAGAAAACCTTCCTTGGTGTCCACACCAATAATGCCGTCCCAGAGTTTTCGGAGGAACGATTTCTTGATCCCGACATCTGCCACGCCCGAGACGGAGTATAGAAACTCCACACGGGGCCTCTCAGGCGGCGGAGGCCAAACCAATGGTTGTCGTTTCTGGGGATAGGATATCTGGGAAAGGAGCATCAACAGGGCAATGAGGGTGGCCCCAGGCCGGAAGGGATTTCTCATGACCATGCTTTGCCTCATCCTTGTGGAAGAAGAAATCAGTTGTTCTCCCTCGCTTATGTCATCGTCTTGCCGGAGTCATCATTACAGATTCAGTACCACCAGACGGTGGACTTCCAGTATGATATCGTTTGTGACTTGGCCCGCGACGGAACGCCACGATCCTCGGAGGCGAAAGGCGTACGCAAAGAAACGGAAGGTGGCGAATCCGTCAACGGCGACATATTCCACTCCGGTATACGTATTGAATAACCGCTCCCCGCGGATCTGAAATGACAGATTCCGAAACAGCCCCGACTCGGAAACGGTGACCCTGGTGCGCAATGTCCGGGCGCTGTAGATGGGGGAATCCTTCCAGCTTACGTCATGACGGGTTTCTGCCATTATGGTGGGAGTCAGCCTGGTGCCGACTTTGCCACCGACAGAGGTCACGGCCTGGGCAATCGTGGACCATTCAAGGTACTTTGAGTCACTCCTGGATAACTCTACCCCCACCACGGATCGGGGAATGACACCCGTTTCTATCCCCAGATGGGCAGAATTCTGAATGGTGGCGCCAATATCGTAGTTGATGGC
>JBHIEY010000257.1:0-2017 GCA_046861835.1 Fidelibacterota bacterium | reverse complement strand
AAAGAGGAACGGGGCAGGATATCCGATATCCTGGGCGCCGTCGGCCTCTTCCAGATCGATTCCCCGCCGTTCCCTGTCGCCGTTCACGGAATAGGTGTGAAGTCCCTCCCGTATCGCCGTTTCATCAATGTGCCAGAAGAGGAGACCCGAGCCCGGAAGCCCTATATCGTAGTTCGGGACCGAGGTAATCACCCCTGTTTCCGGATCCCGCACCAGATCCACCGCGTCGAGCATGGTTTCGATGTAGCCCGCCAGTCCAGACTCGTCGCGGTTTTGCCACCGGAGGGAGTCGATATCTACGCCCGGGGCGATCCAGTTGTTCCGGTTTTCGATAAGGAAATATTCTGTCGGGTTGATGGGGATTTTGACTATCGCATCGGGAACGGAATCCCGGGCGGAGATGACGGCGCGGACCGGGGGAGACAGCGGGATGGCCGATTCCCACCCGGCATACATACGGGTCCACGGATCGGGAGGTGCGGGGATGATGCCCCTGCCGTTGTTGGACCCCTGGTCCATGAGGGCAAATACCCCCACACCCGGTTCACCGGATTCCGTTTCCCAGAGGGGAGGAAGACCGATGGCAAATCCCATCATCAGGGCGAAGGTTCCCGTCAGTCCAAACTGGTAGTCGCACGGTTCCTCCACACCGGCGAAAATGTCGTCGGCCACATCATACAGCAGATGGTTCTGCGTTTCCGGCAGAACCATTCCAGGAAAGGGAAACCGGACATCGTCAAGCTGTTCCTGAAGGAATGCCACATCGACGTAGGCCGAGGGGATATCTTCCGGGGTGGGATCGAGAAACGGCAGGGAAAAGTCCTGTCCGATTCCCGCGTGAAATACGGCAATAACGTCGAACAGCTCAAACTCCAGACTGTCGGTCTCGTAGGCAATTTCCAGAGCGGTGTGGTAAAGTTCCGCCAGGTGACGGTCCTGGAGCTCTTCATCCCCATAGGGATGGAAGTAACTCATGGGGGAACCGAGCGAATAGTCCCGGTTCTCCTCTTTCGGATAGATGCGTGAACTGTCGAGATCTATGCCCAGCCGGCCCCGGGAGACGGAGCCGAGATAGCTGTCTACGGCCTTCAGCTGGGCCTGGAAATAGGTCCGGTTATGGGGGGGAGGATCGAGCAGGTATTCCCCGCACCGTTCGCCGGTGATTGCCTGGAGGAACCGTCCATCGCCCGTGGTCGATTCCTGGGTGTCCTCGGAAAAGGAAACCCGGATCCCCAGAACCGTTATTTCCCCCGTGGTGGGTGCAAACTGTCCGGCAAGCCCGGAGAATGCCAGGATCAGAAGTGCGGCCTGTCGCACGTTCTAGGAGTGTAAGATTCGAGCAAAACCGAACTCGGAAGCCAGGCGGCCATCCTTTGGCTTCCCTTCGGGCGGGGCCATTGGGGTCATATTCCTTCTAGAAAAAAGTCCTGCAACCGATGATCACAGGACCGGAGTTTGGGGCGGAGGTCGTGTTTCAGAACTCCATGTTCAGGGAGAATCGCATGGTATTGGTCAGGGGGTGGCCCGGTTCGCCCAGGGTAAATCCCGCATCGAAACCATATCCCGCGAAGCGAAGTCCGATGCCGAAAGTGGGGTTGTTGATTTTTCCCACCTTGTCATAGTAATACCCCCCCCGGAGGGCAAAGTACTTTGAATACCAGTATTCGAGCCCGATATTTAAGACCATTTCATCCAGTTCCCGGGTGAATGATCGTCTGTCACCCGAGCCCACTTCCATCCGTCCCGCGTCGTTGTACTTGCCGTAGCCCGGCTGGCCCCACTCTGCGCCCGTGGGAACGGCCTCGCCATTCACCATATCGTACCCGCCGATGCGTCCGTCGGGGATGCCGTCCTTGCCCGGCATATCGATATCTCCCCCCAGAAGCCAGTCATCCAACCAGGAGGTGAAAATGGCAAGATATATGGGATCGGTATGGGCCACTTCCCGCTGTCCCTTCCGGTTATATTCCGCTCCGGCGCCGGCGTAGTTTCCGTCCTGATCGTAGTAGCCCACCTT
>JBHIEY010000088.1:0-7411 GCA_046861835.1 Fidelibacterota bacterium | reverse complement strand
CGTTGAGCCTCAACCGCTCGATGGAATCCCGGAGCCTCGAATAGTCGCCGCTGTCGGCCGGATAGAGGCCCGAAAAAATCATTGGCTTGATTTCCCGGTAACCGGGGAGAGGAACGGAAGCGGGGCGGCCTGACGAGGTTACGGTGTCCCCCACCTTGAGTTCCCCAAGATCCTTGACTCCCGCCACCAGGTATCCCACGTCCCCCGAGACCAGCCGGCGGACAGGGACTCGACCGAGACCGAAATGGCCCACTTCCGCCACCTCGTGGATCCCTCCGTGGGACATGAACTGGACGTCCTCTCCCGGTTCGACAGCCCCGTCGAAAACCCTCACATACGGAATGGCCCCGCGGTAGGCATCGAAAGTGGAATCGAAGATAAGGGCTCTCAGCGGCCTTCGGGCGTTGTCCGGAGGAGGGGGAATCCGCTCCACGATAGCCCCCATGAGCCGGTTCACACCCGTCCCGATCTTTGCGCTCACCTGCAGAATCTCCTCTTTCGTGCATCCTGTGAGTTCCATGACCTGCCTGGAGACCTCCTCCACCTGGGCGGTGGGAAGATCGATCTTGTTAAGTACGGGAATCACGGTAAGGTTGTGTTCCAGAGCGAGAAGGGCGTGACTGACGGTCTGGGCCTCCACCCCCTGGGCCGCATCCACCAGGAGGACCGCCCCTTCGCAGGCGGCCAGAGACCGGGAGACCTCGTAGGTGAAATCGACGTGCCCGGGCGTGTCGAGAAGATTCATGGTGTACCGATGACCGTCCGCATGGCGGTAGACCATCTGGATGGGATGGCTCTTGATGGTGATTCCCCGTTCCCTTTCCAGGTCCATATTGTCCAGTATCTGGTCCTTCATTTCCCGCGGTGGCACCGTCTCGGTTATCTCCAGGAACCGGTCAGCCAGGGTGGACTTCCCGTGATCAATGTGGGCGATAATGGAAAAATTGCGGACAAATGTCGTGTCCATATGTGCGAATTTAGCCGCCGTCCTGTCAGGAAACAACGAACGGTTTCGCCCGGTCCATGCCGGGAGTGCGGCGACGGCAAGGGAAAAACCGTCCTGTCTCGACGGGGCTCCCCGGAAGACGTGACGGGGATCATTGTTTGGTTAAAAAAGGTTTTTTAAAATTTTATTTGCGAAATAAAGTTAGAAACGGTTATATTACCCAATGCAGCCCAAAAAGACGCCTGATATGGTAGTTCGGTCTATCCGGCTTTCCAGCAAGGTGTGGGACAAGCTGCAGAAAGCAGCGGACAGGAGTTACCGGACACTCAACAGTCAGGTGGCCAGAATCATAGAGGACTGGCTCGTGGAACACGGTATTATGGATGATTCGGAGCGGAGCAAACTGGAACAATGATCCCCTCCCCCCACCCGGAATGGGTATCCTCCCCTGCTGTCCACCCCGGGCCCTTGAATAGGAAGGAGAGATGTCCGTGACCAACCTGAAAAACGCCCTGGTATTCACCTCTGAACCCCCGGACGATGAGACGGGCAGGAATCTGCGAATGGAGCCGGTCAGGCAGCGAAAGCCGCTCAAAGTGATTCATGAAGATTTCACCAACCGGGTGAGCTTCAACGTGATGCCCGACCTCTCCGTGGAGGAGACCCTCTTCATCAAGGAATACAGGATCTGGGACCGTTACATTGAAGCCGTCTTCGACCGGAAATACTCAAGTGCCATGGCGAAAAGTCCCGATCATTTCATGTTCATCACGGCCCTCGTTCACCTGCAGAAAATGCTCTACGTCTATCTGTGCCACGAGTTTGACATCCCTTACAGGCCCACGGAACGGGAGCGAATAAAAATCTGGCCCACGGTCTTGAGTCTCGATATGCCCCGTCTCGTAACGGAAAGTACGGACATTGTTCACCGCCTCAGGATCACCGATGTGTTTCAGCGAAACGCCAAAAGCTATTACGTTTCGGGTGATTCCATCATAGAGAACACGGTGAGGATTCAGGGAGAAGCGGTGGTCTACCTCATCTGAGGGTGTCATGAGTGCCGCTCAATCACAGGGTCCCGGTACCCTCACCGCCCACCCCAGAAAGGAATCCCTTCTTCACGCGTCCGAACGGGTGAAACTTCTGGCCCTCTATCACGACTGGCTTGCTCTGAACAAACCCCTGTACGCCAAGTACTATTCGGTTCTCGCCGTGCTGTTCATGGCCATTCTCATCCCGTTTGACTTCGTCCTGTTTGAAAACGGCATCTATTTCACCCGATTCCGGGCCGTCTCCATCATTGTTCTGACCCTGAACCTGCTTCTACTCATGATACAGCACGAGCGCCGGAAGGGACCCAACGGAACCCGTCTCGATCCCGTCCTTCTTCTTCCCGGGATTCTGTTCAATTTCCTCTATACCTACTTCCTCTTTTCCGTGGACGGAAGTCCTTACAGGATTGTCCTCATCGCCAATTTCATGGTGGTATTCTTCACCACCTTCTTCGTCCACCGGTTCTGGAAGGAACAGTATCTTCTGAATCTCTCTTCCATCGCCTTTCTCATCCTCATGGCCACCCTGAAGCCTGCCATGGCCGGGGACGCAATCCTTCTGGTCATTTGCCACATCAGCTCCTTCATCGCCGCCTTCTTTTTCCGGCGAGAGTTTGTGGCCTCCATGTACGCCTTCGTCCGCCGAAAGGCATAAGGGACCATCCCTGTCGTGAAAACCGTACACAAGAAAAACGCCAGTGCGTCCGGTCGACGAAAAGGTGACCTGTTCATCCGGGTCAGGTCCCGTTCCCACGTCATTGACCTGTACCGCCACTGGCTGGTGCTGAACAAGCCCCTGTATTCCAAGTACTTCAATATCGTGGCCATCCTCTTCATGGCCATTCTGATTCCCTTTGATTTCCTCCTTTTCCAGAATCCCCTGGTGTTTGTCCGCTTCCGGGTGGTGTTCATTTCCCTTTTCCTGGTCAATCTCCTGCTGCTGGAGAGACGGATCATGCCCCTCGACAGTGAGGACCGGGACAGGTTCGATCCCATTCTCATTCTCCCCGCCCTCCTGTTCGTTACCCTCTACAGCTACTTTCTCCTGGTCACCCGCGGCAGCCCCTATTCCATCGTCGTCATCGCAAACTACATGGTCATTTTCCTGAGCACCTTCTTCCTCCACCGGTTCTGGAGGGAACAGTATACGGTGAACCTTCTCGGGATCTACGCGATCTTGATGGTGGCGGCGTTCCGGCCGGAAATCACCACCGATTGCCTCCTTCTGGTTATCTTTCACATATCGTCCCTTATCGCCGCTTTTCTGTTTCGCAGAGAGTTCGTGGGCTCTCTTTACGAACGATTCAACCACCTCTCGACCCTGGTTCCCCGCAAAGTGGCCCGCTACATCGTCATTTCCCACGGAAAACTTGCCCTGGAAGATGTCCTGGAAGCCCGGAAACGGTTCACCGTTTGCCTCTGTGCAGATTGGCGGGACTATCAGAAACTGGCAGAAACCCATGAACCTGACTACATCAGCCGGTTATTTGAGGGGTTCTATGACATCGTTTTCGAAGAACTGGACGCCCTGATTCCCGAGGGAAACTATTATGCCAGCTGGACAGCCGATGAATTGTTTGTCATCTTCTACAGTGAAAAGTCATCCGACAGGGCCACCATGGTGGAAGCCCTCAGGTTCGCCCACGCCCTGGCCACCACCATATCGGAGAGGGTGCGGGAGGCTTTCGAGGTGGAGCTGGCCTACGACATCGGTCTCGCCAGCGGCGTGGGCCTTGTGGGTCTTCAGGGACCCACCAAACTGAAAAAGACGACCCTCACGGGGAAATCGGCCGGAACGGCCAAACGGCTCGAAACGGAGGGAAAGGCCCTCAGGAACAAGGGCCAGAATACCAATCCCTACCCGATTCTCGTCATGGATGATGCCCTGTGCCGCACCGCCTGGGAGACGGGTCTGTTCCAGGGGTCTCCCTTCACCCGCATTGTCGCGGAAACAAAAAACATCAGAAACCAGACCTTCTACATGTGGCAGAACCGGACAAAAGTTCCCACGGTCCCCGGACAATCCGTCGATTTCAGTTCCCTCAGGATATCCTCCCTGAACTGACCCCCGGACAGGCCGGTTCCCCTCTGTATCCTTCCCCCTCCCCCCTGGGAACGGATCGCCCGGACGGCTCGTGACACCCCTGAAATCGCCCCGGGAATCCCGTGTTGGAAAAATGTTCCCGTTTGTTGTAACTTAATCCGAAACGTCAAGCGGAGTTCCAGAAACCGGGGAACCCACTGTATCCTATGGTTGGACCCATGCAGTCGTTCATCTCCAACGTGGGAATTGACGCCATCATCGCCACCGTTTTCGTGGTGGTTATGGCCCTTGTTTCCGCCCATTTCTATAACCACAAGGGGAGATGGTACGCCAGAAACAAGAAGAGTCCTATCAAGTCTCCCGCCAGTTTCCGGGTTGTCTACCGGTTTATCCAGGTGACGACCATTGCGGCCAGTATCGGGTCGTTCCTGACCGATCACCCCCTCCTTTTCGAATTGCACGACGAGGTTTTCCTGCTGTATCTCGGCATTTCCATCTCCAGTGTGGCCATGGCCCTGTTCGTTTCCGCCAAGTTGACTCTCGGGGAGCACTACAGTCCCTGTTTCGACAGCTTCGTCCCCCGGGACGTGGTCCAGGAAGGGCTCTACCGGTACATTCGTCACCCCATCTACAGTTCCAACATTTTGTTGCTTCTGGGCGTCCTCATTGCCAGCGGTTCCCTATGGATTCTTCTCAACATCGTCCTTCTCACCATCTACTATTTTCATTCGGCCCTCTCGGAAGAATCGGCCCTCTCGGAAGAATTCCCCGGTTACCGGCAGTATTCCCGAGAAACCAGCCGTTTTATTCCCAACCGGAAGTCTCTCCGAAAACCGTAGATCCCTTATTCCCTCCCCTTCCTCACGCCTGACGGCTTTAAATTTGACAATCTGTCCGGCGGATTGTAAACTCCACGCCAACCGCGCGGTGGGATTGTCGATTCCATGATCAACAACCTGACCCAGATTCTAACCCGGTGGACGGAAACCTTCAGCGGCTGGATTTCCATACCGCTGATTATCATTCTTCTCGGTTCCGGGGTCTTCGTTTCCATCCGCTTACGATGGATCCAGCTCCGCAAGTTGGGTCACAGTTTTGATGTCGTAGGGGGCAAATACGACAATCCCGAAGACGAAGGGGATGTCACCCACTTCCAGGCCCTCAGCGCCGCCCTGTCGGCCACCATCGGAATCGGCAACATCGCGGGGGTGGCCCTGGCGGTCCGTCTGGGGGGACCGGGCGCCCTGTTCTGGATGTGGATTACGGCCCTTTTTGGCATGGCCCTTAAGTATTCGGAATGCACGCTGAGCCACCATTTCCGGGTCATTCATGAAGACGGTTCCGCCTCGGGGGGACCCATGTACTACATTGAACGTGGCCTGGGTCCCAAATGGAAACCTCTAGCCGTCTTCTTCGCCACCCTGGCCGTTATCTGCTCTTTCTGTACCGGCAATATGAATCAGGCCAACACGATTGCCCAAACGTTCATGACGTATCATATCCCCACCTGGTTCTCCGGCGCCGTCATTGCGTTTCTGGTGGGACTGGTAATCATCGGGGGGATTCGTCGCATCGCCGCCGTGGCGAGCCGCCTGGTTCCCGGAATGGCCATCCTGTACGTCGGCAGCAGCCTCCTGATCCTTCTCATGAATTACCCGAGGGTGATTCCCGCCTTCGTCTCCGTCTTCACCGAAGCCTTCTCCCTGAAAGCAGGGTGGGGAGGTCTCCTCACCGTCATGATGTGGGGAGTTCGTCGGGGACTGTATTCCAATGAAGCGGGTCAGGGTTCGGCGCCCATCGCCCACGCCGCAGCCAAGACAAAGGAGTCGGTCCGGGAAGGGGCGGTGGCCCTCATGGGACCCTTTGTGGATACCATTATCGTCTGCTCCATGACCGGTCTGACCATTCTGACGACCGGGGTCCTCCAGACCACAGACCTGACGGGGGCGCAACTCACCCGGGAAGCGTTTCGAACGGGCCTCACCTTCGCCCCGGGGCTGGGGAGCATCATTGTCAACGCATCGGTCCTGCTGTTTGCCTACTCTACTATGGTGGCATGGAGCTACTACGGCGACCGGTCCATCGAATACCTGCTGGGTCCCCGGGCCGTCAAGCCGTACCGGTGGGTTTACGTTTTCTTTAACTTCCTGGGAGCCGTTCTTCCTCTGGCGTTTGTCTGGAATTTCGGTGACATCGCCCTCAGCCTTATGACCATTCCCAACCTCATAGGGGTGATCTTTCTCACCCGGGTCCTGACGACGATGACCGACGACTACTTTTCCCGGAGGCATCTCACCTACCGGGAATACCTTGAGCAGAAGGCCCTTGCCGGGGCAACGGCCCAGGGATCTTCCGGACAGTCCTGAGAACACATGGCAGCGAGGTCTGTGTGACCGTCGATCCCCGGGATCTCCTCACCGTCGCCTCCCGGGCGGCCCGGGAGGCGGCAAGATTCATTTTCCGGGAGTCCTCCAGGCGAAGAAAGGTGGACTTCAAAGGGGCCACCGATTTGGTCACTCAGGCCGACAGGGGCGCGGAAAGAATCATTCTGGGCCACATCGGCCGCCTTTTTCCGGACCACGGCATCGTGGCCGAAGAATCGACGGGCAAACCGGGGCATTCCCCCTACACCTGGATCGTCGATCCCCTTGACGGAACCACCAATTTCGTTCACGGCTATCCCTTCTTCGCCGTTTCTGTTGCCGTCTATATCAACAACAATCCGGCAGTGGGCGTTATCGTGGACGTCTCCAGAGGAGACCTCTACTGGGCGATGGTGGGAAAGGGAGCGTTTCTCTTAACAGAGACCGTCGACCAGGAGCCCGATGACAGCAAGAAACGGCCTCTTTTCGTCAGTTCAACTCGACACCTGGAGCACGCCCTCCTGGCCACCGGCTTCCCCTATGTCCATGATGAAATCTGGGCCCGGAACTTCGAGAGGTTTAAGGCCTTTACCGACCGGACCCAGGGGGTCCGCAGAGCCGGTTCGGCCGCCCTCGATCTGGCCCATGTGGCCCGGGGTTGGTTAGACGGATTCTGGGAATTCGGTCTCCATCCCTGGGATACCGCGGCAGGCGTCCTGCTTGTTTCCGAAGCAGGGGGACAGGTGTCCCTCACTGATGGAAGCCCGTTTACCCTGTTTGACAGGGAAATCGTCGCGTCAAACGGATTCCTGCATGACGAAATGCTCAACGTCTTGTCCTCTTCGCGGCGATAGCCACGACACCGTTTCAAAACCGGCCAAATCGGCTCCGGGCCGGGGTTCTTTGGGTACCTTTCTTTTGAAGAAAGGTACGAAACATCTTTTTCATAAAGGGGTACCGTCACCCCCATCAGTCTGTCACAGGGACCCTTTTCTTTCCGTCCTTC
>JBHIEY010000087.1:0-7432 GCA_046861835.1 Fidelibacterota bacterium | reverse complement strand
AATTACGCCGTGGGGTTCAACAACATCGATGTTGACGCCGCCACCGCCCTGGGAATTCCTGTCACCAACACCCCCGGGGTGCTCACGGATACGACGGCCGACCTCTCCTGGGCCCTGCTGATGGCCGTTGCCCGGAGAATACCCCAGGCACACAATTACATGGTGAGAGGCAACTACAAGCTGTGGGGACCCAATCTTTTCCTGGGCAGTGACATCAGCCCCGGGCCGAAGGGGGAGGTGAAGACTCTCGGGATTGTTGGCTACGGTCGCATTGGACGGGCCGTTCACCGCAGGTCTCTGGGATTCGATATGAACGTGCTTGCCTATGACCCTCCGGCAAAGGAGCAGATCATGAAAACGGAGGGTGTCCGGTATGCGGACCTTGACGACCTTCTCAGTCAGAGCGACTTCGTCACCCTTCACTGTCTTCTCACCGAGGAAACCCACCACTTGATCGGAAAGGATGAATTGAAACGGATGAAACCCACCGCCTACCTTATCAACGCCTCCCGCGGTCCCGTGGTGGATGAAAAGGCCCTGGTGTGGGCTCTTCAGAACGGGGAAATCGCCGGTGCCGCCCTGGATGTGTACGAGCATGAGCCGGAAATGGCCGAGGGACTGGCGGAGCTCGACAACGTGGTGTTGGTGCCTCACATCGCCAGCGCAAGCCGGGCGACACGGACGGAAATGGCCCTTATGGCCGCCCGCAATGCCCTGGCCCTCTTGAACAGGGAGCGGGCCCCCAATACGGTCAACCCTTCCGTTTACGACACGCAAGCCTCTCGAAAGAGAATCAGCCAGGCGGAATCATAACCCCTCTCCTGACCCCTGGTTCGATCTGTGACCTCTGTGGTCAATAAGAGATTGCGTTGGATGTCGCCTGCCCGTCCACGGGACAGGTCCCATCTGGAAGAGATTTTTCAGGCGGCCCTGAAGGCTGTTGACGCCTCCAGGTGTGTAACCCGCGAACTTACCATTGAACGTGACGATCTGGTCATCGGTGAAGTACGTATTCCCCGTTCCCGGATTGGAAGGATATGGATTGCAGGAGCGGGTAAAGGGGCGGCATTCATGGCCAGAGGAGCCGAACAGTTCCTTGAAGCTCATCTGGAGGACCGCTACGCCGGTGGTCTGGTTGTGGTCAAAGACGGGCACACGACAGAACTTAATCGCGTTACGTGCCGGGAAGCAGGGCACCCCGTTCCCGATGCCCGCGGGGAGAGGGCGGCGGGGGAACTTCTGGATCTCCTTCGGAAGGTTGGCGAGGGGGATCTCGTCCTTTTTCTTCTGTCGGGGGGGGCATCGGCTCTTCTTCCCGCTCCTGTGGAAGGGATACCCCTCAGCGACAAGATAGCGCTTACCGGCAAGCTCCTGGCCTGTGGCGCCGACATCCACAAGATCAATGTGCTGAGGAAGCACTGTTCGCGGATCAAAGGGGGGAGACTCATCCTGGCGGCTCAAAACGCCCGATGGATCACCCTGGCCATCTCCGATGTTCCCGGCGACTCACCGGAGTCCATTGGATCGGGGCCCACTGTCGGGGACCCCTCAACCCTTGAAGACTGCTGGCGCATCATTGATAAATACAATCTGAAAAATCAACTGCAACCCTCCATACTCGAACATCTCTCCCGTGAGAACTCGGAAACGCCCAAACCCGGTGACCCCCTCTTTTCCCGCACCCGCTACCGCATTGTTGCAAGGAATGCCGACGCTGTCCGGGGCGCAGTGGGCCGGGCAAATGAGTTGGGTTACCGGGTTGCCCCCGATAACGGTTTTGTGACGGGAAATGTAGAGGACGTTGCCGCCCTGTTTCACCGCGTGAAGAGGGAAACGGCATCCTCCCTCCCCAAACCGTTCATCGTGATACGGGGCGGGGAACCCACGGTGACCGTTACGGGAAAAGGTAAGGGAGGACGAAACACAGAACTGGCCCTGCGGGTGGCCAGCCGGCTCGGGGGGAAATTTACGTTTCTCTCCGCCGGCACGGACGGGACGGACGGGCCCACCGATGCCGCCGGCGCCTTCGTCGATGAGACCACCCTTGCCAGAGCCCGGACAGCGGGAATGGATCCTGACGACTTTCTAAAGCGGAACGATACCTATTCCTTTTTTCGAAAACTGGGAGACCTTCTCATCACCGGCCCCACGGGTACCAACGTCATGGATCTGGAAATGGTGCTGGTATGGGAGTAGGATAGGGGGTTCTCAGGCGGTTCCCAGAAGGGAGGAAACGTAGGCCTCCGGATCGAATTCCACCAGATCCTCCACCGTCTCCCCCACACCCAGGTATTTCACCGGTACCCCCAGCTCTTCAACAATGGAAAAGATGATTCCCCCTTTGGCGGTTCCATCCATCTTGGTCAGGACGATGCCGTCGAGAGGGAGTATGCGCTGAAATTCCTGGGCTTGAACCAGCGAGTTCTGTCCCAGATTGGCATCTATGGTGAGATAGGTTAAGACAGCGAACTCAGGAAATCTTTCCGTCGCCACCCGGTGCATCTTTTCCACCTCGTTCATCAGATTTCGTGATGTGTGCAGCCGGCCGGCCGTATCCGCAATAGCCGTGTCGAACTTTCCAGCCTGGGCCGCCCGGAGTCCGTCGAAAAGGACAGCGGACGGGTCCCGGGACGATTCGTTGCACACCAACTTGACCCCGGTCATGGTGGCCCACCCTTTTAGCTGCGCCACGCCGGCGGCCCGGTAAGTATCCGCCCCTATAAGGAGAACGGTATGGCCCCGTTTTTTCAGGGTGAAAGCGAGCTTCGCTGCGGTTGTCGTTTTCCCCGTACCGTTGACCCCTACCACCAGTATGAGTGTCCGTTCCGCTCTCTCTTCCTTCCGGCTTTCCCCGTTTTCGGGGGTCAGCAGCGTCGTCAAATAGTCTCTGAGAGCCTGCGACGATACGGCTCCTTTTGAACGGGTCTGCAGCCAGCGGATGATTCTCTCTGTCGCAGGTACTCCCACGTCTGAGCCCAGAAGCAAGGCCTCCAGCTCCTCGACACTCTCCCTGGTGAGAGTTGTGGAAGTGAGAATTCTCATCTTTTCCGACAGGGATCTTCGAGTCCGGATGAGGGCGTCGAAGAGTTTCGAGAACCCGGTAGAGGGCATCGCTTCAGGAATCCGTTCGTTTTGGCAAAGAAATTTCCTCTATGTCTCCATCGGTGATAGTGATGGCCGTGTCGCACACCTCCCGGGCGACGGATGGCGAATGAGTAATGAGAATCAGATGTTTCTGCGACAGGAATCGCCGGAGATACTCCAGCATCCTTGACCGTTGAGCGATCCCCAGACCGAACAGCGGTTCATCGAGAACAACGACATCGTACGTTGCCAGGCAAATCATGAAGGTAATCGCCACGCGGATATCGGAGACACTGAGAGAATGGATGGTTCTCCGTTCAGTCTCGGCTTCAGAGATGCCAAATTCGCGGAGAGACCGTTGAAAGATGGTCGTGGCCCCTCCCGGGAAAAGCCCGTGTTCCTTAAGTTCGGCCAGCAGTTCCATGACAGTTCTGCCACCGAAAAGGCGCTCGGGAAACTGGGGAAGCAGCCCCAGCTTCGCCCCCTCCTGTCCGTCCAGCTCCAGACGAATCCGGCCTTCACCGGGGTGAACAATGCCCGAAAGAAGGCGGCCCAGCGTTGTCTTTCCGCTACCGTTATCGCCCAGAACGGCAAGGGACCGAAACGGTCCTACCGTCACATTCTGGTTTCTGAACAGATAACGGTCCGTCCCTTCATACCGGAACGTCAACCCGTTGATCTTCAAATGGGCCTTCCCGGGGGGTACGGACCCGTTCACCGATGCCGGCGACCCGGAGAAGGGGCGCCGGACCAGCGAGTCTGCCCTGAGCTCCCATCCATCGATGCCATAGCGGAGATCGGGAAGTTCCGACGTCGCCCAGACGATAACGGCACCCATTTCATCACAATAGCTTTCGAGAATCCCGGTCACTCTTTTCTTGTTGGATTCGCTGAGGAAGGCCAGTCCATCATCAATCACCAGGAGATCGGGCCAGACGGACAGAGCCGTCGCCAGGTTCAGTATCTGCCGTTCCCCACCGGAAAGGGACGAAGGGTGCCGGTTCAAGTTCCGGGTAACCCCTACGAGATTGATTATTTCCTCCATCCTCTGCTCAATTCGTGACGGATTCCATCCCAGATTCTCCAGGTTGAAGGCCAGCTCCCGGTAGACGGTGGGGGCCACAATCTGGTCGTCGGGATCCTGCAGGACCATCATCGGCCGGTCGACAGGGGTCACATTCCCGACCATGAAGCGGGTCGGGGACGGAGAGGACCGGAATGAAACCAGCCGACGGCACAATTCCGACTTGCCCACACCGCTTTCGCCGTAGATGACGTGTACGCCCGGTTTGAAGACGATGGGCCCGGGGGAGTCTCCGGCGTGGGGAAACCGGATCCGGAAAGAGAAATCAGTCACGCAGAATGCCTCTCACCACCCGGACGGCCGAGCCGATATTCCGGTGAATCACCTCCGTCGCCGCCATGCTCGATTTCAGGTAGAATTCGCGGTCCTTGAGAAGTTTTTCCACTGTTGACCGGAACTGCTGGTGAGATGTGACACAGAATCCTCCACCGAGTTTGATGAGTTCTTCCGCGGCCCCGGAATTATGGAACCGGGGGCCAAAAAGGATGGGAAGTCGGGCGATAGCCGGTTCCATGACATTGTGAATTCCCGAAGAGAAACCGCCGCCCACATAGGCAATCTGTCCGTCCCAGTACAATTCGGCAAGCACACCCACCTGATCGACAATGATGGCCCTGTGGGTCCGGAAGTCGCCGTCGGTACACTGGGAGAAGAGCTTGACAGGCATCCCCGTAGATTCGAACGATTTCAGGGTCTGGGAGAGAAACTTCGATGTCGGTTCATGGGGAACCCAGGTGAGGTACAGTTCATCCATTTCCGACATCAGATCAAGGATGGAGGGAAGAATCACCTCTTCGTCCTGAGGCCAGACGCTGCCGGCGATGAGCCGTTTTTCCCTCTCGAACACGGAAGCGTTCTGTCCGGCCAGCGATTTCTTTGCCAGTTCCTGAACCCGGTCATAGCGGGGATTGCCCAGAACCCTCACCAGACTTCTGTTCCCCCTGCCCAGAAGCTTACGGACGGCAATATAGTCCTTTTCCGAAACGGTATACAGGGAGTCAAGATGCCTGTACACCTGTCTGTAAAGACTTTTCAAGATGGGCCAGACCTTGGAACTCCCCTTGTGAATCCTGGCGGAAAAAAGGGTGGTCTTGATCCCCAGCCGTCTGGCACACCAGACGAAATTGGGCCAGAGGTCGTATTCTGCAAAGATAAGCTTATGGGGTCGAACCACCTTCAGGGAGCGCCAGCAGTTCCAGTAGAAATCGGTGGGCAGATAGATCTTACAGTCGATGTTCGGATCCCGGGCATGCTCATATCCCGAGGGCGAAAAGAAACTGACCACGGCAATGGCTTCCGGTTCCACCTCCTTAAGACCGGCCAGCACCGGCCTCACCTGCTCATATTCTCCGTGGGAGGCGGCGTGAAACCAGTAAACCAGACGCTCCGGATCCTTCCGGCGAAAAAATTCCTTGAGGACAGAAATGGACCGGCGTCTCCCCTTCAGCCCCTGACGAACTTTCCTGTTGAAGAGGGAGTAGGCCAGACTTCCCAGATAAAGAAGGGGAAGAAGCACCAGGTTGTACAGAGCCTGCCAGAAGAATTTCATCTCACGCCCGGGCCATAACCCGTTTCAGTGAGGAGAGAACCTCGTCCGGATGGATGTCACCCATACAGACCCGTTCTTCCCTGTAGCACGGCCGGCTTCCGTCTTTCGAACACGGCTGGCACCAGGGCCGGCTGGATATGGTCTCAGAGCGGGGGTGGCGCACCCGGGCTCCGGTTTCCGGCCCGGTGGGACCCACGAGCATAACCACCGGGGTTCCAACGGCTTCGGCCCCGTGAGTGAACCCCGTGTCGCCCCCGACGGCTGCCCTGGCGCAGGAAAGAACGGCCAGGGATTCGCGCAGGCTCGTCTTTCCTTTGAGGTTCACCGCTGCGGGTACCGCCCGGGAAATCTCATCACAAACAGCGTCTTTTCCGCCCCCCAGGACCACCACAGAGATCCCTTCTTCACCAATCAAGGCATTGGCCGTTTCCACATACCCCGGCGTCGTCCACACTTTCGTCTCCCATGACGCTCCGGGAATCAAGGCGATGAATGGATCACCAACGCCCAGCTCTTCCAGCCTCCGCTGGCACCGACGTTTTTCGGCGTCGCTGATGTAAACCTTTGGCCTTGCCTCGGGCATCTTCCCCTCTCCGGGATCGAGGAGCCTGATGTACTCCGATGGGATGTCGAAGTCATCGGGAAAACGGTTCAGATGCAGGTTGAACAGCAGGAACCGGTCCAGTCTCGGCTTGCGGTAGATGAACCACGTCTGGCCTTTGAGGAAACGACGCAGAATTCGGGACCGAAGAGAATTGTGGCAATCGATAAAGACGGTATATCCGGTCTCCCGCAGGCGGCGGGAAAGGTGGCGTAGCCTGGCCACATCCGCCCCTTTGTCGAGCCGGATGATACGGGAAACGTGGGGATTCCCCTCCAGAATGCCCGAGAAACCCTCCAGAGTCAGGTAGTGAATATCGCTGTCAGGATGAATTCTCCCGAGGTTTTCGAGGACAGGGGTCGTCAGAATAATATCTCCGATGGAACTGAAACGGATCACCAGAATTCTGTCCCATGTTACCACGGCCTGGACCTCAGAAAGGACCTCCCGGGTGGACCGATTACGGGCCGAAAGGGGGTCTCAGTGGATCGGTGGATGGAAGGAATCTAGTAGGTTCGTTGCGCATTGTAAACGGCCAGGTCGATCAATGACCGCTTATAGGGACTATCGGGAAACAGAGACAGTCTCTCAATGGCCCGATCGGAGTATTCGTTGATCTTATGTTTTGCATACTCAAAACCGCCACGCTCCTCCACGATTTCCTTCAGCCTTTTCATCTCTTTGCGGTTGGCACCGTTGGAGAGGGCCTGCTCAATCTGTTTTCTTTCCACGGGACTTAACGGCAGCGACAGTGTGTGGATGATAGGAAGGGTGATCATGTTTTTTGCCACGTCGGATTGCGTATCCTTTCCTGTCGAATGCTGCGAACCCAGTATGTCTTTGATTTGAAATGCCATTCCGAGGTTTTCTCCATACGATCCGAGGGCCACTTTATGGGATTCATTCTTCGAGGTCGTCATCACTCCCAGTTCGCAGGAGGTGGAAATCAGGGATGCCGTCTTGTCCCTGATCATTCGGTAGTACACGTCCTCGGTCATGGTTTTCCGGAAGCTCTTCTCGATCTGAAGCATTTCGCCGGAACTCAACTTTTCTGCCGTTTGAGAGATAAGGTCGAGAGCCTCAAAGTCCCGGAGCCGGATGACGTTGGCCAGCA
>JBHIEY010000086.1:0-7449 GCA_046861835.1 Fidelibacterota bacterium | reverse complement strand
GGGTCCAGTCCTCCGGAAAAAGCTCGACTGTGATATGCTGCTTATTACGCGTGGGGAAAAGGGGATGTCCCTGTTTGACGGTTCGGGGCATCACCGTATTCCCACCCGGGCCAGGAGCATCCACGATGTCTCCGGTGCGGGGGATACGGTCATCGCCAGTTTCTGCCTGGCTCACATTTCGGGTGCTTCTCCCCGGGAGGCGGCCACCGTCGCCAACTATGCGGCGGGGAGGGTCTGCGAAGAAGTGGGGGTCGTGCCCATCACACGGGAAAGTCTTCACGAAATCATCACCGACCACAACTCCTGAAAGTCCCCGTTTCCCGCTACCGGGACGGGCGGGGCCGATTCTCCTGCTGGTTCTGGGTGTATCCCAGGTTCCGGCCCAGAAAGCGGTGCAATACGACCCGTGGGACTGGGTCACGTACAGGAACAGCCAGTTTGTCTCTTCCATCACCGAGGGGAGGGAGTACATATACCTGGCTACCAACGGAGGGATTCAGAGATACCATATCTTCGGAAAGTACTGGGATCACCCCATCACCCGGTCCCAGGGTCTCAGTCATGACGACGTACGGGCCGTTTACTACGACTTTCACACCCAGCTGCTATGGGCGGCAACGCCGTCGGACCTCAATTATTCTCCCGATGGAGGACGCCGGTGGACATCGGTCAGCAGGGAAACGCTGGGGCTCAGGCCGGGTGAAAGAATCATACGGATCGGTTCCACACAGGATCATCTGTGGTGTATGACCACGGGCCAGATCATGAAACTGGACCACCTTTCGGGATTTGTTATCACCCCGTATGCGACCCTGTCCGAGGAGAAGATCACCTGGGGGAGCGCCCCCTCGGTGGGTTACTGGAAGGAACTTCAAATCCTGAACGATTTCGTCGCAACGGCCGGTTGGATCAATGAAGTGGACCTTTTGAGGGGTCCCCATATGGAAGAGGTATACGTGTCGACGGTTTATGAGGACCGGTTTGGAGATCTGTGGGTGGGCACCTGGGCGGGTCCCGTCTTCTTCGGAGACGGTCAGATGCGTCAGTTGGTCCCTCTAATCACCGGTCCGGCTCAGACAGATTCTGAGGTCCTGATAGAGACGGACCGGGGGATGTGGATCGGGGGCATCGCCCGGGCGACGGAACCGACGGGAATCACCCTGTTTGACGTCGACCGCCTTTACTGGGACTGGTTCCGGTCGGGATACGAAATCCAGTCAGGTGAGGATCAGATATACTGCGGTACCCAGGTGGGAGACGAATGGTGGCTTGGAACACCGGGAGGAATCGAGATCTACGATCCGGAGGACGACTCCTGGTTCCTGCTGCCGGAAGGGCGCGGCCTTAAAGACAGCCGGGTGACTTCCATAGCCTTTGACGGAAATTATGTCTATGCGGGAAGCCCGCAGGGTCTTTCCCGGATTTCCCCCGTCTCCAAGGAAAGGGCCGACTGGAACCTTTCCAGATCCTTCCAAAACCTCCCGGTACGGGCTCTCCACTGGGACGGAAGCTCTCTTTGGATTTCCACAGATCTGGGCATCTGGCGCTGGAACGCCGGGACGCAGGAGATCCGGAGCTACGGGAGTTATGGGGACGACAGTCCCCAGGGGGAGGAGGACCAGAAACCGGCGTGGCAGCCTTTGCTGTCAACCATTGCCGCTATTGTTTCTTCTGACAGTATGGTTTATTTTGGGGATGAACTGGGTCTGCTGGCTTTCAACAGAACCACCCAGGAATGGACGAGACTCACCGCCCAGTCGCAGCTGGTGGGACTTGAGATTCTGTTTCTGGAGCTGTCTGAAGGTCCGGATCAGAATGACGACCTCATCTGGGTGGGCACCACAAACGGGGTTTTGGCCGTGAATCTTTCCAACGGGTACACCAGGCATTTCACCGTGCGGGACGGTCTACCGTCCAATGTGGTCAGATCCGTCATTGTCCGGAACGACGTGGCCTGGTTTGGAACCCCTGAGGGTCTGGTGAGGTTCAAGTGGAGAAAGTACCTGAAGTGAACCGGATTCATCCCGCCTTTTTTGTTGTCCTTCTCCTTCCGGCTCTTCTCGTGGCCGACCAGGAGAGAGACAAGTCGCTGGGCTTTCCCTATTTCCGGGCGGTGACACCCGCCTATCCCACCTCGTCTGCAGACTCCGTTCGCCTCGATGCCATTGTGAAGGTGCCCTACGACGCTATTCAGTTTGTGAAGGAGGGAGCCCGGTTCCAGGCGCAGTACGAACTTTCCGTCAGTGTTCAAAGTATGGAAGGGACCCAGGTGGACGGAAAAATCTGGACCCGGAAAGTGGAGACAGAAAGGTATAAGGAGACCATTTCATCCGACTTTTTCGAACTGGAAAAGGCTTCCTTTATTCTTGAGCCCGAGACCTACCGGTGTGTTTTCGAACTGAAGGATATGGACACACACAAGTCCGGCAAACAGACTTTTGTGGTCGATCTTTCGCGATTCGGCGACGAAACGGTTCTCAGCGATCTTCTTCTCGTGGATCCCCGGGACGTGTCCGATGCCTTTCCCTATGGAGTTCCCCGGATTCCCCCGGAGATCAGCGACGGACAGTCGGTGTTCCATATTCTCTTCGAGCTCCGGTCACCCTCCCGGACGTACACGCTGACGACCCGGGTCGTTTCGATCAAGGATGAAGTCCTGATGGAACAGACCGATACCAGCCGCTCCCAGGGGGAGATTTCGGCCAGAGTGGTTCCGTACCAGCTGGGAAACATCCGGGAGAACAGGTTCAAGATCATTCTGGAAGCGGCGGTGGGTGAAGCCCGTTCAAAGGGTGAACTCGTCATCGATGTTCGATGGGGGGGACTGACCACCCATGTGGGGGACATCGAAAAAGCCATTCAGCAAATTCGCTACATCGCCACACCGGACGAGTCGAGCAGGATCCGGCGGGCCAAGGGAGCCAAGCAGGAGGAACTGTTCAAGGAATTCTGGAAGGAACGGGACCCCACCCCGAACACCCCTGCCAACGAACTCATGGATGAGTACTACCGGAGGGTGGAATACGCCAACGAGAAGTTCGGTGCCTTTCAGGAAGGGTGGAGGACGGACATGGGGATGATCTTTATCCTTTTCGGTCCCCCCGACGACGTTGAGATGAATCTGTTTGCCCGGGACGGGAGGTCCTACCAGACGTGGCACTACTATGTCATCAACCGTTCGTTTGTTTTCGTCGACTACAACGGATTCGGCGAATACGAACTTCTTGAGCCCTACTATTCCCCTTACGGTTATCCCCGGCGATAGGACCCATGACGAAGATAGCCATGATCCCGGGCGACGGCGTGGGCCCGGAAGTGATGGCCGAGGCCTCCAAACTCCTTGAGACCCTCAGGGAAACGTACCATCTCGATCTGGAATCTGCCACGTTTGATCTGGGGGCGGACTACACCTTAGAGACGGGTCTGGCCCTTCCCGAAGGAATCATCGATGAATTGAAGGGGGGATACAAAGGGATTCTCATGGGACCCCTGGGAGACCCCAGGATTCATGATGACCGCCACGTGAAGGTGATCATTTCCGGTCTCATAAGGCACCTCGATCTATACGCTGGACTCAGGAGAATCCGGGTCCTGTCCGATGACCTTTTTCCCCTGGCCAACAAGAACGCCAAAGCCGTTGATCTGGCTCTCATCTGGGAATCGAGGGGGGGCGTCCATGCCGGCGCCGGAACCGTTATCGAAAAAGGGACTACCGGCGAAATTGTCGTCGAGGAGCAGATAGAGACCCGGAAACGGGTCGAGCAGGTGATACGGTTTGCCTTTGATTACGCCATGGGGAACCGCCGGTCCAAAGTTACCCTGGTTCATAGGTCGAGGGCCTATCCGTACGGCCGGGACCTGTGGATCAGAACCTTTCAGGAGGTACAGGAGGACTATCCCGATATGGCCGGGTCCCGCATGGGCCTGGACGCCGCCATTCAGCAGTTGATGACAGCCCCGGAGACGTTGGACGTGATCGTGACCAATCATCTGCTCGGGTCCATTCTTTCCAGCCTCGGAACGGCTCTCCAGGGGGGTCCGGGACTTGTGGCGTCCTCCAATCTCCATCCGGGCCAGGTGGGACTGTTCCGGCCCCTTCACTCCGCCTCTTCCAAATATGCGGGCAAGGATTATGCCAACCCCATGGCCGCCATGCTCTCCGTTCAGGATCTCATGGAATTCCTGGGCAAGAAGCGGATATCCCGCGATATTGGCCGGGCACTGAAAAAGGCGTTGAAGAGCGGGTGGGTCACCCGGGATCTAGGAGGAAGCATGGGCACCCGGGAAGTGGCGGACTACGTTTGCTCAGCCATCTCGGAGTCAAAATCGTGACGGCATTCACCGCAAGGGAAAGAAAACTCCTCGATGACCTGTTTTCTCCGGAGTCTGTGAGCAGGCTGGTGAAAATGTTTCCGGATACGTCCGCGGCTGAATGGGAAGCCCTCTACGCCAAGATGACCGGGAAACGGGAGGGGACCCACGGACTTATCCTCTATGTGGATGGTGCCTCCGATCCCCGGTCACGAACGGCAGGAATCGGGGGCGTTCTCTACGGGACAACGAAAGGAGGGAAAGGGAGAAAAGAACTGCTCACCTTTTCCCGGAATATCGGCCAGGCTACAAATAATGAAGCCGAATACCGGGCCCTCATCACGGGCCTGGAGCAGGCGACGCAGGTAGGGACAGGACCCCTGACCATCTACAGCGACAGTGAACTTCTTGTCAAACAGTTATCCCTTGAATACAAGATAAAAAGTAAGAGGCTCATAAAGCTTTACTTTAAATCAATGAACCTTCTGGACCGGTTTGAGTCATGGGAGATACGCCATCTGCCCAGGGGGGACAACAGGAAGGCCGATGTTTTGAGCAAGCAGGCGCTCAGTCGGCCGGGAGAGGAGACATCGTGAAGGCACTGGTGACAGCAGGGGGACATGGAACGAGACTGAGACCCATCACCCATACCAAGAACAAGCATTTGATACCAATAGCCAACAAACCGATGCTGCAGTATGCTCTGGAGTATGTGGGGGATGCGGGGATCACGGAGGTGGGAGTGGTGGTTAACCGGGGGGACAGGGAGATTGAGGAGGCGTTTGGTGACGGTGACCGGTTGGGGTTGCGCATGACCTACATTGAGCAGGAAGCCCCCCTCGGTCTGGCTCATGTGGTGAAAATCTCCGAATCTTTTGTCGGGGACGAGAAGTTCGTGTTCTATCTGGGGGACAACATCCTGGTGGGGGGGATACGCGGTTTCATAGAGGAATTCGAGAAAAACGGTTCCAGTTGCCATCTGGTTTTGAGTCAGGTGCCCGATCCGCAGCGGTTCGGGGTCCCGGAGATTGTGGACGGCAGGATCGTCTCCATCGAGGAGAAGCCTTCCAGACCGAAGAGCAACTATGCCGTTACGGGGATCTATCTTTATGACAGCTCCATATTTGAGGCCGTCAACCGCATTACGCCGTCTGACCGGGGGGAGCTGGAGATTTCCGATGCCCATCAGTATCTCCTGGAGCACGGTCACCGGGTGACCTATTCGGAGATAACGGGGTGGTGGAAAGATACGGGAAAGGTGTCGGACCTTCTGGAGGCAAACCGTCTGGTTCTGGACAATATGGCGGGCAGGGTGGAGGGGGAGGTGGACAGTGCCTCCACCCTGAGGGGCCGTGTCCATGTGGGCAAAGGGAGTCGTGTCCTGGACAGTTCCATCCGGGGACCCGTCATGATCGGGGATGACGTCCAGGTGGAAAAGGCCTATATTGGTCCCTACACGTCCATCGCCGACAGGTGCAGAATCATAGGCAGTGAGATTGAGTACTCCATTGTGATGGACAACTCCCGGCTGGAGCACGTAGGGGTCAGGATTGAAGCCTCCCTTCTGGGTCACGATGTTCATATCACCCGCTCCGACGCCAGGCCCAAGACCCATCGCTTTATGGTGGGCGATCAGAGCCGCATCGAATTATGGTAGAGGCCGGGGAGATCTCCCGTTGAGTGGTGCCCCCTTCGTGGGCATAGCCGGTAACATCGCCGTGGGGAAGACTACGTTGACGCGTATCGTTTCCCGGAGTCTGGGGTGGCGGGCGTTTTACGAGTCGGTAGATGACAATCCCTATCTCGAAGATTTCTATTCCGACATGAAAAAATGGAGTTTTCATCTTCAGGTCTATTTTCTTTCCCGGCGGTTTCAGACGCAGCGAAAGATGGTGGAGGGGGACGGGCCGGCCGTTCAGGACAGGACCATTTACGAGGACGTCGAGATTTTCGCCAGGTCGCTGTACGAAGCAGGGGCCATGAGTGAGCGCGACTGGAACAACTACCGGTCCCTCTTCACCGAGATGACCTCCTACCTGGACCGGCCGGCTCTGGTGGTCTACCTGAAGGCCTCCACCGACACCCTCATGACCCGGGTGCGCAAAAGGGGCCGGGAATACGAGCGACGGATTTCTCCGGAGTACCTTCACCGGTTGAATGTGGCCTATGAGCGGTGGATCCGCCGGGCAGAGGAACAGTTTCCCGTTCTCACCGTGGAAACGGACGATTTCGACTTGTTGACCGACTCGGCCCGGAGGGATGAGCTCATCGCCGCCATCGCCTCCCGGTGTGCGAATCCCGGCTCATGATCACCCCGGAAGGAAGATGGGGTGCGCCAGGAACCAACGACAACGGATTGACTTAGAGGCGGAATATGTGTAGTTTCGCTGGCGATATGGAGATGGCCCAATGGTTCTCCTTCTCCTGACCGGTTTCCTTCCCCTCGTGATCCTTTCCGGAACCCCCGGGGACCGGTCGCAAGCGGAGGTAAAACTCTCAGATGTCACCCTGGCTGGTTCCAAGGGGGGCACGATTGAGATGAGCATCACCTCCCGTGAAAAGATCGCGGGTCTCCAGTTCGAGGTGGAATACGATCCCCACAAGATCCTCCTGGGAAAACCGGAATTCTCCCCGTCCAACCGCCATTTTTCCCTGTATGCCCGGGGCGATTCCGCCCGGATGGAAGTGGTCGCTTTCAGTCAGGAGGGGAAGGAACTGGATCTCACCTCCCCGGTGTTGAGCATCCCCCTTTCCCGGGCAGATGACTTCAAAGGAACCGTTGAGCTCATCGTCAAAGATTTCATGGCCTCGACCCCGGAAGGGAGGCAGATCCGGGTAAAGATTGCCGGGGGAAGGATTCACGTATTGCCTCCTCTTCCGGAGAGGTTTCGCCTTTCCCAGAATTTCCCCAACCCGTTCAACGAGACCACGGTCATCAAGTTTGACCTGCCGGAAGACGCCGTCATTCATCTGGCCGCCTATACGGTCCGGGGCAAGAAGGTGCGCGTGTTGAAAGACGGTGTTCTCAGGGCCGGTTATCACGAAGTGACCTGGGATGGGAGGGACGACGCGGGGGCTCCCGTATCCCCGGGGGAATACGTCTGCGCACTGAAGGTGGGCACCAACTATCACGCCATG
>JBHIEY010000085.1:0-7459 GCA_046861835.1 Fidelibacterota bacterium | reverse complement strand
CCGGGGACCGGGCCAGCGTTTCCATCTCGTCTCCCGCGGGGTCGCCGGACGGAACGGCGGTGGTTTTCTCGGGTATGGACTGGAAGGGGCGCCAAGATCTCTACATGTACAGCATGAACGACCGTAAGCTCAGGAGGCTAACCGACGATTTCTATGCGGATCGGGATCCCTCCTTTTTTCCCGATGGACAGAAGGTGATTTTCAGCTCCGACCGTGGGGAATTCGGAAAAGAGGGTTACTTCAACCTCTTCGCCCTCGATTTATCCACCGGGGATATCCTCCCCGTGACCGCGGGTCCGTTCAATGACCTGTCGCCGGCGTGGTCTCCCGGGGAGCCGCACAGGCTCGTCTTCGCTTCGGACAGGGACGGAACGTACAATCTCTGGATGCTTGAGGGGTTTCCTCCCTCCCGCGGTCCTGTTGGCCTTACCCATTTTGTGACAGGTGCTTTCCATCCCCGTTGGTCCGGTCCGGACGGCGACGATATCCTCTTCACTGTCTTCGAGGAATATCAGTTTCAGGTTCATCTCCTGGAGGATGTGACCGGTCTTGTTGAAGAGGGACTCCCCCCTCCCCCCCTCGCCGTCTCACAACCGCAGAACTGGTCCCGTTCGGCCCTCGAGGGCCAGTCCGAGAGGGGGAGCGTACCCTACCGGAAAAAGTACTCCCTCGACATTGCCCAGACGGCCATGGCCTACGACCCCGTACTGGGTTTCCTGGGCGGCGCCCAAATCACTGTGTCGGACCTTCTGGGGAACGATTACTATCATTTTCTCCTCTTCAATACGGCGGAAACGTCTTCCGAATTCTTTGGGAGATTCAACTTCGCCGTCACGCGCGTCGATCTGTCCCGGCGAATCAATGTGGCGTACGGACTGTTTCACTTCGCCAATGACTACTATACCTATTCCCGGGGGTTTTTCTTCGAGCGCAGATACGGGGGACGGGTGGCTCTCAGCTATCCCCTTTCCGTATTCCGGCGGGTGGAAGTCACCTCCAGTGCGTGGGGTACACAGCGGGACCTTTTCAGCAGTCAATCTTCTTTCCGGGCCTTTCTGGTGAGCAATTCCCTTTCTTACGTCACCGACAATTCGATCTGGGGGCCGGTGGGGCCGATGGACGGCGAGAGTTTTCGCGTAACCGTTGGGCAGACCATCGATTTTTCCCGTTCGTCCATATACTACCTGGGTCTTCTCCTGGACTACCGGAGGTACGTCCGGACTTCCCTGAACACCCTGTATGCCCTTCGCGTCATGACGTGGGTCAACCGGGGCCGGGACATTTTCCGGTTTGCCATTGGCGGCAGTTGGGGTATGAGGGGCTACCGCCGGAACGAGGTGGCGGGACGTAACTTTTTTCTGATGAACCATGAGTTCCGCTTTCCCTTCGCGAGGCAGCTGGTCCTGAGATTCTCCTCGTTTGATCTCGGTATCTCCCCCATCCGGGCCGCGCTGTTTGCCGATGTGGGGAACGCCTGGGATGACAATCCCGGGGGCTTTCTGGGCAGTTTCGGGGTCGGTTTGCGGGGCAGTCTGCTGGGCGTTATCGTCCTCCGGTTCGATGTCGGAAAGACCACCGATTTCAGAAAACTTTCCCCGGGTCTTTTCACCCAGTTCTTTTTTGGGTGGAATTATTGAGGGCGGAGGTCCGATGAAGGGGCTTTTTCACGGTCCCGTTATCCTACTGGTGTCCTTTCTTATCATTTCGTGCACCGGAAGGCTTGCCCTGGGCCCCGAGGCCGGTGTCGGGCCGGGATGGATAACGGCGGCATCCGATTTCGGACGGACTTCGTACCGGCCTGACGCCCGGCTCACTGCACCCCTGAAGGAACTGTGGAAGGCCCAATTCGTTGCCGGCGTCGCCGAGGCCCCGGTTTTGCGTGGAGAAATTGCCTTTGTTCCTCTCCTGAACGGGGAGGTCGTGGCTCTTTCGGTGAGCGACGGCGCCCGATTGGGTCGACGGAAGTTCAGCGATGGTGCCATCGCCGGGCTTTCCGTTGCCGGTAGGCGCCTTTACGTCACGGCGGTTCCGGGCCGGACCTCCGTTCTCGCCTACGATCTGGTCCGTGGCCGGACGCTGTGGAAAAAGCGGATGGGGGAAGTGGTGGGATCCCCCGCCGTATCCACGGACCGTCTTCTGGTCACCGGTCTCCACGGCGACATTTCCTCGCTAAGGGGGGATGATGGAGAGGTCGTGTGGGAGACCACGGAACGGAGAGCCGTGGCCGCTGCTGGAGCCGTGGGGTCGGGCTTTCTTGTCACCGGTTACCGGGACGGTGCCGTTGTCTGCCGACAGGCAGAGTCGGGACGCCTCGTATGGAAACGGGACCTGAGGCCCGAGCATCTCTACTCCCACCCCGTCATCTGTGGCGACCGGGTCCTGGTGACATCTCTGGCGGGAAGCGTCCACGCCCTGAACCTCCGGGAGGGAACCCCGGTGTGGATCTGGAAACAGGACGATCCCCTTTACAGTTCGGTATCGTGCGACACGACGTCGGTATACGTCTCCAGCACGTCCGGCAAGATCTACAGGTTGAGTCTGGAAAACGGCCGGGTTCAATGGGCATTTGACACAGGGGAGCTGGTCAACCAGGAGGTGGCCGTGTCCGACACGAATATCGTTGCGGTCACGGCCCGGGGCGATATCGTGGTCATTTCGAAAGCTTCGGGCCGGGACCTCTGGCGGGCCCGGGTGAAAGGGCGCATCATCATTCCTCCCGTTCTCCACGGTGGGCTGTTGGTGGTGGCCGACGACAAGAAATGGGTGTACGGTTTCGGTCCCTCTCAGGAAGAGCGGGAAGATCCATGAGGCTTTCTGCCGTCCTTGCAGTGGCAGGAGTGATGGCCGTGTCCCAGATTGCGGGACAGTCCGACCGCACTGTCCAGGAGATCTTTCCGTGGGGTCACGGGAAGCCGGCCGCTGACGATTCCACGAGGAAACACGTCCTCACCCTTGTGAGCGTCTCTTCGGCGACCACGGCTCTGGCGGCGGCCATTGTTGCCTACCGGTATATGTCCCGGGCCGACGCGGCCTACCAGCGCTATCTTCATGCCGGAGATCCCGACGAAATGAACCGCCTTTTCGGTCGGGCGCAGAGTTTTGACCGGAAGGCCGGGATCAGTCTGGCCGTCTTCGAAGTCTCCTTTGCCATTGCTGTCTACACGGCTTTTTGTTCCCTTACCTTATGAGAACAGCCAGAGTCTTACTCCTTGCCGGCGCTTTTTTCCTTTCCCACTGCTCCGACAGAAGCCGGGACAATCCCCTTGATCCCCTGAATCCGGTCACGGGAGGCAAGCCGGAACCCCCTGCCCTTTCCTCCGACAGAAAGACCGTTTTTGTCCGGTGGACCGAAATGGACAACCACAGCATTACGGGATACAGAGTGTGGCGGCGGTCTCCCGGTGAACGGGAACCGGAACCGCTGGCAACGGTCGATCGACCCTCTACCGTCTACACGGACACCCTCCCTGCTTACGATACCCCCTTTTCCTACCAGGTGTCCGCGCTCACCCCGACGTTTGAAAGCCCTCTTTCCCCTCCCGACTCAATTACCGCCGGTCCCTTCAACTACTGGGTCGCCGATTTCTTCAGGGGAACCGTCAGCGTGGTGACATACGACGGTGCCCACCTTCTCCGGGAAGACTACACGGATACCCCCGCTGCCCTGGCTTTTGATCCCTCAGGAACCTTCCTGTGGGTGGCCACTTACTACCCGGCCATGATCGTCAAACGTACCCTTGATGGAGAAGAGGTGTTTTCCCATCGACTCGGGTCGTTTCCGGTGGACATGGCCGTTAATGCCCGGACGGGCAGTGTCTGGGTCGTCACATCGGGTGAGTCCTATGTGGTTCGGCTCGATGCGTCGACAGGGGCGGAGGAACACGTCTCGACGGACATGGTCCTGAGCCGGGAAAGCCGCCTTGATATTGATCCTTCGGGAGACCACGTCTGGGTGACGGTGGCGGATTCAGACCGGGTGCTGAAAGTTGGCGCGAGGTCACCCCACAAGATCCTCCCCTTTTCCGTGGGGCCCTTTCCCCGGGGTGTCGTCACCATGGCCGATCCGGCCATGGCCTGGGTGGCCACCGATTCGGGCGTTGTGGGACTCGATTCCGCGGGAGGGATCACCCGGTACCTCTCCCGGTTTTCTATACTGGACATCGATATCCACCAGGAATTGAAGCAGGTGTGGCTTGTCGCCTATGACACGGCTGCTCGCACGACTTCCGTGCGGAGACTAAAGATCTGGCAGGGAGTGTGGAAGGGAGAAGAAGTGGCCCTTCAGGGTACCTACACCCTGTGGAAGATCCGGGTAAATCCCGGTTCGGACCACCCCGGACTCATCGTCTACGACCTCGCCAGAGAACAACTGGTACGCCTGGATGGTGGCGGAAAACCGGTGGGAAAACGGGACGGATTCTCGCCCAGACTGGACATTCTTGTTGAAGAATGATTCGGAATGGAGACCTTTCAAATCACTTGAGACAGTCTAATGTAGCCCTTTATGCTTTCCCGCTTTCTGCACAAATACAAGGGAATGTTCAGGCGGGCCGCTTGCCAGATTGGCTAATAAATCAGATTAGGACTTGACAAGGAAAGATTAAAGGTGTATTTTTGCTTTGAGGCTAATTAGAGCCTCTCCCGCGAGGTAGGGGTAGATTTTCCTAGTGCTCCGAGGTCATTAAGAAGTCTACCCCTATTATTGTATACGTTTCCCAGGGTGGTGATAAAGAAGGGGGGAATTCAGTGCCGTGGAACTCCCCCGGATCGTCTTATCTAAGTGGGCAAGAAGGGGATTACTCTTTCCCCTTTTTCGGAATACGCTGGTCCAGGTCGACGATATCTTTTTCTGCGGTGGTGAGACGTTGGTCCAGGTCTCCCAGTTGACGGCTGGTCAACCGCTTGAAGGAATTGAATCGATCGAGCTGGGCTTCGATATCGCTTTCCACGTCCCTGAAGCGGCTGTCGGCCGACCGGACATGATCGTCCAGGTTGAGCTGGACCGTTTCGATATTCCGGCCCAGGGAATCGGCGACTTCATGGATAAGTTGAGTATTGGCCACGATATCCTTTTGGGCCTTTCTCAGGTGTTTGCCTCGACCGATAAACTGGAGGTTCAATGTTCTTAGATCTCCCCGGAACTCCTTGTTCACCTGCTCCACGTGCTTCAGCTGCTCGTTTTCCATCACATCCATCCGGTGAAACATTCTATCTGTGGTCACCTTGAAATATGCCGCAGCAGCAATCCAGGCAACCACGATCAGAATCAAGATCTTATCTCTGGTTTCCATCAGGTTTCCCTTTATGATTTGCCCATGGCTTCAAGTTTCCTTTCCCAGACACTCATTTCCTGCTCGGGTTTCTGTTCCGCTTCCGACTTCTCCTCCAGTTCCCCCGATTTGAGTCTTTCCAGGAATTGCTCTTTCTTCTCGCTCCGGGCTTTCAGGATCTCCATTAGATCGTTGACCTCTTGATTGAAGTCGCTCACCGTTCTCTCGAGCCGGGAGATCAATTCATCCATCAGCACCGCGGTATAAGATTCATGGATCCCTTCCAGCAGGTCGTCAAGCTTGGCCTGCAGATAGGACTTTCTGCTGTCGTGATTTGCAAGGTCGATGGCCATGGATCGTCCCTCTCACCCTCCTTTCACCGTCAGGGAGCCACACCGTTTACGGTTCATCCAGCACCTGTCCAGGTTCTCAGGAGTTTGCATAATTTAGGCCTTTCTACCATTTCCTGAAATGAATTGAACCGTCACGGCTCTGCTGTCAAACGGGTTGTAGGTTATGAACCTGCGCCGACAAGTTCAACGGGATTTTGTCAGCGGGGTCCGTCTTCGTGTGGTGGACGGGGCCGGATTCTCTCAAAGAAAGTGTCGACAACGGTTTCCCTCTCCAGGGGTGGATAGTGTTCCAGAAGGCCCTTCAATTCCGGCCTGTCGAAGGTAACCTGAAGATTGTGATAGTTGCCGTGAAAGCGGAATTCCCGCCGGAGTACGGCGTAGGTCTGCCGGGAATCGGGTGGGGGAAAGAAAAGCTTTCGAACATGGATGTCTATGGCATGGATCAATTCATCATCGGGAACGCCGGGGGACGTTTCGAGTTCCGTCCGGATGTCCACCACCCTTCCCTGGGGAGTGATAACCCACCGGAACCTGCCGCTCCCGCCATAGTCCGGGTAACCCCCCAGGACATCCAGGAACGCCTCCTCCAGTTCACGGTCTTTGGGAACCATCCGCCGGCTGATCTCCACCAGTGACCACCCCGTTGCGAACGACGTATCGTCTCCCGCAGGGAGGGAATCATCCACAAATCGGACGAACTGTTCTGCCTCCTCCACCGCCAACCATCTCGCCCGCTCCCTCCCTGTAAGATAGTCGTCGCGGGTCTCCCTTTCCCGGGACAGTTCCGCCCTCTGTTTCCGGGCCATCTTTCCTTTCACGGATTTCAACCGTTCCATCTCCCGGGCCCGAATCTCCCTGTCATCCTTCAGATTGTCCTCCTGGGGCGACCAATGGTGAAATCCCTTCCGGGAGAATTCCCCGGTGATAGGACCGAAAATACGTTTCTGGAATCCCAGCCTCAATCTCCGGGGTTCTTCGGCGGTGAGTTCCCCCGCCATGAGCCCGAGCTCCGTGCCCCGACGGAAAACGCGTGTTTCGGCGTAGACGTAGACACCGATCCTGTCTTCAACCTTCACGAACACCACATACCGGATTTTTCTCAAACCCCTTCTCACCGTCCTCATCTTCGTGATCAGGTGGTAGTCGAGGGGAGCGTAAGTTTCCACCTCGTATCCCAGGGCTTCGAGCGCCTTCTGGCACTGGGGCAGTACGTCCTTCTGAGGGATGGAGTACTCATAGAACCGGACCATGGGGGGAGGACGGTAGCACGTCGAGAATCGAAACGGTGCGGACAGAATGACCAGAACGCCGGAGAGGAATACCCCTTTCCGGCAAACGGCCTCTCTAATAGGCATCAAGGAGGGTTTCTTCTGAAACCTCCGAAGTGTCGGGGGGCGTCTGGCCGTAGAATGCGGGGTGGTAGTAGTAGAGCCTCAACAGGGGTATGAGATCGTCGAAAACGGGCAGTTCTTCATCGGGCCGGTCGACCACCGCTTCCAGAAGGAGTTCAATTCTGACCGGTTCAACTTTCCAGGAGGATCGAAAGTAGGCTCTGGAGAGCTTCGGAAAATCCGAGAAGAGGTATTCCCGGTCGGTGCCCATTTCATTCTGTGTCGTTCGAACCGGGGCCCCGTACCGTTTTGTCAGAACCCGTTCGATCCGGGACAAATGATCCATGTAATCGTCCAGTTCATCGCCTCCGACCTGGTAGTCGATTCGAACCTTCCAGAATCCCTTGTCCGAGAAGGCATACACAAATAGAACGGAATCCTCCCCCAGCCATCCATGGACGGAAATCCCCTCCCTTCCCCTCTCCTGCTTCATGGAATCGGCCTT
>JBHIEY010000084.1:0-7459 GCA_046861835.1 Fidelibacterota bacterium | reverse complement strand
AGCGGATGGAGTTCTCGTCTGCACATGTGTCGACGGAGACTGCCACCACCTGGCGGGCAACATACACTTTCAAAAGGTGGCGGATGACACGGACCGCCTTCTGGCTCTGTTGGGTATTGACAGGCGGAGATTCCGTAAGGTTCAGGTGAGCCCCATGGATGTGGATGGCTTCTCCCTCGCCCTTCGGGACTTCGCAGCCCGGTTGAGAAAACTCGAGGCCACTTCACTCAGGATACCCCATGTCGGACGGGAACGGATCGAACACTGAGCTGGAAGAAAAGGTAAGACAGACCAACGCCCTCGCGTGCCTGGAGTGCGGGAAGTGTACGAGTGTATGCCCCGTTTCCCTGTTCGGCCGGAATACCCGGTCCTCAAGCCGGTACTCGCCCCGGGTCATGCTGACCCGGGCCGTTCGCCGCAACTTCGATTCCCTGTTTCACGATTACCGACTGTGGAGTTGCCTCACGTGCAAGAAATGTGACGATGTATGTCCATCGGACATTCACTACATGGACCTGATGCACTTTCTCAGGTCAAAAGCCAGGGCGACGGGCCTGACAAACGGCCGGTGCACCCATTCGGGTGCCCTGGAAGCCCTCTCCACCCTCATGACGGCAAGGAATTTGAAGCAAAACCGTCTGGAGTGGATCACGGATGACCTCAAGGTCTCACCGAAAGGTGAAGTCGTCTATTTCGTGGGGTGTGCCCCCTACTTTGACGCGTTCTTCACCGACCTGAACCTCTCCACTCTCAACGCTGCCCGCAGCAGCATCCGGATTCTGAATGCCCTCGACATCGTCCCTGCGGTACTGCCTCAGGAGCGGTGCTGTGGCCACGATCTTTTCTGGAACGGGGATATGGAGAACTTCTCGGTCCTGGCGGAGCACAACGCTCTTGAGATCCAAAACAGCGGCGCAAAGACCGTTCTCTTTTCCTGCGCCGAATGTATGAGCGCTTTCAGAAATCTGTATCCCGCCAGGGGATATGATCTTGATGTGGAGCTCAAGCATATGAGCCAGTTCCTGGCAGAGAAGATTCAGACAGGCGAAATCGTGTTGAAGGAGGGGGACAGGGAATACACGTATCAGGATCCCTGCCGGCTGGGCAGGCATCTGGGTATTTATGATGAACCCCGTCAGATACTGTCCCATGGATCTGCCGGGGAAGGGGACGGTTCGTCCCATTTCCGGGAAATGAGATACCACCGGAAACGGTCCCTGTGCTGCGGTGTCAGCGCATGGATGAACTGCGATGTCAAAGCCCGATCGATTCAGGTTGAGCGACTCAGACAGGCAAAGGAGACGGGAGCCGACGTTCTGACCGTTGCCTGCCCCAAGTGCCAGATCCATCTTGTCTGCACCCTGAAGGATGATAAACTCAAGGAGGAATACGGAATTTCGATCCAGGACATTTCATCGGTGGCCCTGGAACGGATGAAGTGACGTCAAACCTAATAAGGAGACACCCATGACTGACAACGGCCTGAGAATAGGCGTATTTGTCTGTGAATGCGGAACGAACATCGCAGGGTCGTTGGACTGCGATGAGGTTACGGAATTTGCGTCTGCGCTTCCCGGAGTGGTGTTTGCCGTAAAGAACAGATACACCTGTTCAGAACCGGGTCAGGAGGAGATCAAAGAAGCCATTAAGGAGCACCATCTCAATCGCGTCGTGGTGGCTTCCTGCACACCCCGGATGCATGAACCCACCTTCCGCAATTGTATCGCGCAGATGGGGCTTAATCCATACCTGCTGGAGATGGCTAATATCAGAGAGCATTGTAGCTGGGTTCACTTGGACGACTGGGACGGTGCCACGAAAAAGGCCAAGGATATTGTAAAGGTAGCGGTGGCAAGGGCGACACACCTCAAGCCCCAGACTGAAACGGAGATTCCCGTCGAGAAAGACATTCTGGTAATTGGAGGAGGGGTGGCGGGGATTCAGGCGTCCCTGGATCTCGCTGACGCAGGGTATCAGGTCCATCTGGTAGAAAAGGAGCCTTCCATCGGTGGGATTATGGCCCGGCTTGACAAGACTTTCCCCACCATGGATTGTTCCATATGAATACTCGGACCGAAGATGATGGATGTCGGTCGACATCCCCGGATCAACCTGCTGACCTACAGTGAAATAGAGGACATCTCCGGATACATCGGCAACTTTCACATCACCGTTCGGAAGAAGGCGAAGTACGTCGATGAGGACGAGTGCAACGCCTGCGGGGAATGTGAAATCGTCTGCCCCGTTGCCGTCCCCGATGAATTCCAGTTAGGCTTTTCGTCCCGGAGGGCCATCTATATGCCATTTCCCCAGGCCGTCCCGTCCAGCTACATCCTGAACATGGACGATTGCCTCGGGCACAACCCCATTGCTTGTGGAAAATGTGCGGATGTTTGTGAGAAGATGTGCATCGATTTTGACATGAAGGACGAGATCGTCGAACTGGACGCGGGAGCCATCATTGTGGCCACGGGAATGGATGTGTACGATCCCACGGAGATGGACGAATACGGCTACACCCGGTTTGAGAACGTCATCACCAGCATGGAGTTCGAGAGATTGATCTCCGCCGGAGGCCCCACGGGGGGACGTTTCCTCCGGCCCACCGACAGGAAAACACCGAAACGAATCGCCTTTATCCAGTGCGTCGGTTCCCGTTCCCTGAGTGACCGGGGGAACCCCTACTGCAGCACCATCTGCTGCATGAACACCATCAAGGACAGCCTTCTCATCAAGGACCACCATCCGGACACCGATATCAAGGTTTTCTACATCGACATACGGGCCTATGGGAAGGGGTTTGAGGATCTCTATATCAGGAGCAAGCGGCTGGGTGTCCAGTACATTCGCGGCCTTCCGGGGGAAGTCTTTGAAGATCCTCTTACGAAGGATATCCGGTTGACGGTGGAGGATTCGGCCACGGGTCACGTGGAAGATCACGAGTTCGACATGGTGGTACTGGCCGTGGGGGTAGTTCCCCGCAGCGACAGCGAAACCATCAGGAAGCTCCTGACTCTTTCCCGTTCGTCTGACGGGTTCTTCATGGAACTCCACCCCAAACTCAAGCCCGTGGATGCACCCACGGGAGGGGTTTACTTCGCCGGCGCCGTGGAGTCACCGAAGGACATCAAAGAGAGCGTTACCCAGGCCAGCGCCGCATCGTCGCGGGCTCAAATCCTTCTCAACACGGGCCAGATCAGCATCGAAGCCATCACGTCCGAATGTTTGACGGACCTCTGCACGGGGTGCAATGTCTGCGTCAGCGTATGTCCGTTTAATGCCATTGTGGCGGGGGACGCCAAGGCAAAGATTCCTGTGGAGATGGTGGAAGCCGCGTGTCAGGGGTGCGGGACCTGCGCCGCCGAGTGCAATTTTGACGCCATCCTCATGCGGCACTTTGAGGATGCCCAGGTGATGGCACAAATAGACGCCGTCACCGAAGAGAATCCCATGGAAAAGATTGTGGTGTTCGCCTGCAACTGGTGTTCCTATGCGGGGGCGGACCTGGCGGGCCTCTCCCGGATGCAGTATCCCATGTCCCAGAGGGTCATCCGGACCATGTGCAGCGGCCGGGTCGACTCCCGCTTCATTCTCCACGCCTTCGAGCGGGGAGCTCCCATCGTTCTGGTATCGGGCTGCCACTTTGCGGACTGCCACTATATCAACGCCAACCGGTGGACCCAGAAGCGTGTTGAGAAACTGTGGGACAAACTGGAAAAACTGGGCATCCGGCCGGAAAGGCTGCAGCTCGAGTGGATCAGCGCCGCTGAGGGGGGCAAATGGGTCAAGACCATGAACGAACTGGAAGAGATGCGGAAGGAAGTTACCCCCGAAGAGGTCGAGCACACCCGGAAGGTGCTGAGAGACGAACGGGAGAGAAAAGAGAAGAAGGGGGTCAGGAAAGCCCGGACCGCCGTAGAAGCCGCGGCGTGAGCTGACGACCGGCGACCGGCCGCCCGAAGGAGGTATCCAGCCAATGGAACAAGCCCGTTTCAAATGCCTTCGATGCGGACACGAGTTCACGGGCGAGTACAACAGAAAGGTTCCCGTGGAACGGGCATGTCCCAAATGTTCCAGCAACAGCGTTCGCAGAATCCGCCGGACGCCGGGGAAACCTGAAAAACGGGAATGATTGAAACGGTGGCAGGAGAAGGGGTGGACCAAAAGACCATCCCCCTTCCGGACCCCACGGTCAGGGGGATGATATCCCTCGAAACGACACTGGAGAAAAGGCGGTCGGTCCGCCACTACCGGGATCGTCCCCTCGCCCTTCGGGAAGTGTCACAGTTATTGTGGTCGGCCCAGGGAGTCACCCACCCCGAGGGTCTCCGGACGGCTCCTTCTGCCGGTGCGTTGAATCCCCTGGAAATTGACCTCGTGGCAGGCCGGGTGGACCGTCTCGAGCCGGGGATTTACCGGTACCGACCCCCCCGTCATGATCTGGTGACGGTCGTTCAGGAAGACCGGCGCACCGCCCTGTGGAGCGCCGCTCTTCGTCAGGATTGCGTCAGGGACGCCCCCGCCGTGATAGTGATCTCCGCCGTTTATGAACGAACCACCTGGAAATACGGCACCAGGGGCAAAAGGTACGTCCATATGGAGGTGGGGCACACGGCCCAGAATATCTTGCTACAGGCCGTTGCCCTCGACCTGGGAGCCGTGGTGGTTGGCGCCTTCCATGACGATCGAATCCGGGACATCATGAACCTGAGAAGTGATGAGTATCCCCTCTCTCTGATACCGGTCGGAAAGCGGGTCCGGTTCTCCGGGGCCTGATTTTCGCCTGAATGAAGGACAAAAAAACGGCAGGATTCCTGCCGTTTTTTTCATCCGCCAGACGCGTGGGGGCGACGTCATCTCCGCTTTTCCATGGGGACGTAGTCCATGAGGGCATTCCCCGTGTAGATTTGCCGCGGCCGGTAAATCCTTCTTTTGGGATCGTCCCGCATCTCCTTCCACTGGGCAATCCAGCCCGGAAGCCTCCCCATGGCGAACATCACGGTAAACATCTGGGTGGGGATGCCCATGGCCCGGTAGATAATCCCGGAGTAGAAATCTACGTTGGGATAGAGCTTGCGTTCGATGAAGAACTCATCTTTCAGGGCAACCTCTTCCAGCTCTTTGGCGATTTCAAGGAGGGGATCCGTCACGCCCAGTTTCTCGAAGAGGCGGTCTGCAGCCCCCTTCAGGATCAGCGCCCGGGGATCAAAGTTCTTGTACACCCGGTGGCCAAATCCGAAAAGCTTGAAGTCGGATTTCCTGTCCTTGGCCATGTCGACATATTTCCGGTAGTTCATGTTGTCGTCCCGGATCATCCGAAGCATCTCGATAACTTTCTGGTTCGCCCCCCCGTGGAGACGTCCCCAGAGGGCGGCGATGCCCCCTGCAATGGAAATGAAAAGATTGGCGTCACTGCTCCCCACCATCCGAACGGTGGACGCGGAGCAGTTCTGTTCGTGGTCTGCATGGAGTATCAGGATGAGCCTCAGGGCATCGGCCACCACCGGGTCCACCTCGTATTCCGCGGAAGGGACGGCGAACATGGTATACAGAAAGTTCTCCTCAAAACCCAGATCATCCCGGGGATAGATGAACGGTTGACCGATGGACTTCTTGTAGGCGAATGCAGCCAGAGTCTTCAGCTTCGCCAGAATTCGTACAATGTTGAGGTCCATATCCGTGTGCTCTTCATCGGGGTAGAATGTGGAAAGAGCCGCCACCGTGGAGGCCAGAACCCCCATAGGATGGGCATTCATGGGATATCCGTCGAAGAACCGCTTGAAATCTTCGTGAATCATGGAGTGGTGGGCCAGTTCATCCCGAAAGTCATTCAGCTCCTTGCTGTTCGGCAGACGCCCGTAAATGACCAGATAGCACACTTCCACAAAGGTTGACTTTTCCGCCAGTTGTTCGATGGGGATTCCCCGGTACCTCAGAATTCCCTCTTCGCCGTTGATGAAGGTAATCCGGCTGGCGCAGGAACCCGTATTCGCGTACGCGGGGTCAAAGGTGATATATCCCGTTTGGGCCCGCAGTTTCGTCACGTCAATTCCCCTTTCCCCCTCAGTACCTTCAATTACCGGAAGCTGTACCGTTTGATCTTCAAGAACAAGTTTCGCTGTTTTCATTTTCATCTCCCATCCAAGTTCTCAGTATATCACCACGCACTAAAGGGACTCGTATGTCCGGTTAAATTTAGGCCTTTTGGTCCTTAGCTAAAAGCTTTAGTGGAAAAGGCAATCCTTGACCGTCACGGCAGGATGGCCTACATTTCGCCTTCGGTTCCACGAAAGAACAGATACGCGATGACTGACACGCTTGAGTTCAAGAGGATTCTGGTCACCACCGACTTTTCCGAATACTCCAGGTATGCCTTCAGGCACGCCGTTACGATCGCAAGAAAGTTCGATGCGGAGCTGATCCTCATGCACGTCATCCAGCCCACGATCACGCCCGCCGATTATGCCTGGGCCTCCCCCCCACCCGATGTGGCTGCCCAGCATGAGAAATACTGCCGGGAATCGCTCTCGAAAATGGTCAAGGAACTCATACCGGATGATATCAAAGCCGATACCCTTCTGGCTCACGGGGCACCGTTTCGAGAGATCATCGAGGCGAGCCGGAAACGTGATGTGGACCTCATCGTCATGGCCACGCACGGACTTGGAGGCCTGAGCCACGTTCTTTTCGGCAGCACGACGGAAAAGGTCGTCCGGAAATCGCCCTGCCCCGTTCTTACGGTCCGGCACCCCGATCACACGTTCGAAATGCCTTAGCCCTCGCCGGGATCGCCCTTTCTGTAGGGCGGCCCCTGCACCAGCTCTCCGGCCCTTTCCAGGTCTTCCACGAAGTCAATCTCGATGCTGGACAGGTCCGATATGTCGACGAAAAAGACTTTGGACCGGGGAAGAAGGGAATGGACAGCCGCCTCGAAATAATCCGCCTTTCCCCCTGCCTCGATGAGATCGGAAAGTGACCGGGAAAGTTTCTCGCTGAAGGCCCGGGAAAACTTTGCCACACCGATGAATTCACCCAGACAGTTCTCCGGGATCAATTCCTTTCCGATGGCCACAATCCTTTCGTCCTCTCCGGCGATGACTTTTACTTCCTCCCGGCCGCACGGTTTTGGTTCCACCGCCAGGACATTATCGCCGGCATACCTAAGAACCCTTTCGATAAGCGGCGCCGGGAACAAGACGTCGCCGTTCATCAGAAGAACGTCGTTTTGACGGAGAGTATCCCGGCAAAGATACAGAGAATAGGCGGTATTCGTTTCGAAGAAGTGTTCGTTGGTGACGATGGAAAACTCCAGTTCAGGGAAGGCCTTCGTCGCGTGGGCGACCACTTTGTCCCGAAAGTAGCCCACCACCATGACGACCCGGGTAATCCCCAGCGCCCGGAGGGCCTCCAGCTGGTAATCCAGAATGGGTTTGCCCCCCACTTCCAGAAGGCACTTGGG
>JBHIEY010000256.1:0-2054 GCA_046861835.1 Fidelibacterota bacterium | reverse complement strand
AATCCACTTTCCCACGACAAAAACCTATCAGGGAAGATCAATCCCACTCACGCGCAGAGTCAGGGAAGTTTTGGAGGGACGAAAAGATATTGTTGGTGGTCCTTTTCATTTTACGGTATACACGGTTTACAACAGAACCAAGTTTGCCTTCAAAAAAGCAGGGATCGACGATATTTCTACCCACAATCTTCGTAGGACAGCAGGTACTTATTACTATATGGCCACACGAGACATATTTTCTACCAGCCGGTTTCTTGGTCATTCCAGCGTGAATGTCACAGAAAAACACTATGTAGGCTTAATCCAGTCCTTGCAGACCCAGTATGCAGATGAATTTGACAAGACTCTTACAAATATCCTGGAAAATCGCTGAATGAGCGTACGCTAATGGTACGCTAAGAGTGTACAAAAGGATACCAAAACTTACTAAGTCCCCAGCCGCAGGATAGAGCTCATTTCTCGTCGAGAAATGGGTTTATAGACGAGTGAGCCCGGCAGGGCTCGAACCTGCGACCAACGGCTTAAAAGGCCTGTATCAATTCAATTCCTACCGACGAGCAAGCTTTGATTTTCTCTGATGGGTATCCGCAGAATCGGTATCCGGAACATGGCCGTGACGTCAGTCGCACACGAAGAATAGTCCCTGTGAAAGTGACCTCGCGGTTGGAAGAGACACGGCCGTGCCCTGAGAGCAATCGATTCTCCTGACAGGTCATTTGAGACCGTGCCTCAATTGTGGAAGTTTACGGCTGTGCACGATTCAGGTCACGCTGGTTCATAGGACATGTCGATGGCGTCTTCATTTGAGAAGGATCATCTTCCGAACTTTCGAGTAGGTCCCGCCATTTGATCCGCGAGCACTTATCCGGTAAATATACAGTCCCGATGCCAACGGTCGTCCTGAATCATCTCTCCCGTCCCACCTGAGGGAGTAATACCCCGCCGGTTTCTTCCCGTTCACCAGGGTGGCCACCTCTCTTCCCAGGATGTCGTATACCACCAAGCTGACCTTTGAATTTTGGGGAAGGTCGTACAGGATCGTCGTGTAAGGATTGAAGGGATTGGGGTAGTTCTGATGAAGGGAGAATTCCTCCGGAATCGCCTTCAATTCCATGATTCTTGTTCCCTGCCCTGCCACCTCTTGGTCTTCAGAAAACATGATATACGTCACCATTACTTTCGAGTTCTCCCGGGTGAAATGTTCGGTATTGAAAACTATCTCTCTACTTCCCTTCTTACCCAGGGAACCCATATCCACCAGAAGCTCGCCCTGGTCAGGCCTGGCAGCACTCAGGATCATCCTCTCCGGTGTGCTTTCCATAGACTTGGTGGTCGGTATCTTCCAGTTAAGGGAGATTTGCCGGGGGGTACTGAAAAGCGATTCTTGCCACCATTACCTCATCTGGCATACGAACGATCAGGTTTTGACCCGATTGAATGACTTCCGGTTCGACACCTGCCACCAGGCGTGTCAGTACTAACGACCCGGGTTGCGGCTGCTGATGCCACCAGTGCCACATCCGGGTGAAGGTCATCACATCCCGCAGGTTGTAGGTTGAATCCAGGTCGGGCACGAAGTGGGGTGCTTTCCCTGTCACGGGGCCCAGTTCCCGGCTGTAATCTTTCCTCTCCCAACTGTCAACAAAGACCACCAGATCATTGACATCCACAGCAAGATCGGCAGTGTAATCGGCCCAGAGCTCCGTCGGAAACTCATACTTCATTTCCTCCGCCACCAGACCGCTTAAGTCCGTAACCTCATTGAGGGAAAGAAGCAAGGTATCCAGGCTGACAAGTGGGGGGTTGATACTAATCACCAGGCTGTCTGAGGCTTGTGTTTCCAAGAACTGAAGGTCGGAGCCGAGCGCGGAAACCAGACTCAGGCTGTAGGACGTCACGGGTTCAGAGAGCCGCCTGGACTCCAATCCGCCAGCTGGCGGAGACCAAGACTAAACGCCACAACTTTTGTTATACATCGTTTTGGTCCCACGTCACGCCCATTGGGAAGAAAAAAAGTATCTGTTGATTTCGGGTTGAACCGGTTCCCGTAGATT
>JBHIEY010000009.1:0-26137 GCA_046861835.1 Fidelibacterota bacterium | reverse complement strand
TTCCTGCAGCTCACACGGCGGCCAGGTGAGTACCATATTCAGATCCTTCGATTCCCCGGTAACAGTTTCCGGGGCCAGCTGCCACCCCGTCCCGAGACCGACGGCATTAACGAAATTGCCGTCCCGGTCAACGATGACCAGCCCCGATCGCTTCAGTACTCTTCTCTCCACCATTTTCAGAGACTCCACCGTCACATCACCGGACAGGGCCCGGAGCTTCACGGAGACCACCACCTGACCCCGGTAATGGCGGGGAAAAGCTGACGGGACGATTTCGGTACTGACGTCGAGAATTCGCTTCAAGTACACGACGTCTCTCAACTCCCCCCTTTCGTCGATATCGCCTCTGGACCGGGCCACATCGCCGTTCACCAGGACCACGTGGGCACTCTCTATCCGGTAATTGGCCACATAGAAATACAGTGAAAAAGTTCCGTTGTGACCCGTGACCCCTCCTCCCTCCGAAGGAGCCGGAAGGGAAAGGACAAACTGACCCTTTTCGTCTGTCCATGTTGTGACCCTCACTCCTTCCAGCCAGACGAAAATGTCCGCGGGACTGGAACCGTCAGCGAGAAGGACCCGTCCCCTGATGGTCCTTGGGGACACCTCCTCCTCCTCCACGAAGGGATTCTCCGTGCAGGAAACGATAAAGACCAGAAACACCACCCACCTTTGCAGGGCATTCCAGCGATTGCGCTTTCTTGAGGTACCTTGTCCCCTTTGAAGTATCACCCCCCTGCTGTCCGCCCTCGAGGGGGGACTGACGGGGGTGTCTTCCTCTCGAGGAGGCACTGAGGCGAGTTTCCGCCTTAACGAAAGGGAATGGCAACCATCCAATGGTGTCCCAATCCCTTCTTCATGACGGCGAAATGTCAGTAAGTTCATGTTCGGTCAGTACTGGACTCCCAGCGTCAAATAGACACGCCGGTCCCTCAAGGCAAGACCTTCGAGGTTCACATCCCTGTTCAAGAGATTGCGGCCCGAGAGATTCAAAAGCACCCTCAATCTCCCCCACTGAAGAGCTTTTCTCAAGTGAAGGTCAAGATTGGTCTGGGAGGGGAGAGAGACCTCCGCAAGTTCACCGGTCTCCTGATAAATCCACCCCACCTGTTTCCCCTCGAGGAACGCCAAGAGCTGGAGGGAATATCCGGCATGATCAAAGGTTAGACCTGAGGTAATCTTCGTTTCAGACTTGAAAGGAAAGGCTGCCTTTTCGGAAATCCGGTACTGAGATAACGCGAGCTCAAGGCCCAGTTTTTTCTGGAACATGGTGACTTTCGAGCTGGCTTCCATGCCCGAAAGGCGGGCGGTTTCCACGTTGTCGTAGAAAGCCACAGGAACCCCTACCGGGAAGAATACCCTCAGTTTGTTCTCATAATCGTTTCGGAAGAAGCTCAGGGACAGCTCATAAGCGTCGATGGCCGGGTGCTGGGGCGTCAGGGCATGGATGTTGGCCCCCACCTCGAGGGCCGTATTCTCCTCCGGGTTCAGGTTGGACCGGGTAATCCCCGGGTTGAGAGCCCCGGGTGAGCTGATCTGCTGGAAAATCGTGGGAAATTTGATGTTGGTGCCGTAGTTCATATGGATGTCAAATCTCCTGTGTTCCACGCCCCCTTCAAAATGGGTGGACAACTTGAAGGTGGTTCTGGCCCAGTCGTGCCGGTCGAACGCGGCAAAAGAGGACACCTCCGATTCCCCTCTCAGCACCGCATCCTGCTGTCTGTCCACCAGGAAGTCCCGCCGGACGCTGACGTCAAAGTCGGTAACCTGGATCTCGTCTGACTGGCTGGGACTGTGAAACTTGACGATGGACGCCACCCCCTGGCGCTGCCGGTAGAACGTGGCCTGCTCGAGACCGACGGACTGTTCCTCAGTGAGGGTTCGTCTGTCCCGGAAAACGAGACCTGCCTGTTCAGAGTCGTATTTCAGGAGCCATTCCATCCTGTCCGACTCAAACCGCTTCTCCGCCGTGAAATGAATGGAACGGTCCTGAAAATCCCTCTCCAGAGTTCCGTATTGACTGAAGAGCGACTGCGATTCATCCCAGGTGTGGTGGGATAAGGCCAGGTTCGCGAGATTGCCTTCGTAACGCAGGAGGGCCACCTGATTGAAATCGGTGAGAGATTCGCCATCCCGTTCGTCGGTGTACGTCTGAAAGGAGCGAAGAAACGATGCCCACAGGTTTCTGTCCGGGTTGCCGTCAGATTGTTCTCCCCTTTCAAGAATTATGTTGGCCGAATGGGTCTCGGAGGTGTTCACCAGAAACTCTCCGTCGAAGAACCGTCTTCGGCTGGCCCCCTGTTTATAGTTGTAGGCGCCGTGAAGCCCGCCGATTTCGTGGTAGAGGTTGAGTCCCCAGTCCCCGGAATCGTAGGTCCCAATTCGCTGCTGGAACCGGACGTTGTAGCTCTGCTGCACCCTGGGAACGATGTTGATGATTCCCGAAAAAGCCTCCGAGCCGTACAGGGTGGTGTTGCTCCCCTTTATGATCTCCAGCCGTTCCACATCTTCCAGGGTGATCAGGGAAAGATCAAACAGGTGGTTGTAGGTGCTGTTAAGTTTCGTCCCGTTATACAGGATCACCACGTCTTCGGGATTCCCCGCCCGGATGGCCACCGTCTTCTTGCCACTCAGGTTTTCTTCCACCTGAACGCTGTGATCTTTCCTCAAAAGATCGGCGGCGTCAATGAATCCCCGGATCTCAAACTCCTCCGCCCCGATGACCGACATGGTCTGGGGGAGGTCCCTTGCAATTTCCGGGACTCTCCCCGGAGCTTCCACCCGCAGTTCCTGCAGGGGAATCACCTTGGGCTGAAGATAGATAATTCGCCGGGAAATCAGCTCCCCAACCTTTATCTCCACCGGCTCATACCCGATGTGCCGGAACACCACCACCGTTTCCACGGTCGCGTCCGGCACCACAAGGGAGAATCTTCCCGCGTGGTCGGAAGTGGTTCCCGTCTCCGTGGCCTTGACGAAGATATTCACTCCCCGGATTTCCCGGTGGGTATTGATATCCTGGACCTGACCTTCCAGACGGATCCCTCTCCCCGGCTGAGAGCTGGCAAATCCGGTCGAGAGGCCCAGGACGACAAAGAGGAGTCGCACCCTCATCTACCACTCTCCCCAGGGGCCGCCGTAGGCACCCATGTCGTTACGAGAGCCATCGGTGTCGTCGTATTCCGGTCCGGGATGACCGGCGTCGATGCACGGAGAGTCGAACTGAAGATGAAAATCTCCAGCTCCCGCATCGACAAATTTCGGGGGAGCGTTAAGATTTCCTGTTCCGCCCTGGTGGCCCTGAATGTCGCTGTAGGTGGCGTTTGACCAGAGCCGGTCTTCCTGGCCGGACGAGGTGTTTCCCCAAACGATGTTGTTGACAAACGTCATCCTCACTTTTCTTGCAGATATGGCCCCCATATGGCCGTTAACAAGACCGGAGCGATTCTTGAACAGCACACCATTGACTATGACCGGTTCCGCCAGATCACCAATGAAAATGCCTCCCCCTCCCTCGTCGGCCGTGTTATGGTCGATGACCGAATTCATGATCGTCGGTTGACCGTAGAGGGCCAGTCCACCGCCCCGGCCCCAGGCCACATTCCCCGTGATCCGGCTCTGAAGAACCCTGGCACGGTCCCTCACTGTCATTCCCGCACCATCGGCTGTCGTTCCCAACGTAGGCCACCGGGTGTTCCCGGAAATGATGCTGTTGCGTACCTCCGAAGAATCTTCTACCACGACGGCTGACCGGTCACCGAAACCGTTCTTCACTTCGCTGTCCTCCATCACCGCCGTGCCAGAAAGGTGGACGCTCCCGCCCTCAAAGGTGAATCCCCTGAGGGTGCCCCGGTTCATGATCAGGGCGGTTCCCGCCATTCCAATCACCGTTTCCTCTCTCCCGGCCACCCCCTCAATCAGAACATCTTTCCCCATGAACATGAGAGGCAAAGGGGCGGTGCAGGGCGTTGGAGGAGTCACCAACAGAGTATCTCCATCGTCGATAAATGGGGTATCGTAGGCGGTCTGAAGGCATTCAATCTCGCCGGGAACCGTGATAGAGGTGGTGCGGATGACAATCTGATCCGTAACGGCTTCCTTGATTTCTTCACCCGATCCGATCATCCGGACCCGGTAGCGAAACGTCCCGTCGTCATCCAGAGTATCGGTCCAGGTGGTCACCAGGGGATCGGAGATGACCGCCCGTTCGAACCAGATCTCCTTTCCGTCGCGAGCGACGGATCGCTCCACGGTATATCTTTCAAATCTTGCCAGGGTGATCTGAGACCAGGTGAGGGTGATGGGTCGACTCCGGATGAGTCTCGGGCCGCCCTCAAAGTCGTGCCTCAAGACAAACTCCCCCTCCTGTTGACCGCGACCCGGGGTCAGGATATCCTCACACGACGCCAGAAACATCCCCAACCACAGGAGGATGACAGGGAACCCATGTATGGGAAAGTGTTTCACGACGGGGGAGAAACAATATAGGGAACTCACAGCCAAAAAGGAACACGGGGCTTCTTCAGGAATTCCTGGGAGACAGTGTGCCGACCGGCAGGAGGAAGAGGCAGGTTCCCGCTATCCCGGGTTTGATCTCACCTTTTCCAGGACAAGAGCGAGCAGTTTTTCGATATTCTTGACCGTGAAGGTCACGGACTCGTACCGGGTCTTGTTCAACGGATGATCGGGGGCTTCCGACCATTTCGAAACGTTGTATTGAACATCGACAAAGTCTGACATCGTCTGGAAGGCGGGTTCCTCAAAAACGTAATAGAGAATGTCCAGTATTCCCTTTACTCTGAAGCCGTAACCGGAAGTCCTGAGATTGATTTTTCCGTCGTGGTCTATTTTCCGGCCCGAACGCAAGGAAAGGAGATCAAGAAACGTCCACTCATGACCGCGATGAACAACCACGCGGGTATCCGGCCTGTTTCGAATGACGTGATCCATGAATGAAACGTCTCCCAGTCCCCGTTGATAGTCACGCGGAGGTGAAGATCCCACCAGTAAGTCCGACGCCGCCCTGCCGCCCCGGTACAGGACAATGTTCCAACCGGACCTGTCAGAGACGGCAGCCGACCACGCCAGACCGATCCTGAGATATCTCGGGGAGGGATCCGCCTGAGCCGCGTCGATGAAGGCGATTCTGTCACCTATGTTGGAGACGCTGTAGCCGAACGACGGGGTGAACGCAATGCCGAACCTGTCGGTCAGCGGGGATATTTTCTGAAACAACAAGGGTACCGAAACAAGAACGCCATGGTCACGGAAAACGTTGGATGACTTCCCACCGGGTGTTTCCGGACCGGCAAGCATCTGAACGGCTCTTTTCCGGGTCGTTCCGACCGACACGTCCACGGGTATCTTCCCGAACCTGGCCTGGGTCCGCACCCCAACCGTAAACGCCTCCGCCTTCATCGAAGAGGAAAACGTACCCAGGACTTCACCCCCCTCCCCCGTTCGCTCTTGCTCGCCCAGATCCAGGTAGGTCTTGTGTCTTGAGAACACAAAACCCAAGGAAAAGACACCCCGGCCGAACACGAGCTCTCCAACGGGAAGGGCGACGTTGGCGACATGGTAGCTGTAGGTGAAATCGTGAACCAGATTCGGCAGCCAGCGTAGAGCCACGGAGGAACGGGAGAGCGAAACGCCTTCGAAAGGCATTACTCCATTTGCAGGATTGTAATAGGCCGCGTACGTGTCATTGGAGGGGAGACAGACACCGATATCCCCCAGCGCGGTCATCGTTGGAGAAGGGGGGATCAAAAGGTAGAAGGCTCCCGCCTCTGAGACGGCGGTAACTCCCGAGGGCGTAACGATCAAACCCAGAACCAGCAGCGTGAGGAAAGACCTTCTTGCGGTGAACTTCCCTTTTACTTCAATACCGTAACCTTACGGGTTTGAATGAGGTCACCAGATTGCATTCTAACAAGATAGATGCCCGAGGGTACGGTGCCGGCGTTCCAGTGAACCTTGTGGTATCCCGCCGTCAGCTCCCTGTTCAGAAGTGTCGCAACTTCCCGCCCAAGGAGATCGTACACGGTCAACACTACCGGACCGGCGCGGGGAGTGGAAAACTCGATTGTGGAGGAGGGGTTGAACGGGTTGGGAAAAATGCGATTGAGTTCATACCTCGCGGGAATCGCGGCCGGGCCGTTCCCTGAAACAGCCAGTGCGGAGTCCAGGGTAAGAAAAATATCGTCAATCTTCCAGATGACGCCCTTCTCGTCTCCGTGACCCTCCGCCCGGAACCGGATGAAGACCGAATCGGAAGGGATGTACGAACCCAGGGGAAGCACCAGGGGTTCGAAGGAGGTCTGGAGTCCGGACCACATGACCAGGGGTTCCCAATCGCCTCCCTCCCTTTTCAATTCCAAATAGCCCACGTTGGGCTCAATGAAGACGTAGCTCTGGTCAAAACTCAAGAACGCTCTGGGGAGCTCGTCGGACAGCCGGAACGACTGGACCCGGGTGAGGGCATCCCCCTCTCCAGCCGAAAGAGCTGTGTAGAGCTCTGCGACTTTCCCGTACCCCGTCTCCGTTCGAAGGCTCCAGGAGTTCCCCCAGTCCCAGGGCGCCACCCATTCCATGTCCCAGTTGCCCAGTTTCTCATGCTCCCCCGCCACAAACCATTTCACGTCCGAACTTCCCACGTTGCCGTTCCTGCTGGAGTCGGTCGCCTCTGCCCAGTAGTAAACCGTATCTCCCAGACTCAGGTCCCTCCAGGAAATTACGCCCACCCAGAAACCGTCCCCACGTACCATGGTGCTGTCCCGCACCTCACCGTCATGATTCACTTTCCATCTCGCCGTCACCTCCGCGATGGGAAACCGGTCATCCTCAGCAAACCCCGTGATTTCCGCCCGGCTATCCTGAAGATAGAGAACATCGGGCAGTTGACTCAGATCCGTTATGCCGGGAGCCGTCGTATCGGGACCAAATACAAGGGAAAGATGATTCGCCGGGGCTCCGTAGGGGAGCAGAACAGGGGTGCCGTCGGTGTAGCGAACCGACAGATGGTACCGAAGTACCGTCGTGCCGGTTACTTCGGGAAATGAAGGAACGGTTGCCAGATAAGCCTTCGTCCCGTTGTAAACCGTTTCGGTCATGGCGACGGAATCCCCGGTTTCTGCCACTCCGTAGTGGAGCCATGCCGATTCAATCTCCGGCTCCCAGGTAGGGTCGTTCTCGATAGCAAGGATGATCTCGAAGGGACCCGTCTCCTCCGTATTATGGGGGGCCGAAAGCTCACTCAATCGTGCTCCGGGTCCCATGTCGGTGAATCCGGAAAGAAATGCCCGCCTGAGACCCCTGACGTTATCCTTGAGGGCAGTTACGGAGAGGATGCGATCGGCCCCGAAGGCACCGGAGAGGGATATGACGACCTCCTGGGTGTCGCCCCGGGCCATGGAAAAGGGACCGGAGGTAATGGTGAGGCGGCGGTCGCCGGGAAACCATCCGTGTCCGTCGTAGGGACTGGGGGTTCCATCCAGATCCCCTTCTCCAAGAACAGGGTCCCCGGCAAGTTCGATACAGGTGGGATTGCCGAGGTGATCCAATATGGGGTCGCAGGAAGGATACTCGGGCCTCGGTTCGCAGCACCGCATGAGGTTGTACCACTGCAGGGTTCCGGAATAGTCGTTGAGAGTGGGGTCACTACGAGGGGATCCGGCCGCAAACGGCACAAAGGCGGTCATGGGCAGGTTGACATACCCTTTCCGGAATCCAAAATTATAGAGTGCCGAGTCAGAGGGGTCACCGGTGTAGACGATGGGTCCCTGGAGAATGTCGTAACCGGCGGCGGGCGGTGTCAGACCCAGCATGTCCCAGGCCCAGTCGGAGGGATCGCCGTTATATACGTACCCCAGGTCAAGAAGACTGTCACTTCCGGCGACGTCGTCCCTATAGTCTCCCAGATCGGGATCGGACCACTGGCTGATGTACATCCCTTCGATGGTGGCGTCCTCAGGGGTTGCCGTGGTCCCCTTGTAGATCAGCCGGACCCGTTTGAATACGGCATTCCAGAGCTCATAAAAGCGGTGGTAGGCCCAGTAGGTTTCCTGCACCTCGAGGCCCACGGGAGGCGAACCGTAGAGGGCGGCGGTAAGCTCGGGATCCAGGTCGTTGTAAATTATCCAGACGGTTTGATCGGCACCCGGGATCCCCGGGATATCCCCATCGGTGTTCCATTGATCGTTTTCCGAGTCCCAGGTGGCGGGCTGGTATCCGTCCTGACCGTTGATTTCCTCGTACGGAGCCCCAAGATGGGCGGGCCAGTCATTCCAGTCCGTTTCATACCAGGCCCGCAGGGTCGCAACGTCTTCGTCGGTCAACTCCTCCTCCGGCTTCAGGAAAAAATTCGCTGCATCCCTGGTCAAATCTGCCGTCACCCAGTCGGGGCGAACCCGGTAGGGACGCACCTCCTCCCCCGGTCCGGTGACGTTTCCCGATGCATCGGTCATTACGGGCCCGGCCAGGTTGCCCGACTTGTACGTCGACCCTCCCACTCGAAGAGCGGGCGTGGACCCGTCATTCACCAGACCACCCCAGACCATCCCTTCGGAAAAGACAACGCCGGCCATCTCTCCTCTGGGAAAAGTGCCGTTCCACGACCCATCAACGGTCCAGTCATGAAAACCGTCCTGGCGGACCCAGACGGTGATATTGGCTACATTCACCGTGGTCTGGTCCGGCACTTCCCCCTGGGCACCCACGAAACGTCCGGGATCAAATCTTCCGGATACGCCAACCCCCTTGCCCCCCGAAACCAGAGAATGTCCTGTGAGAGTCAGAAACAACAGAATAGAGAGGCCAGTATGAATCCTATACATAACCCGGCTCCTTTCAGGCATTCCCCGGAATTGAGCCGTCCGTTGACAAAAAAAGAGCGGACGGACAACTATCCCCGGGAAAGTACTCTGCCAGAACCTTTTTTTTTCGAACCGTTAGCCAATGTACACACTACGGACGGCATATTCAACGCACGCATGGAATTATTCCCGTCTCAGAACATCGATCCCCCTCCGGAGGCCGGTAGCTCAGCGAAAGAATCGACGCCTTAAATCGCTCCGGCAGATTACGCAAACAGGGCAGCCCGGGGGCTGCCCTGTTTTTCCGTTTTCTTCTTTGGATAAGAAGAAGCTCTGACGAAATGGATCAGAGAACGGTTACTTTTGCGGCCGCCTCGCCTTTCTCTGTAGAGACAACCTCAAACTCAACCCTGTCATTCTCTTTGAGCGTACGGAATCCATCTCCTTCCAGTGAGCTGTAATGGACGAAAAGATCATCGCCTTCTTCGCGACTGATGAAGCCGAATCCCTTCTTGTCATTGAACCACTTCACGGTTCCGGTTTGACGTTCTGACATGTTGAAATGCTCCTGTTATGTGTTTATGGACTATGTCTGAAGTACTGAAGGGGAATTGAGGTTAGACCTGTTTACAATCCAAACGGTGCTAATCGTCCTACATCCGCTGCATTACCTGAGACAACAGCGGTGAGTTTAAGACAATTGATTCACCGATACAACGTATTTGTTCAGAAATTCTTCCCACGGCATTTATCCCGTCAGTCCGACCGTTTGAAATAACGATTCCGCGTTTTAAACTTACGCCAGGCTGGGCGGTGTTTTTCAACTCTTAACTTGAGGACGATGATGAATAAACGACATTTTGATTTCTCCATTGCTGTCGGAGGGGCAGCCGGACAGGGCGTGGCCACTCCCGGTAATGTCCTGGCGCGGATCTTCGCCCGCAGGGGTCTTCACTTTTACGCCTACAACGCCTATCAGTCCATCATCCGGGGGGGTCACAGCTTCCTCACCGTGAGGGTGTGTGACCGGCAGGTTCGAACCCACGGCGACCGTCTGGACGTCCTGATTGCCCTGAATCAGGACACCATGAATCGACATCTAAAGCACATGGGTCCTGGGACATGGGTTATTTTCAACAGTGATTCCATTCGACCGGGGGAAGGGGTCCGGGGTGTTCAGTTCTGCCCCATGCCGGTGAAGGAACTCTCCGGCGACAGCCGGAACAGGCTGGTTCAGAACACGGCGGCCATCTCCACGGTATTGAGCATCCTGGGCCTCGATTTCGGCCCCTTTGAAGAGGTCCTGACCCAGCAGTTTCAGCACAAGGGCCAGGAGGTGGTGGACGCGAACGTGGCCATCGCCCGGAAGTCGTACGAGTATGCCCGGGAACACTTCCCCCCCTTTCCGGGAAAAGTCCCTTCGGGAACGAAGCCCCTGGCCATCTGGAGAGGAAACGACGCCATCGCCATGGGGGGTGCCGCCGCCGGGGTGAAATTCTACTGTGCCTATCCCATGAGTCCTTCCAGCGGTATTCTGCACTGGATGGCCCAGAATGCCCGGGATCTCGACATTATGGTCAGGCAGGCGGAGGATGAAATCAGTGTCATCAACATGGCCATCGGTGCAGCCCACGCAGGATGCCGGGCCATGTGCGCCACATCGGGCGGCGGTTTCGCCCTCATGACGGAGGCTCTGGGCAGTGCGGGGATGATGGAAATACCCGTTCTTGTCGTGGATGCCCAGAGGGCCGGTCCCTCCACGGGGCTTCCCACAAAAACGGAACAGGGAGACCTGTGGCAGGTCCTGGGAGCCGGTCAAGGGGATTATCCCCGCCTTGTTGCGGCTCCAAAGGATCCCCTGGACGCCTTCAACACGGTACCCGAAATGTTCAACCTGCTGGACAGACTCCAGTGCCCCGGCATCCTCCTCTCCGATGAACTGCTGTCGGATGAAACGTCCACCGTGGACCCGGCAATGATCAACCTTCATCCGGAGATTGACCGGGGAGATCTGATCATGAAACCGTCTGAGTCTAACGGCTATCTCCGGTTCAAGCTGACAGAGAGTGGAATATCTCCCCGGGCCGTTCCCGGCCTTCAAGGGTATGAGCACGTCGTGGCCACCGATGAGCATCAGGAAGACGGCGGGTTGATCAGCGACGAATTCACCAACCCCCGGAAACGGAAGGCCATGCTGGAAAAACGGCAGCGGAAGCTGGAGAGCATTGAGGATGTTATTGCGCCCCCTGAACTTGAAGGACCCAAAGAGGCCGACGTGACTCTGGTGGGATGGGGCTCCACCCACGGCGTCATTGAGGAGGCCCGGGAGCAGCTTAAGGACGACGGTATCACGGCCAATCATCTGCAGATCAAGTGGATCGTTCCCTTTCACGCCAGGGAGGTGACTGAAATCCTTTCCCGGAGCCGCCGGACCATCTTTGTGGAAAACAACTTCTCCGGCCTTTTCTACCGTTACATGCGCAGTGAAACGGGACTGGACGGGGACGGTCATATCCGGAAATATGATGGGGAGCCTTTTATGCCCCATCATGTCGCCGACGGGGTGAAAGCGATTCTGTCCGGTGAGACGGCCAGATACGTTCCGCTTCATGAACTGGAAGTATAGAAAGGTGTAAGCGATGACAGAAATCACGCGTGTCTCCAAGAAGGAAGGTCTTCCGGAACCGGAAGTAAAACTCTCTCCCAGGGATTTCAAAGGTAAGGTGGATCCCGACTGGTGTCCGGGCTGCGGGGATTTTGGCGTTTTGAATGCCCTTCAAAAGGCATGTTCGGAGCTCGGTCTCATGCCTCACGAGGTTCTGACGGTGAGCGGTATCGGCTGCTCGTCCAACCTGCCCGGTTTCTTCAACGCTTACGGCATGCACACCATTCACGGCAGGGCTCTCGCCGTGGCCACGGGGGCCAAACTGGCCAATCACGACCTCACCGTGATTGTAACGGGAGGGGACGGAGACGGATACGGAATCGGGGGAAACCACTTCCTCCATACGGCCCGGCGGAACGTCGATTTGACCTATCTTGTTATGAATAACCAGATCTACGGACTGACCACCGGCCAGATATCCCCCACGAGCCGGATGGGGATGAAGACCAAGAGCACCCCTTTTGGAAGTGTGGAGCTGCCCGTCAATCCCATCACGTCCGCCATCATGAACGGTGCCACTTTCGTCGCCCGGGCCTACTCGAGCGATGGAAAACATTTCGTGGGACTTATCAAGGAGGCGATCCGGCACCGGGGGTTTGCTCTCATCGATGTCTTCAGTCCCTGCGTGACGTTCAATCATGACAATACCCACGCTTTCTTCAAGCAAAGGGTGAGACACTTGGAAGATGAAGGTCACGACCCGACGGACTGGAAAGGAGCCTGCGAAAAGGCCATGATCTGGGGGGACGAGATCTACACGGGGCTCTTTTTTCAAAACACCGAAAGGAAGACCCTTGAGGAGTTGGAACCCGTTCTCGAACGGGGGGGACGCCTCGCCTTTCGTCCACCCGGCCTGACTTCCGAGCAGAGCCGTCGTATCCTCGATGGGATGATGTAGCTCAGGTGGAGGGGCTTAACGGATAAAAGCAGCGGGTCTGACCGCCGTGGGAGGCGGCACGAACTTCGGGTTCTTCGCTCCCGCAACGGGTGTCCGCGTACCGGCACCGGGGATGAAACCTGCAGCCGGAAGGGGGTCGCTCCAGAGCCGGGGGTTCCCCGGGGATGATCCTGGGAAGATCCGGGCCCCCAAAGGATCGCTCCGTTTCCAGAAGGGCATGAGTGTAAGGATGGACGGGGGAAGAGATCACCTCCCGGCTCCTTCCCACCTCCACCACAGTTCCCCAGTACATCACCACCAGATCGTCGACCCAGTCTGACAGTAGTGTCAGATCGTGGGAGACGACGATGAGGGTCAGATCGAGGTCCTTCTGCACTGCTTCCAGGGTATTGAGGATGCCGTGCTGGGCCGAAAGGTCGAGCCCCGTGGTCGGTTCGTCCGCAATGAGCAGGCGGGGATTCCCCGCCAGAGCCGCTGCCAGAACCACCCGCTGGGCCATTCCACCGGAAAGCTGGTGCGGAAAAGCCTTCGCCACGCGGGAGGGATCGTCCAGTCCCACCTGCCGGAAAAGGTCCAGAATCCTTTCCCTTGCGGCAGACTGATTCTCCCGAAGGGGTGCCGGCAGGGCATCGAAGACCTGTTTCCCGCAGGTAAGAACCGGGTTCAAACTGGCGGCCGACTCCTGAAACATGAACCCGATTTTACTGCCCCAGACCGTTTCCATGTCCCGGGAATCGAGAGTCAGCAGGTCTTTCACGGCACCGCCCGGTGAATAATAGGCCACCTTTCCCGTCACTTTTCCCGGCCAGTCCGGGGGATGCAACCGGGCGAGGGAGCGGCACAGGAGGGTTTTCCCGCTTCCCGATTCGCCGGCGATGCCCATTCTTGATCCCCTTCTGACCTGAAGATCGACTCCCCGGATAACGGGAATGGACCGGCCGGAAACGTTCAGAGAGACGGTGAGATGCTCGACGTTTAGGAGCGGACTGGTCATTCGACTCCCTATCGATTTCCGGTCTGCTGCTCCGGGAGTAACGTTCCGTCGCGCATTTCTCCCACCCGGTCGGCCAGCGTGCGAATGATTCTCCAATCGTGGGAAATCAACAGGTAGGTGAGTCCCATTTCCGTCTTGAGGCGAGTCAGAAGATGGATAAGGTAAGCCTGGAGGGAAACGTCCTGTCCTGACAGCGGTTCGTCCAGAACGAGAAGATCGGGTTCAGGCGCCAGTGCCCGGGCCAGACAGACCCTCTGTTTCTGACCCGTGCTCAGCTGATGCGGATAGCGGTGAATATGCTCGCTGCCCAACTCCACCGCTCTGAGAAGCCGGAGGACTTTCTCTCTCTTCTCCGTCCCGTCCATTGAGGGACGACCGCCGAGTCCATCCTCCACCGCTTTGCCCACCGTCATCCGGGGATTCAGGGAGAGGCCGGCGTTCTGAAACACGGGCTGGATCTGCCTGCGCACCCTGCGAAGGTTTTCTCCCGACATGGCCCACAGGTCCATCCCCTTGAAGCTGATATACCCCCGGAAGGGCCTGACGTATCTCAGGACAGACATGGCGACCGTGGTTTTTCCGGAACCCGATTCTCCCACCAATCCGAAGGTTTCTCTCTTTCCGATATCAAAACTCACGTTACGTATGACGATCCGGTCTTTTGTCCCGCCCCAGAAGTCCCTCCCGGTCCGGGGATACGCCACGGCCAGATCCTTCACGGCGAGAAGGGGTTTCCCGCGATTCATCGGGAGCGTCGGGGATCGGTGGCTTCCCGGAGTCCGTCTGCCAGGAGATTGACTCCCACCACGGTCATGACAATGAGAAGACCGGCGAAGGTCGAAATCCACCACGACCCCACCGGGTCTATCCGGCCCTGGTTAAGAATGGTGCCCCAGCTGGCGTGGGGAGGTTGAACGCCCAGGCCCAGGAAACTCAACGTCGCCTCCACAAGAATGACGGTCCCCACCAGCAGGGCCGTGGAGACGATGACGGGACTGATGACGTTGGGGAGAACGTAACGGGTGGCAATCTCCCCCCGGCTGAGTCCCAGGGCGATGGCGCTTTTCACGTAGAGTGCTTCCCTGACCACCAGCACTTCTCCCCGAACGATCCGGGCCACCTCCATCCACGACAGGAGGCCCAGGACGACGACGGTGAGTCCCAGCGAAGGGGTGGAGAATCCCACGGCCAATAGCACGACCACAAGCCGGGGAAACGCCAGAAGGACATCCACCGTTCGCATGAGAATCCAGTCCACGGCGCCCCCGGCCAATCCGGCAGCGAGTCCCACGAAAATCCCCACGCCCGCGGCTATCAGTGCTGCCATCAAGCCGACGCCCACCGATACCCGGGCTCCGTAGAAGAGGCGCGTGAACAGATCCCGGCCGAGAAGATCCGTTCCCGCAGGGTGAGCCAGAGACGGCGGACTCTCAAGGAGTTCCAGATCCTGGGTTTCCGGATCGTAAGGAGAAAGCATGGGGCCAGCGACGGCCCCCAGGAGAATGATCCCCACAAGAACCAGACCGACCCGCCCTGACCGGTACCGGACAAGACGTCCCCAGAATGTTTCCCCGTTCACGGGGCCCTCTCCCCTTTCAGTCTGACCCTCGGATCGGCCAGAGCATATGCCAGATCGGCCAGCAGGTTGGAAACCACCACCGCCCCGAAGGCCACCATACTGGCGGCCAGGATAACGGGATAGTCGCGCCCCAGGACGGCGTCCACCATCACCCTCCCCATCCCGGGAAGGGAGAAATGACCTCGATCACCACGGCGCCGCTGAATAACACCGGGAAGGTCATCCCGGCAACGGTGATAAGGGGTATGAGGGCATTCCGGATGCCGTAGTTAAGGACCAGCTTACCCTGTGGGACCCCCCGGGCCCTGGCGGCGAGAACGTAGTCTGAAGCCATGGCTTCGATGAGCCCCGATCGAACGTATCTTCCAAACGCCGCGGCCGAAATCAGACTCAAGGTAACCACGGGAAGAAAGATATGGCGGGCCGTGTCCACCGCTTTTCCCAGGGGAGTTAGCTGGTCGTGGAACACCGACGTCAGATGAGCCGCCGGCAGCCACTGAAGTTTCAACGCAAACAATCCCAAGAGGATCATGCCCAGCCAGAACGCCGGCATGGAATAGAAAAAGAGCATGACTGCCGTCACCCACCTGTCGGTCCGCTTTCCGCGCAGCAGAGCCGAAACGATGCCTCCGGCCATGCCCAGAATAAGCCCTCCCAGAAGGCCCAGTCCCGTCACCAGAATGGTTGGGGGGAGGGCCGTCAGGACAATCCGGGAGGCGGGACGGCCCGAACGAAAGGAGTGGCCAAAATCAAAATGGCCCACCACCCGGCCCAGCCAGGAGAGGTATTGAACATGAACGGGACGGTTCAGACCGAAGTTTTCGGCAATCTGCGCCTGGAGGGGGGCGCCCAAAGAGGGATCGAGAAACTTAAGCGTTGGATCCCCGGGGGCCAGATAGATCAGAAAAAAGGTGAGGGTAACACCGATGAGGACTACAGGGACCGATCCCAGAAGCCGCCTGACGGCGTAGGTGATCATCCCTTCTCAGCGGTCCGCCGTTGGCCGGCCTGCGATCCGTGTCCGCTCTTCAGGAGGTATCCACCACTCCTCAAGATGGAAGAAAGGACCCCTTTTGTCGATGCGGGCTCCTTTGATTCGGAAATGGTAAGCGGCGTTCTCCATCCGGTAGTAAAGCCACGTGTACGGGAGTTCCCCGGAGAGAAAGTGGGCGATGCTGTCCCAATAGGCCTGGGCCGCCTGCCGGTCAAATGTGGCCACAGCGAGGTCGTGCCACCGGTCGAATTCTTCCGATCTGAAACTAACGAAATTGAAAGGGGAGATAAGGGCGGAGCTGTGAAATAAGGGAACCAGGTCAACTTTCAGGGCTACATCCCACCCGATGAGCGCTGCATCAAACTCGCGCCGGGAAAGCATTCGCCCAAACAAGAGCCCCGGTTCCACCAGGCGGGGGGTCATATCGACCCCGATTTCCCTCAACTGTTCCTGAACAATGGTGAGGGCCATTTCCCTTCTCTCGTTCCCCGTATTGGTTACCATTTCGAAGCGGAATGGGATTCCGTCCCTGTCCAGAACGCCATCCCCGTCGCTGTCGGTCCACCCCTCCTCACGAAGGTATTGCATGGCCCTCCGGGGATTGTGAGGCCAGTCGGTGTTGGCCTCCGGGTTGTAGCACCACCAGATCAGAGGAACGGGACCGTCCATTCTTTGTGCCAGTCCTGCGTTGACCACGCGGGCGATCCGGGTCCGGTCCATGGCCATGGTGAGAGCGGCCCTCACCTTGCGGCTCCCGAAGAGCGGGTGGGGAACAAAATGCCGGGCCGCATCCACGTCTCCGCCCCTGTATGCTTCCATGACCCGCGGATAGCTTGCGGGATCGATGAGGTTCCAGCCGATGAAGTCGTACTGTCGCCCCAGAAAGCTTACCGGCAGGATCGGGGTTTTCTTCTTTTCCCACTCCTCTACCAGCCTGTTGAAATTCGCGGGAGGCACCCCCTCCATGAAATCGATGTCCCCGCTCAGGAGCTGGTGCCACAGACTCACCCGGTCGGGAACCACCCTGAATACCACGCGATCCAGGTAGGGTCTCCCCTTTCGGTAGTATCGATCAAACTTCTCCAGAGTCACCGACTGCTGGGGTTTCCACCCGACAAACCGGAAGGGTCCGCACCCCACAGGGTGATGATTGAAGCCGGCCTGGCGTATCTCGTCCGGAGACACTCCCTCAAGGATGTGAGCCGGGACAATATACCCCTCCACCGCGTCCATGAGGAGAGTGGGAGTTTTCTCCCGGAAGGTGAAAATGACCGTGGAATCGTCCGGCGCCTCCACCCCCACGATATTTTGCTTGAACGGAAATCCATCCCAGGCAACGTCGGGATCCACCTGCAGCCGGTAGGTGAAGACCACATCCCTGGAGGTAAAAGGGGTTCCGTCGTGCCACAGGACACCGGTTCTGAGGTGAAATGTCAGGGTCAGGCTGTCGAGAGAGAACTCCCACCCGCGGGCCAGCTGTGGGGTGACTGTCGCCAGGTCTTCGTTAATATCGGCCAGTCGCCGGAACAGAAGATGAATGATATCCCTCGCCGGCTTCAGAAGGGCGGTGAGGGGATTCAGGGCGTCGGGTTCCCCGTTAATCCCCACAACGAGAACACCGCCGGGAACGGCCTGTTCCCCCGGGTATTCCCGGAGGCCCCGGTCACTCTCTCCCTTCCTGCCGCAGCTCAGGACGAAGATCAGACCGGCGAGGGCCAGATAACGGAATACGACCATGGGGCGACGGTTATCTCTTCCCCAACCTGGACTGCTGCATGGCCCGGGAAACGACCTGACGGATGCTTTCCGCCGAAAAAGGTTTGCTGATGGAAAAATCGACCACACGGTCCACCTTCTTCTGTTCCTCGGGATCCAGTGTCCAGCCGGAAAGGAGAACCACCGGAACCCGCTTGTCCACGGTCTTGATTTTTTCGGCCACCTTCCGGCCGCTCATTTCGGGCATGAGGAGATCGGTGATGACCACATCGAATCGCCCTTTCTTGAACTGATCCAATCCCTCGCCCGCGGAGGTGAATCCCGTCACCTGGTGGCCCGACTCCACCAGGACATCCTCAACCACGTGAAGCACATATTCCTCATCGTCAATGACCAGGATTCTGCCCGGAACCGCTTCGTAGGGCTCTTCAGGCGCCTTCTCAGCCGGCCCGGCCTCGCTGAGGGGAAAGGTAACGGTGATTTCCGTTCCTTTTCCCACCTCGCTTTTTACGTGGATTCGACCGTCGTGCCTTTTGACCACACCGTAGACTTCGCTCATCCCGAGCCCCGTTCCTTCGGGAGCCCGGGTGGTGAAGAAGGGGTCAAAAACCCGCTCACGGGTTTCCTCCGTCATGCCAATTCCTGTATCCCGGAAGCGGATGACCGCCCGGTTTCCTTTTCTTTCCCCATGAATCGAGAGAACGCCCCCATCGGGCATGGCGTCCACGGCGTTGAAAATGATGTTGGTGAATGCGTTATCCAGTCCCGACCGGTTGCCCAGGACAGTGAGGTCGCCCTGAAGCTCCGGCACCACCTCAATGATCCTCCCTTTTCCGACTCCCTTCTCCCACCGCGGACGGGTAAGAGATATGACGTCTGTTATCACACCCCCCAGATCGACGGGTTCCAATGGGACGTCACCCCTGGCCCGGGTAAAATCCTGGATTCTCCTCACCGTTTCCACCCCGTTCCTGGCCGCTTTTTCAATCACCTTGACGAGATCCAGCAGGGGGGAATCCTTGAGTTTTTCCTTCAGCATCTGCACCCGTCCCAGAACGCCGGTTAGGATGTTGCTGAAATCGTGAGCCACGCCCGAACTGACCCGGCCGATGGCGGCCAGCTTTTTCGCCTGGGCAAACTTGTCTTCAATCTCCCGGATCCTGGTTACATTCCGGCCCGTTAGAACAAAGCCTTCCAGTTCACCCCCTTTGGAAACAACGGGGTGGGTTCGCTCTTCAAAATACTCTTCAAACCGTTGATCGTAGGTGTTTAAGGGAATGACCGTGCCGCTTTCCATGGTTGCGGAAAGGGGACAGTCGGCGCACGGTTGAGGCCGGTTGCGGAAGGTCTCATGGCAGGTTTTCCCCACCAGGCTTTCTCCCTTTCCCAGGATTACATCGGCCGATTTGTTGCTCTCGACGATGGTGTAATCCGGCCTGCACACGACAATGAAGTCGGTGAGGTGATCGAAAACCGATTGAAGAGTAAGGGGAGTTTTTCTCTGGGTCATCTGGCGGGAAGATAGCCCCGAGCGGAATTATCTGCTACGGATTATGGAAAAACGTTACAGGGCCCAGGCAAAGCGGGTGAAGTGGTCGACTTCCACTGATATCGTCTGCTCATCATGGTCCACCACCACATCAGAAACCTCGTACCAGGTCTCTCCTCCGTCTTCACTGTAATACACCTTGAAATCGAGCCCGAGTTCACCACCACCCGTGTTCACAAACGACCATGACAGGGTGATGGTGACATCGCTCTGAAACTCCATGGTGGGAAGAAAATCGACTCCGGCAGCACACTGGTCATCACCGTTCACACAGGCCACCTTCACCGTGATCTCTTCCGCATTCTTCAAGGCGTGCCGGGGTATGGTCACCGTATTGCCAAACGTGCCGTCTCCCCCCACCGTGCCTCCCCGGCCCGGTGTCACCAGTTCCATATCCGTCCCCGGCTCACCCCCATCCTGGCTCCCCCGGGTGAGAACATCCCGGCCCTTCAAGGTCTGAACCACCTCCGGCTTCCACGAAACCCACTTCATCTGTTCAGCGGGAATCCCCTCCCCAGGATCAGCTCTCCAGGAAGGAGCCAGCGTGCCCATCACCGGAGAGTCCTGGCAGGCAAACAACCCCAGAAGACCAAGAGAGACCACAGGGTACCAGGCCCCATGTATCGATAATGTTTTCATACCTTACCCCCAACTGAAAAAGGCAACTCTGTCAATTGAGCTTACCTGATGATGTATACTACGTCACAATTGTTACAATGTATGTGATGGGCATCACAGCGACGGTAGATTTTTCAAATAAACTTCTTTTTAGACCATTTTTTTTTCATTCAAGGGAAGCAAGGATCGCCCGGACCGCCGCCATTTTCTCTCTTGCGCCCGTCTCCTTGAACGCACCGATGGCCTCTTTCAGGCTCTTGCGGGCCTTCCGGATATCGCCCGACTTCCTGTGAAGTTCGGCCAGTTCCTGGAGGGTCTCCCCGAGATTCAACGGGTTCTTGTAGTCTTTATTGATGCGTATACTGTTCTCGAAATAGGAGAGGGCCACATCGGGCCGGTCCCGCTCCCGGTTGATGATGCCGAAAACCTTGTAGACTTCGGCAACACTCAGCCTGTCGCCCAGTTCGGAGAAGATCTGGAAAGCCGTCGTGGCCAGGGCGGTAGCCCTGGAAAAGTCCCCCCGGTGACACAAGACCTCGGCCAGACCCAGATAGGACAACCCTTTCTGGTACAGGTCGTTGACCTCCGTGGACAATTCCACGCTGGTCTCCAGGTTTTTCACGGCTCGATCATAGTTCTCTCTCCAGGCGTACACCAGACCCAGATTGTGGTGAATCCGGGCCCGGGTGGGGGTGTCCGGATTTGCCGCCAGGGCCTTCTCATATGAGGTGACGGCTTTCCCCCAGGCCCCCTGCATGAGGTAGAGATTACCCAGATTGCACTCTATCTTCAATGTCAGCTCCCGAAGGCCGTGGTCTTCAGCCAGCTTTCTTGCTTGAATGAAGAGCCTTTCGGCTTCCGGGACCTTTCCTCCCTCCACCATAAGGCTGGCCAAGGAGTTGGTCACTGACGCGATACCCTCAGGATCCTCAAGACGTTCATAAAGATTCAGGCTCTGACGATACTTTTCACGGGCTTTCCTGGGATCGTTCTGGTAGAAGGCCACGTCCCCAAGTCTCTGATGGCTTCTGGCCAGGAGGGACTTGTCAGCCGACCGGGGGTAGCGAGTGACGATAAGCGTCAGAAGGCGAGGGGCCTTTTCAAATTCGCCGGATCCTATGGCCCTTTCCGCCACGTCAAAGAGAAAGGCCAGGTAGTCGTGTGTTTCCAGATACCTGGCCGAATGAGCCACAACGGTATCGAAATCGATCTCCCGGAAAACTTCTTCTTCCCCTGAAGGAGGGAGTTCCTCCGGCGGCAGCTCCCGCCAACTGTCTCGCAAAAGCCTCTCCCGCTCCCGCCGGAGGAAAACGACTTCGTTTTCAAATTCCTTGCCGCACCGCTCAACTGCTATGTCAAAAATCGTCTTCAGAAACGCCTGACTTGCCCGTCCGGGCATTGTGCCTCCTTAATCTCGTGTCAAGAAACCGGTCTGAGCCTGACGCATCCTACAGGGCCCAGGCAAAGCGGGTGAAGTGGTCCACATCCACCGAAATCGTCTGCTCTTCGGTGTCCACCACCACATCAGAAACCTCGTACCAGGTCTCTCCTCCGTCTTCACTGTAATACACCTTGAAATCGAGCCCGAGTTCACCACCACCCGTGTTCACAAACGACCATGACAGGGTGATGGTGACATCGCTCTGAAACTCCATGGTGGGAAGAAAATCGACTCCGGCAGCACACTGGTCATCACCGTTCACACAGGCCACCTTCACCGTGATCTCTTCCGCATTCTTCAAGGCGTGCCGGGGTATGGTCACCGTATTGCCAAACGTGCCGTCTCCCCCCACCGTGCCTCCCCGGCCCGGTGTCACCAGTTCCATATCCGTCCCCGGCTCACCCCCATCCTGGCTCCCCCGGGTGAGAACATCCCGGCCCTTCAAGGTCTGAACCACCTCCGGCTTCCACGAAACCCACTTCATCTGTTCAGCGGGAATCCCCTCCCCAGGATCAGCTCTCCAGGAAGGAGCCAGCGTGCCCAGGACAGGAGCCTCATCGCAGGAAGAAAGGACCATCACACCGGCTAAGACCAGTAAGGACAAGCCAAAAGTTGGCAGGATCGATTTATGGATCATGGGTTGTCTCCCTTCGCGTTCTGGTTCCGTCCCGCGATCATCCTTAGAGAATGAACAAGTATTGTGCCAGAAAACCTGTATCGTCAGGACGCTGTGTGACCGGCGTCACAAAGACTGGTTGAAATGAACCGGTCTGGGGGATATGAACCGCTACCATCTGGCTAGGAGATCGCCGCGTCCCGATAGTCATCGGGACTCGCGATGGCGAAGAATATATGAACTGAGCGAATGACGATTCAGGTGCTTACACCCAGCTTCTTTATGCGGTATCTCAGCTTCTCCCGGGATATGCCCAGGAGCCGGGCGGCCCGGGTTTTGTTCCCTCCCGCTTTCGCCAGGGCCTTCTCAATCAGCGTTTTTTCCACCTGCTCCAGGGAAAGTCCATCCGAAGGAATGGTCAGTTCCATATCCTCCTGACCGTGGGGAGAAGCACCGCCAATGGCGAGAAAACTGACGCTCTTGAGAGTCAGGGTGTCGCCCTTTTCGAATAGGACCGCCCGTTCGATGACGTTTTTTAGTTCTCTCACATTCCCCGGCCAGGTGTGGTTCATGAGAAGATCCGTCACCTCGGGCTCCATCCCCGTGATATTCTTCCTGAATTCTGCGTTATGGCGTTTCATGAAGTGGTGAGCCAGAAGGATCACGTCGTCACCCCGCTCGCGAAGAGGGGGCAGGTGGATGGAGGCTACATTCAACCGGTAGAAAAGTTCCTCCCTGAAAGTTCCGTCCGCCACGGCCTTTGCGAGATCCTGCGAGGAGGCGCTCAAAATCCGGATATCGATGGTGATTTCCCGGGTTCCCCCCACCCGGCGAAAGGTCTGCTCCTCAATGACTTTCAGAATTCTCGCCTGCAGCTGCAGGCTCATGTCCCCGATCTCATCCAGGAAGAAGGTCCCCTCATGGGCCAGCTCCAAAAGCCCTTTCTTCCTGTTTCTGGCGCCCGTGAAGGCCCCCGGCTCGTAGCCGAACAATTCCGACTCCAAGAGCGTCTCGGGAAAGGCGGAACAGTTGACCTCAATAAAGGGGTTTTCCCGACGGGGGCTGAGAGAATGAATCGATTTTGCCACCAGTTCCTTCCCCGTTCCCGTTTCTCCCCGGATGAGAACGGTCGTCTTGGGGGAGGCGGACACCTGCTTGATGAACCGGAATACCTCCTGCATGGGGTCGCTGGTTCCCACCAGGTCACCAAACCCGTCTTCTTTCTCCTGCTTCAGGTAGGCCAGCTGATCGTCCCTCCTGCGGGCATCCTCCGCCTTCTGAATGATCAGGGCGATTTCCTGGGGATCAAACGGTTTTTTCACATAGTCCCGGGCCCCCAGTTTCATCGCTTTCACCGCGGACGGAATGTCGCCGTAACCGGTAATGATGATCACCTCCACATGGGTGGCGGTTCTCCTGACCTTTTCCAGGAAGGCCAGTCCGTCCATGCCGGGAAGTTTCAGGTCAAGCACCATAACATCGGGAGGGTCCTCGGAAAGTACGGACCCGGCCTCCTCCGCTGATGAAAAGGTCCGGGTGTCGTATCCCTCCAGGTCGAGGTACTCCTTGAGGCTGTGGCGAATGCCGGGATCGTCGTCAACGATGAAAACGGAGGCCACTACGATTCCTTTTTCCGGTCCTTGCCGGCCCACGGTAAGAGAATGGTGAACGTGGTTCCCTTACCCTCTTTGCTCCACGCTTTGACGGCGCCGTCGCTCTCCGCCACGATAACCTGAACGGTGGAAAGGCCCAGGCCGGTGGCGAGGCTCTCATCCTTGGTGGTGAAAAAGGGGTCGAACATTTTCTGGCGGATATCCTCGGACACCCCCGTGCCTGAATCGGCAATCTCCAGCATGACGTACGATCCGGGAGGAAGGGGGCGATCGAAGCCCGGGGGACTTTTCTTCACGTTCTTCCGGGAAGTGCTGATCCTCAGTTCGCCTCCCTCCGGCATGGCGTCCCTGGCATTGGATACCAGGTTCGTAATCATCTGCTCAATGAGCCGCGGATCGGCGTGAACGGTCGTGTCTCCCCTGTCCAGCTCCGTTTTCAACACTGTAGTCTCCGAAATAATCTGATTCATGATATCATTCATGGACTCAATCAATTCATTCAATTGAAAATCCCCGGGACGACCTCTTTGCCTCCGGGTCACATTGAGCAGCTGCTGGGTGACACCGGCAGCATTTCTTAGGTTACTTCGAATGGAGGTCAGGTATTTATGGAGCTTATCCCCGCTCTTCGCTTTGACCAGGGAGAGATCCGTGTATCCCATGGCGGCTGTGAGACGGTTATTGATCTCATGGGCAATCTTGCCCCCGAGTGATCCTATCAGTTCCAGCTTCTGGGTCCGGATCACCTGGTTCTCCAGCTCTTTCAGCCGGGTGATGTCCTGAACGCTCCCTTCGTAGTAGAGAATTTCCCCCTTCTTCCCCCGGACAGGCCGGATATTTTCCACCACTGTGATGACAGAACCGTCCCGGGTCGTCCACTCCGACTCCAGCGATGTCATCGCCCCGTTTTTCTCAAACACCCCGGTCAGTTGCTTCCTCGATTCCGGGGTGGCGAAGCCCAGCTCACAAATCTTCTTTCCGATGAGATCCTTTTCCGATGAACAGCCCAGCATGGCGACCATGGCCGGATTGGCCATCAGAAAAGTGTCATCGGGGGAGAGGCGGTAAAATCCGTGCTGCATCGTGGAAAAAATCCCCCGGAACAGGGCTTCCGACTCCCGGAGTTCATCCTGAATCTGTTTTCTATGTTTGATTTCGGACTGGGCCTGGTCATAGAGGTGGGAATTGTGGATCGCCACGGCGCTGATGTTGGCCAGGTCTTCCAGAAACTCCAGATCGGACCGGGCAAATTCCCGCTCCCCCAGGCGATCCACGGTCACAACCCCGATCACCTCGTCCTTGATTTTCAGGGGAACGGACAGGAGGGATTCGGGTTCCACCGGGGTCCCCGGAACCTGCTTGCCCCGTTCGGTGAGGTCAATTCTGTTCACCATGTCCGGTTTGCCCGACAGCGCAACCTCCCCGCTCAGTCCCTCCCCCAGGCGGAGGGTCATGGCCATGATCTGATCGGCATGGGGCGCTTTGGCCACCATCGGTTCCAGCCGTTTCTTTTCTTTGTTCAACTGATAGATGACAACGCCGTCGGCACCGATCAATTCCCTGGCCTGGTGGGCACACCGCTCCACCGTCCGACGATAGTCCAAAGATGAGACCAGGACACTGGTGGCAGCATGGAGGGCTTCCATTCTTCCTGCATAGGTCAGTGACTTCTCCTGGGCCTTCTTCAGCTCGGTGATGTCGGTATAGACGGCAACGACTCCCACGAACTCGCCTTCAACTTGAACAGGAGAGCCCGCCACGATTACGTTCACAGGCCTCCCGTCCTTCCGGTACCGGACGGCCTCCCGGGGGAGCACTCTTTTCCCCGACATCACCTGCTGGGTCAGCCTGACAGCCTCTTTCTTTACCCCCTTCCTGGCGATCAAGTGGTCGATATTTCTGCCCAACACTTCTTCACGGGCGTAGCCGAAAATCCGTTCGGCACCGTCATTCCACTCCAGAATACGGTGAGAGGAGTCGAGGGTCACAACAGCGTCGGGAGAGTTTTGCAGTACCGCTTCCAGGTATTTCTCCCGCTTTTCTGTTTCCCACTGCGATTTCCTCAGAGAGGAAACGTCCAACGCGACGACCTGGAACGCGGGCTTTCCTTCATAGAGTATCGGGGCTCCGGAGATCAGAGCCTGTATCACCGACCCGTCCTTTTTCAAAAGCTTCTCCTCCAAAAGGGGAGCCGGCCTCCCCGTTCTTGCCATTTCGGCGACCCGTCCTGCGACTCCCGTTCTGAAATCCGGGTGAACGACGTCAAGCACAGATTTTCCCAGAAGCTCCTGTTCGGAATCGTAACCCAGTAATCTTACTGCCGCCTTGTTGAGCTTCATCCACTTTCCATCCTGATGAACCCCGATGGCGACAGGGCCCGAATCTACAAGAGTCTCGTACTTTTGATGACTCTCCCGTAATGCCCTTGAGTTCCGTTTTGCCATGTTTCCTATGTCTCGGGCCCGACCTCCCCTTCCCCGAACTGGTCCAGATCGGTGTGACGAATGGCCATGGAGATAATGTCTCTGACGGCGAGGGGCTTGTATAGATATCCATCCACCCCGAGCTGTAGGGCCTCTTCAATCAGGTCCTCGGTCAAGAATCCGGAGATCACCACCACCCGGGTGCCGGGTTGTTTCTTCTT
>JBHIEY010000083.1:0-7607 GCA_046861835.1 Fidelibacterota bacterium | reverse complement strand
GTGGCCTTCTCCACCCTGGACAGGGAAGCCATTGAAAGCCGCTACAGCCATCAGGACGTTCCCATGGTCCTGGCCGAATTGCCCGGTGTCTATGCCTATTCCGACGCGGGAAACGGGGTGGGATACACCTACCTGAAGATCCGGGGTTTCCCCCAGGACAGAATAGGGGTCATGCTGAACGGTATCCCTCTGAATGATCCCGAAGCCCATGCCGTTTACTGGGTGGACCATGGGGACATTCTGGCCGCTGCCGCCGACGTTCAGGTTCAGCGGGGGGTGGGAAACTCCCTTTACGGAACCTCCGTATTCGGCGGCACCGTGAATATGATTACCAGCTTCCACTCCATGTATCCCGGATTCACGGTCACATCCGGGTACGGCGACTATCTGGAGGCGAGCAGGCTCCACCTTCCCAGCCATAAGCTGTCTGCCAGCTACGCGGGGCGGCCGTGGAACAGGCACCTCACCCTCTACGGAAGGTACAGCGATCTGTCCAGCGGGGGATACCGGACCGGCAGCGGCACCGATCAGCGATCGGCGCACGTCGGAGTGGAGGTGAATAGTTCAACGAGTCTAACCCGGATTGAGGCGATTCTGGGCCAGGAAGAAACGGCCTTCTCCTGGGAAGGGATCATTCCCGTCTACGGTTACGACCTGAAAGACCGCCGGGACAGGCGGTATAACTTCTACGCCGACCCCGATTTCAACGGCGGACGCGATAATGCCAACAAGGACGTCTTTACCCAATCCATCGCATCCTTCCACCACAGCGAGAAACTGTTTGACGGCCTGGTCAGTGCCACCCTTTACCGGGTCACAGGCGACGGGTACTACGAGCAGTTCAAAGGGGGACGCGATGTGGAGGAATACAATCTGACGGACGTTGTTCCCGACACGGTGGAGAAAGTGGATCTGATTCGCCGCAAGTGGCTGAAAAACGGATACTGGGGGGTGGTCTATCAGTATTCACGTCCCCTTTCATCCGGCCGGTTGACCGTGGGCGGAGATGCCCGATTCTATTCCTCGGACCACTTCGGAAAAGTGATGAATGTTGACGATTTCCCGGACGTGCCCGGTGACCACCGGTACTATGCGGACAGATCCCGGAAGACGAGTTTCTCGTTCTATATTCACTCCATCTATCCGCTGTCTGAGAAGCTGATACTCACAGCCGATCTTCGATACTTAGGCCACCGTTACCGGTTTGAGCAGGAGACGATGGGGGCCTTCACGCGGGGTTACACCTATAGACTCAAGTACGATTTTGTCGATCCTCATCTTGGCCTCCGGTACCATCCGGGCAACGGACTGTCTCTTTTCGCGAACGTCTCCACCGCCCACAGGGAACCGTCTGACGGGGATATCTATGACCACGACGATCCGGAGGCCGTCCCCGCGATCCGGGAGTTTCTGGAGGACGCCACGGTGAGCGTGATAGAGGGCTACGGCACGCCCCAGACCCGGGAGGAATTTCTCATCGATTACGAGGCGGGAGTCTCCTTCGCGTTTTCAAAGGTTGAAGGCACCGTAAACCTTTACCGGATGGATTTCCGGGATGAGTTGATTCCGGCGTACTACCGCTACTACGATGCGGACGATGTGCTGCATGCCAACGCTCCCCGTACCGTCCATCAGGGAGTCGAAGCTTCCATCCACCTGCGGCTGATGGACGGCGTGGCCTTTGAGCAGAACCTGGCCCTTTCCGACAACCGGTTCAAAGAATTCCTGGGCGATTCTCTCGGATGGGCGCCGTGGGGGGGAGGGGGTCTGGCCGACTACGGCGGTAAGACGATTCCGGCCTATCCCGGTTTCCTGGCAACCTCGAAACTTGTGGTCAACAGAGGAAAGGTAAGGCCGTGGGTCCGGCTCCGGTACGCCGGGAGCCAATACATCGATTTCGCGAACACAGAGGAGGCCTCCCTTGACCCTTACACGGTTGTCGATATGGGGGGTCAGATCATCCTGCCCCGGATAGGGGGAGCGACCCTTCGACTGAAATTCTGGGTCAACAATCTCTTTGATGTCCTTTACGAAACCTTCGGATACAACTACTACGACGGATGGCCCCCCTATCGCGTGGATGCCTACTGGCCCGGAGCCACGAGAAACTACTACGCCACCCTGACGCTCGAGTTGTAACCGCCGCCTGCCCTGGGCAGATCCGTCAAGCACCCGCCTTTAGTCGGGTGAAAGCCATCCTTATCCCCCGGATAAATCCGGGTGCTCATCGATTCTCTATAGCTGGTTCGGGGTCCACGCCCGGAGGGAAGGTTTTTCTAATTGAAGAAAGAGGCCATATTCCGTTAACTTCCGGTGTGAGTTCCTCCTCTAAGAAGCGACTGTTCCTCATCGACGGATACGCCCTGGTTTACCGGGCCCACTTCGCCATGATTCGCAACCCCCTCATCACCTCCGATGGCCGGCATACGAGCGCCCTGTACGGATTTGTGAATTCCATGTTCAAGCTGCTTCGTGACGAGAATCCCGATTATTTAGCCGTGGTGTTTGATGGCAAGGAGAAGACGTTCCGGCATGAGATGTATCCGGAGTACAAGGCGACCCGCGAAAAGATGCCGGACGAACTCCGGAATCAGCTTCCGGACCTGTGGAAACTCATTGACGCCATGAATATTCCCCAGCTGGAAATGGAAGGGTATGAAGCGGACGATGTGATAGGCTCCCTGGCTTCCAAGGCCAAAGAGAAACGTATGGAGACCTACATCGTGAGCGGGGACAAGGATTTCCTTCAGCTGGTGGATGATTCCACGTTTGTCTACACTCCCGCCAGGGTGACGGAGCCACCCATCATATACGATCGTGAACAGGTGATCCAGAAATGGAGCGTGGAGCCCGAGAGAATCGTCGATTTGCTGGGATTGATGGGGGATGCCTCGGACAACGTTCCAGGTGTCAAGGGTGTCGGTCAGAAAACGGCCGTCGAGTTGCTTCAACAGTACCGCAGCTTCGCCGGCGTTTTGGAACACGCCCGGGACGTGAAGAATAAGCGGATCCGGGAGGGATTGCTTAACAACGTGGAAAAGGCGATGCTCTCCAGGGAGCTGGTGACGATCCGGACGGACCTTCCCCTTCCCGTGTCCGTCGACGAGCTGAAACGCAAGCCGTTCAACACCGAGGCCATGGAGAAGATTTTTCGCGACCTGGAATTCTTTACGCTTCAGGAACAGCTCCAATCTTTCCGGAATGGGAAAGGGGAGCGGAAGCGGGAATTCCGCCGGAAGAAATACACATGTATAAAGTCTCCCGGGGCCCTGAAGAAAATGGTCGAAGCGCTCCGTCCCGCCAGTTTAGTATCTGTCGATCTGGAGGCGACCAGCACCGATCCGATGAGGGCGGAAATCGTCGGGTTGAGTTTTTCCGTTCGGCCCCATGAAGGGTGGTACGTTCCCGTGAAGTTTCCCGGAAAGGGGAAGGAACTGTTTTCCCGGGAAGGGAAGGGGGATCTGGTGACAGTTTTGGAGGTGCTTCGGCCCGTTCTGGAAGATTCCTCGGTGCCCAAATGCGGTCAGAATATCAAGTACGATTTGTTGATACTGAAGAATCACGGCGTGGATGTGAAGGGTGTGACTTTCGACACCATGGTGGCGGCTCATCTCCTCAAACCGGAGGCCCGGTCTTACAAGCTGGATTATCTCAGTCAGGAGTATCTCCACTACAGGACGCAGCCCATCACGGAACTCTTGGGGACCGGGAGGGACCAGAAGACCATGGCGGAAGTGCCCCTGGAGCAGGTTGCCCCTTATGCCGCGGAGGATGCCGACGTGGCATTCCAGTTGACGCCGCTTTTGAAGAAAGCGCTGCGGGAATCTGACCTTCTCGGGTTTTACGAGAGGGTGGAAGTTCCCCTGATTCCCGTGCTTGTTCAGATGGAAAGAAACGGGGTATTCGTGGAAAAATCGATGATGGCGGAAATGTCGAAATGGATGGAGAAGAAGCTGGATTCTTTTACCCGGGAAATCTATGCCGTGTCCGGCACCGAGTTCAACGTCAACTCTCCTCAGCAGCTCGCGGTGATTCTTTTCGACAAACTCGGTCTGCCCGCCGCCAGGAAGCGGTCCACGGCCGTGGACGTTCTGGAAGCGCTGAGACCTCATCACCCGCTGCCGGGAAAGATCCTGGAATACCGGAAATTTCAGAAGCTGAAATCGACGTATGTGGATGCCATCCCCAAACTTATCCATCCCGGAACGGGACGGATTCATTCGTCGTTCAGCCAGACGACGGCGGCCACGGGGAGGCTGGCCAGCAGCAACCCGAATTTTCAGAACATTCCCATCCGGGCGGAAGAGGGGCGGGAAATCCGGAAGGCTTTTCAGCCGCAGGAGAAGGGGTGGAAAATACTCTCCGCCGACTATTCCCAGATTGAACTGAGGATCATGGCTCACCTCAGCGGGGATTCCACGTTGAAGGCGGCCTTCGAAAGGGGGGAGGATATCCACACCCGCACCGCCAGCCATATCTTCGGCGTCCCGCTCGATTCGGTGCTTCCCGAGATGCGGCGAACGGCCAAGGTGGTGAATTTCGGGGTCATGTACGGAGCGGGACCGTTCCGCATGAGCCAGGAGCTGGGGATACCCCAGGAGGAGGCGAGGAAGATTATTGAGGCATATTTTGACCGCTATTCGGGCATCCGGGACTTCATTGACAGGACCCTTGAGAAGGCCAGGAAGGACAAGTTTGTCCAGACGATGCTGGGCCGAAAGCGCTACTGCTACGACATCGACAATGCCAACCAGCGTGTCCGCAGTGCGGCCGAAAGGGCCACGGTCAACATGCCCATCCAGGGAACGGCAGCGGAAATGATCAAGCTCGCCATGATCCGGATTCACCGTGAGATGGAAGCCCGGGAAATGCGATCGAAAATGATTCTTCAGATTCACGATGAACTGTTATTCGAAACACCGGACGAGGAGGTGGATGATCTGAGAAAACTGGTCGTCAGGGAAATGGAAAGGGCTCTTGAGCTTGACGTCCCCGTGGTCGTCGACTGGGGAGTGGGCGACTCATGGTACGAAGCGCATTAGGATTGAATATTGACTATTGATTGTTGACAATTGCGAATTGAATAGTGAGAATGGACTTTTGAGAAGGGTCGATTAGAGCATGGAAGCCTCCATTTCTCTCAAGAAGGTTGGGAAAGTTCTTGACGGGCGAACGGTCCTCGCCGGATTGACGTTTGGCATCGAGCGGGGATCGCTCATGGCCCTGGTGGGGCCGAACGACGCGGGGAAGACGACCCTTCTCAGGGTGCTGGCGGGCCTGGCCAGACCGGAATTTGGAACGGTCTTTATCCATGGCCTCGACACTCAGCTCCGCCGGAGGGAAACCCGCAAGACGGTGGGCTACATGCCCCAGTCGCCCAATTTGGATCTCCAGATGACGCTCCAGGAGAATTTCCGGTTTCACGCCGGCGTGTACGGCCTTTCCCCGGAGGAGTCGAGAAGACGGATTCGCCGTCTGGCACAGACCTTTCAGATGACCGACGTTCTCAACGAGTTCCCGGGCTCCCTCTCGCAAGGATATCTGAAGCGGGCCATGTTGGTAAGAACCCTTCTGCACGACCCTCCCATTCTCCTTCTGGATGAACCGACCGCCTCCCTGGATGCCCGGTCCCGGTACATCGTGTGGGAATACCTTCAGAATCTGAAGGGGGAAAAGACCATCGTTTATGCCACCCAGTCCATCGATGAAGCGGAAAGGGTCCACGACAGGATTGTGATCATGGACAAAGGAAAGATTGTCCTGGACGGCACCCTCGACAGGCTTCTGGAAAACACGGGACAGCTGTTCCATTTTCAGGTTCGCTTTGACGCCCTGTCCGACGACCTGTTCGCCCGGTTGAGCAAGATGACCACGCTTGTCAATCCGTCCCGGCTCGGCCAGATATTTGACTTCTACGCCCGGGAGAGAATGGCACTCCTCGAGGTGATCAAGGTGTCCGCAGATTCCGGTTTGCTTGACTACCGGGCAGACAACGTGGGTCTGGAGACCCTCGTTCTGACATCCACCGAGGACCGGCAGGAATGAATCTTGTCCCCGCGTTCATGCAGAGGCGGGTTTGGATCCTGTCCCACGGCTGGCTCAGCGAACTGGCCCTCTCCCTGATCCTTCCTGTGATTTTGTACGTGGCGGTGGTGGTCAGTCTGGGCGGTCTGGTTACCGTTCCGCCCGAGGCAAAATCGTTCCCGGTCTGGGCGGCGCCGGGAATCATCTTCACGGTCGTTCTGGCGTCGGCCTATTTCCCTCTTTTCGTCGACCTGTTCCAGAACCGGACACTTCTGCCGTTTCTTGAATCTGTTGCCGGCTCGCCCAATTCCTCTCTGTCCATCATCACTGCCGTTCTCACATCGCTCCTTCCGGATGTCATAGTCAAAGGTCTGGTAGCGGCCGTTATCGTTCAGCTTCTGGCCGGGACGATGTTTCCCCTTGTTCCGTTTCTCGGTTTCCTCGTTTTCTCCGCCATCCTCGGGTTTCTCATTCTCAATCTTTCCCTTTCCCTCTCCCTCCTGACCCGGCGACCTTTCTCCCACCTCTTCACCGCTTTCGTCCTTCTCCTGTTTGTGATTCTCTCCTCAGGCTGGATTATCCCCCAGACCGTTTTCCCTTCCGCTGTGGTGCCCTTTTTTGCGGCCCTGCCGACCTCCCTTCTCGCCCAGGGGGCAAGAGACCTGATTTTCAGGCAGGAGATTACCTTTGTCAGCTGGCTGGTCCCGCTGGCAGTCGGCCTCGTCTGGACCCTTGTAAACGGCGTCATTTTTGCCAGAGTCAACATCCGATGAGGGCTTACCTTTCGGGAGCCATTGAGCATGCCCCGGATGGCGGGACAGAGTGGCGGCGGGAAATGACCGCCTGGCTGAAAGATCATCTGGGCCACGACGTTTTCAACCCCGTGGAGGAACAGAAAAAAACCCTCGTACCCGATGAAGCGGAGAATTTTCGCCGCTGGAAGTCGACCGATTATGGGAGGTTCAAGAAGGCGGTACGGAAATTGATTGACGCCGATCTCCACTCCATCATCCACGACGTGGACTACGTCATCTGCTACTGGGACGAAGGGGTCGTAAGGGGTGGAGGGACCCATGGAGAGGTCACCCTGGCATACCATGCCGGTAAGCCTGTCTATACCGTTCTTGGGGTTCCCCGGGAGATGATCAGTTCATGGATTCTGGGGTGCAGCACCCGGGAATTTGACACCTTCGGGGATCTTCAGCGCTTTCTCGAAAGGGAATACGGTGAGTGAACCTCGACAGGGACGAGGAGAGTGGGTTGTGTCCGTGGACATCGGAGGGACGAAAACGGAGGTGCTCCTTCTGCACATCGGGCGCCGTGAGGGGGTTCACCGGACGGGGGAAGGGGCAAATCCCATCCTTTACGGCTCAGGCGGACTGGAGAGGGTTAGCCGCCTCTTAAGGGAAGCCCTGCGGGACGCTCATCTCGATCCCGCCAATGTGAGGGAATGTGTGGTGGGGATGGCAGGAATCAGCCATCCCCGGTATGGGCGCCTCCTGGGAAAAAACCTTTCGAATCTTTTCTCTCTGGCCAGGCTTACCGTCACATCCGACGCCGAACTGGCTCACCGGGGCCTCTGG
>JBHIEY010000255.1:0-2109 GCA_046861835.1 Fidelibacterota bacterium | reverse complement strand
TGATGGCGTCAACAATGCCCACGTCCTGGGCCATCCCGCCCGTGAGCGCCACGGGCGACCGAACCTTGAGCTTCCTCAAAAGGGTGATCACCCGCCGGGCAATGGAAAGGTGAATTCCTTTGATGATATCGGCGGTGGCAATTCCCTGCGATACCATGTTGATCACGTCCGTTTCCGCCAGCACGGCGCAGATGCCACTGGTGCGGGCGGGATTCGTGGACTGCCGCGACAGGGGCCCCACCTCCTCCAGGGTGAGGCCCAGATACCGGGTGATGTTTTCCAAAAACTGACCCGAACCCGAGGCACACTGTCCCGTCATGGCGTAGTTCGTCACCCGGGCACCGTTTTCCAGGGTCATGGCCCGGGTGAAAAGGGCCCCCAGATCCACCACCGCCCGGACCTCGGGATGATAGTGATAGGCACCGCGGGCATGGGTCGTCATACTGTAGAAGTGTCCCCTCTTCCTGGGAACGAGTTCCCCTTCTCCCGTAGAGGCCACGTACACCAGATCGTCAAAGGAGAGGTTGTGTCTCTCAAGGAGTTCATCCACCGCCTTTTCGATGACCAGGGTGGGATTCCGCTTCCGGATTTTTTCGTTGACTGTATCGACAATGTGGGGCGGATCCCCATAGCGGGCCAGGGCAATCTTGATGAAACTGCTTCCCACATCGATACCGAGGGTGACGTTGCCGTTGGATTTCATCGCCGTGAACTGTAAATCGCTGCCCCCAGGGCACCCATGAAAATGGAGTCGGGGTGAACGTTGATGGTCAGATCCCCGTAATTCTCAAGGATCATCTGGCGGACATATTTCACCACCGCCACGTTTCTCGCCACCCCTCCCGTGAACGTGAACTCATTTCTTACGCCCCCCGACCTGGCCAGAAGGGAGAACGCCCGCTGCACAATGGCCTTGTGGAGGCCTGCCAGGATGTTTTCCTTTCTCTCTCCGAGATTCAGGTACTCCCGCAGTTCCGCTCCGGCGAAAACGGTACAGGTGCTGCAGATATTCGACTCGTAATCGGCCCCCAGGGCCGTGGGCCCCAGTTCCGTGACGCTCATGCTCATTTCATCGGCGATGTAGCCCAGATACCGGCCGCATCCGGCGGCGCACCGGTCGTTCATCTGGAAAGAGGTGACCAGCCCGTTCGAATCGACCTGAATGGCCTTGGTATCCTGACCCCCGATGTCGAGAACGGTGCGCGTCTTCGGGAAATAGGCGTGAGCCCCCAGGGCGTGACACAGGATCTCCGATTTTATGTGGGTCTTATCAAACGGGAGGAGCTGGCGGCCGTATCCCGTTCCGATGTAATCGGCCGGCTCCAGACTCACGGAGGTCACATCCTCCAGGAAACGGGCGACGACGGCGGATGAGTCGTTCTCCCCTTCGGGAATCAGAGTCAGCGCCCGGTCGGTCAGGTCGGCAAAATCGAATTCGATGACGAGGTTTTCCACCCCCACGATAGAACGATCGTACAGCGCCGTCAGGTCGTCGAAAAGATCTTTGGGCAGGCTCTCTATGTGCCTGAGAAAGCTTTCCCCGAAGAGGTCCCGGAAGAACTCGAGCCTCAACGCTCCCCCTTCGGCAAAAAGTTTTTTTCTCACGTCATCTTCGATGAGGGGACCCACCCGGTGGAGCTGCTCCGTGATCGCTTTTCGCCGTGGCCCGTCGGAAATGGCGGCGGCCTTTTCGTTCATCACCTCCATCAACCGCCGGAACCGTTCCTCGAACTGAAGATACCGGAATCGCCCCTCCAGCTGGTCGAAGACCTCCTTCCAGTTCGCCCCTCCCCCGTTTGACGCCTCGACCCGCCGGCGCAGAAGGGTGAAACGGGAATTGAATTCCCCTTCCATCCGGGCGATTTCCGCCGCCACCTCATAGTCGGCCCGGGTGTTGGTGATCCCCCGGCCGATGATGCCCCCCCCTTCATCCATGTAAACAGCCTTGGAGGTGGTGGAACCGAGGTCAATGCCCAGATAAAGGTTCATGTCAGGGAGATCCGCTGCTCCAGCATTTGAAAAAATGAATCGAGACGGTTCTTGATGTTGGAATAGGAATAGTAACGGGGATCCACCAGGTCCGTTTCAATAAATCCCACGGGGATCCCC
>JBHIEY010000082.1:0-7753 GCA_046861835.1 Fidelibacterota bacterium | reverse complement strand
ACAGGTGTGGTGTCGAACGCCCAGGACCAGGTGCGCCGCCTCATCGCCCTTTCCCTGGCGAAACTGGACAGGTTTGAGACGGAAAGGCGGGGAGATCTGGAACATTTTGTCCACATGCTTCTGACCCGGAAGCGGTAGTTGCTCCATGTTGCCGGCGAGCTACAGGAAGTTCGATCCTTCGGACATGTACGGCCTCATCTACCGGTTTCCCGACCAGATGGAGGATGCCATGAAGATGGGACGGGAGATCGGGCCGCGTCGTCGTTATCCCGACGTAACGGGATTGGTTCTGGCCGGGATGGGAGGGTCGGCCATTGCCGCTGACATAGCATCGGCGTTGATCTCCTCCGGGTTGGAGGTGCCGTCTGTGGTGGTCCGTGACTACAGGTTGCCCCGTTGGGTGGGGAAGGAGACCCTGGTGATATGTTTGAGCTATTCAGGGTCGACTGAGGAGACCCTTTCGTGCCTGGACGATGCCGTGAACCGGGGGGCCTTGGTGGCGGGGATCACCTCCGGGGGCGAATTGAGAGAGAGGTTGATAAAGAGCGGTCACGACGTCATAACGGTTCCGGCCGGCTATCCTCCCAGGGCGGCCCTGGGATACATGGCCGTTCCCCTGCTCTATTTTCTCCACCGGATCGGACTCGCCAGGGAGTCGTTGGATTCCCGGCTTCAGGGGGCCGCTGCCCGGCTTGCCTCTGATCGTGATCTCTTTTCGCGGGTTGAGCAGAAGAATCCGGCGTTCACGATCGCGCGACGGATTTACACCACCATTCCGGTCATCTACGGCAGTGGCGTGATTACGGCTTCTGCTGCTCTCAGGTGGCGGGGACAGCTGGAGGAAAACGGCAAAATGGTGGCGTTTCATCACCTTCTCCCGGAGATGAATCACAATGAGATTGTTGGGTACGGGAACCATCCGGACCTTACCGGCCAGATGTCTCTGTTATGGTTGATGGACGCCGACGACCATCCCAGGACACGGAAGCGGCAGACACTTTCACGCCGGATTATCGGCCGTGCCGTGAAACGCCAGATTGACATTGAGGCCAAAGGGGAGAACTCCGTGGAGCGGCTGTTCTATCTCGTCCATCTGGGGGATTGGGTCAGCTTCTGGGCCGCCATGCATCACGGATGCGACCCGACGCCCGTGGACAAAATCGAGCAGTTGAAGCTGTCTCTGGCCGGACAAAAGTAAGGTTCCGGGTCAAATAGAGTTGCAAACGGACCCTCAGAACTGTATATTAAAATAAGGCATGTAGAAACCCCCGCCATGATTCCAGTCGAAGTCACCAAAATCTCATTTTACCCTCCAAGCAAGGGGTATGCCGTGGTCCTGCAGGAAGTGGGGGGAAAAAAGCGAAAGCTTCCCGTCATCGTCGGTTCGTTTGAGGCCCAGGCCATAGCCCTGGCCCTCGAAAACGTCGACACACCCCGGCCCATGACCCACGATCTTATTGCCACCATCCTTCAGGAGGTGAGCGTCAGTGTGAAGGAGGTGGTCATTACCCATCTGTCGGAAGGGACATTCTTTGCGGAAATCAGGGTCGAGTCTGATGGGCTGGAGCGATGCGAGGTGGACTCCAGGCCCAGCGACGCTATCGCCATTGCCCTTCGTCTCGGTGCCCCGATTCTGGTGTCCGAGTCGGTTATGGCCGAGGCCGGTCTGCGGGAGGAGTCTCCAACGGATTTCGGCTTCGAGGAACTCCGTCACGGAACCGAAAACTCCCGGCGCTATCTTGAGGAACAGTTGCAGAAAGCTATTGACGAGGAAGAATACGAGGTGGCTGCGGAAATTCGGGACAAGATACTCAGGTTGGAAGGGAAAAAATAGACCTCAGGATCGAAGAAAACCGAGGGCAATTTCAGCCGCTTCCTGTTCAGCGGCTTTTTTGGTTTCTCCCGTGCCGGCGGGAAAAGTCCGGCTTCCGACTGTAACGGTAACCTCAAAGGTCTTTTCGTGCTCGGGTCCTGAGGTGTCCGTCACGGAAAAGAGGGGGCTTCCCAGACCGCTCCCCTGGCAGTACTCCAGAAGGATTCCCTTATAGTTGATGGTCTGCCACGATTCCTTCCGGTGTCTCCATACCGTTCGAACGATCAGGTCGGCGCACGGCCGGAGACCTCCGTCCAGGTAGATGCCTCCCACGAGGGCTTCGAACACATTGGCCAGCTGTTTCTGCGATACCTTTTCACTGTCGAGATCCACATTGACTGCCGCCCGGATGTGGTGTTCAAGGCCCAGTCTCTTGCCCATTTTGGCCAGAAACGACCGCTGGACCAGGGCCGCCCGCTTCTGGGTGAGAAAACCTTCGTTGCTCTCCGGGAATTCCCTGAGAAGGCAAAGGGAGATGACATGGTCGATGACGGCGTCACCCAGAAACTCGAGTCTTTCGTAGTTAAGGCGGGGGTTGGGATCGATAGATTTGTGGGTGATGCATTGTTCCAGGAGATCTTCACGGACAAAGAAATAACCCAGAGAAGATTGAAGGCGGGTCAGGTGCGGTTTTCGTTTCAGGAAACGCCAGTAAAGGCGTCTGAGGAGTTGAGGCAACGGCGGGGTGTTCCGGTTCCTTACGTCTCCCACCGTTTGATGACCAGCACCGCGTTATGGCCCCCGAAGCCGAACGTATTGGAGATGGCCAGATTTACTTCCCCTTTCACCGCTTTGTTCGGCGTATAATCGAGGTCGCATTCCGGGTCAGGCGTTTCGTAGTTGATGGTGGGGGGAATGATTCCCTCGTTGACTGCCATGATGGTCGCCACCGCTTCGATTCCCCCGCTGGCCCCCAGGAGGTGCCCGGTCATCGACTTGGTGGAACTGATTCGCACCCGGTATGCGGCGTCACCAAAAACCGTCTTGATTGCCTCCGTTTCCGTTTTGTCGTTGTAAGGTGTTGACGTACCGTGGGCGTTGATATAGTCTACCTCTTCCGGTTGAATTCCGGCATCCCGGAGGGCCCTTTCCATTGCCCGGGCGGCCCCTTCTCCCCGGGGGGAGGGAGCCGTAACGTGGTAGGCATCCGCCGTCGCTCCGTATCCGGCGAGTTCTGCATAGATGGTGGCTCCTCTCGCCAGAGCATGATCGGCCTCTTCAAGAACAAGAACACCCGACCCTTCCCCCAGAACGAACCCGTCCCGGTCGGCATCAAACGGGCGGGAAGCTTTTTCGGGCTCATCGTTGCGCCTTGAGAGGGCCTTCATATTGATAAACCCGGCATAGGTCAGTGGGGTCACGGCGGCTTCGCTTCCTCCCGCAACAATCACGTCTGCGTCCCCATACTGTATCAATCTCAGGGCGTCTCCCAGGGCGTGACTTCCAGACGAACAGGCCGAGACCACGCTGTAATTGGGTCCCTTCAAGCCCCACTTCATGGAAATGTGGCCGGGAGCGATGTCGGCTATGTACATGGGAATAAAGTAGGGGGAAATAGCTCGAGGTCCCCTGTCCAGCAGGCGCTTGTTCTGGTTTTCCATGGTGGCAATTCCGCCAACCCCTGAACCGACGATAGCGCCGAACCGGTCCATGTCCGGTATCCCCTCGGACAGCCCCGCGTCTTCAATGGCTTCCTGGGCGGCGACAAGGGCGTATACGGTGAAGTCGTCCAGTCGATTCAATTCCCTCTTATCGAGATAGTCTTCCGGGCGAAGATCCTTCACTTCCCCTCCTATCGTTACCCGGTAGCCGTCGGTATCGAACTTTGTCACCGGTCCGATGCCGCTTTGTCCGGAACGGAGGGCCTCCCAGAAGGATCGCACTCCGACTCCCAGGGGGGAGACCACTCCCATGCCGGTGACAACCACTTTGCGCTTCAGACTATTCACTTGTAACGTGGGACTCGATGTATTCCACAGCCTTTCCTACGGTGGTCAGTTTTTCGGCATCCTCATCGGGAATCTCGATTCCAAACTCTTCCTCGAACTGCATGACCAGTTCTACCGTGTCGAGGGAATCGGCCCCCAGATCGTCCACAAAGGAAGATTCGGGGGTAATCTTGCTTTCCTCCACACCGAGTTTATCCATGATGACTTCCTTAACTTTGTCGAAATAGGACATGGTTACCTCCTTGAGCTACATGTAGAGTCCACCGTTAACCGATAGCGTTTGTCCGGTGATGTATCCGGCTTCATCGGAAACGAGAAAGAGAGCCAGGTGGGCTACATCTTCCGGCTTCCCAATGCGTTCCATGGGGATTTGACTGACGAGGGCTTCCCGGGCCTTTTCGGAAATGCCCCGGGTGAGGGCCGTGTCTATGTATCCGGGGGCTATGGCATTCACCGTTATGTTCCGGGTGGCCAGCTCCCGGGCGACCGATTTCGTGAGTCCAATAACTCCGGCTTTGGAGGCGGCATAGTTGGCTTGCCCTGCGTTGCCGGTCATGGCCACGACGGACGTAACGTTGAGAATCCGGCCGTATCGGTTCTTGATCATGTGGGGCGTCACGGCCTTGATGGTGTTGAAGTAACCTTTCAAATTGACGGCCATGACATCGTCCCAGTCCTCTTCGTTCATCCGGAGAATCAGTTTGTCCCTGAGAATCGCCGCGTTGTTCACCAGAATGTGGATGGTGCCGTATGCTGACACCGCCCGCTTAACGCCCCGGGCCACCTCTTCGAGATGGGAAACGTCTAAGGGGATAGCCATGGCTTCTCCCCCCGACGCCTTTATCTCGTCCGCCACTGCCTCCAGTCTTTCCTCTGTTCTGCTGGCGCAGATTACCTGTATCCCTTCCCGGGCGAACAATCTGGCGATGGATCTCCCGATTCCCCGGGATGCACCGGTGATAAAGGCCACCTTTTGAGACGGTTCAGACATGCTCCAGCCGGTTCAGGTCCATCAGCGACTGTACCCCCCAGGTGGACAGGGCCCCGTCAATTCGGCGGATCAGGGCCTGCAGCACACGTCCGGGACCCACCTCGACAAACTCCGTTACGTCCAGTTCCTTCAAAGCGACGACACTATCGAGCCACCGGACGGGGTGGTCCAGTTGATCGATAAGGTTTTCCCTGATTCTTGCGGGGTCGGTGGTGGGCTCGGCCGTCACATTCATGACAATGGGAAAGGCGGGTTCTCCGATATTTGTATTCTCCAGGGTCTCGCTCAGGGCGCCCTTGGCGGGGGTCATGAGAGGCGAATGGAAAGCGGCGCTGACCTTCAGTTCAGTGACGCGGACGGCCCCCAACCGGCGGGCGAGATCCATGGCTCGTCTGACACCCTCTTTGTCTCCGGAAATTACAATTTGATTCTGAGAATTGAAATTGGCAGGTTTGACCGTCCCGTGGGAAGATGCTTCCCGGCAGATCCGGGTGACCTCCATCCGGTTCAGGCCCATAACGGCAGCCATGGTTCCCGGGCGGGAACGACCCGCTTTTTCCATCAGTTCCCCTCGAATTCTCACCAGTTTGAGCCCGTCCTCAAAGGCCATGGCACCCGCCACGGTGAGGGCGGAGTATTCTCCGAGGCTGTGGCCTGCACAGAAGGAAGGGAGTTGACCCCTTTCAAGGAGAAGTTCCCCCAGGATCACGCTGTTTACAAAGATTGCCGGCTGGGTAAGGGACGTCCGCTTGAGAAGCTCATCAGGACCCGTGAAGGAAATGGCCGCAATGTCCAGGTCCAGAATCATGTTCGCCTGTTCATATCGGCGCCGGCCCAGGTCAGTCTCCTGGAACAGGTCCCGGCCCATCCCCACCTTTTGGGAACCCTGGCCGGGAAAGACGAAGGCACGGCTCGTCATGAAGTGTCCCGCCACTTTATGAGGGTGCTCCCCCAGGTGAATCCTCCCCCGAAGGCGGCCAGCACCACGTAATCCCCCGGTCTCAGACGGTCATCCTCCACCGCCTCGGCCAGGGCAATGGGAATGGTCCCCGCGGTGGTATTGGCATACCGGTCAATATTGATCAGGACCTGGTCGGAAGAAAGACCAAGCTTCTTGGCGCTGACGTCGATGATTCTCTGGTTGGCCTGGTGAGGAATGAACAGCCGGATATCCCTGCCCGTGAGGCCGTTTCTTTTCAAGATGTCCTCGGTGGCCTCCGCCATGCTCTTGACGGCAAACTTGAATACCTGCCGTCCCTGCTGATGGACATAGTGCATCCGCTTCTTGACCGTATCTTCCGATGCCGGATGGAGACTTCCCCCTCCGGGCATTTTCAACAGATCGGCTCCGCTTCCGTCCGTATAGAGAAGGGAATCGATGATGCCGTCGTCACCGGACGTGGGTTCCAGCAACACACCCCCTGCGCCGTCGCCGAAAAGAACACATGTGGTCCTGTCCTCATAATCGGTTATGGCACTCATGGTGTCCGATCCGATGACCATCACGGCCGAATGGCGACCCGATTCGATGAACTTGGCCCCGGTTTCCAGGGCGAAAAGGAATCCCGAGCAGGCGGCAGAAAGATCGAATCCCCACGCCTTTTCCGCTCCGATAGCATTCTGGATAAGGGCTGCGGTGGAGGGGAACATCATGTCCGGAGTCACCGTGGCAACAATAATGAGTTCAACGTCCACGGCGTCCATCCCCCGCTTTTCAAGGAGAGACCGGGCGACGCGGGTTCCCATGAACGAGGTGACTTCCCCCTGTGCGGCAATTCTGCGTTCGGAAATGCCCGTTCGACTCACAATCCATTCGTCGGTCGTGTCCACCATCTTCTCCAGATCTTTGTTGGTAAGGACCCGTTCGGGAAGATACTTGGCGACCGCAGATACGGTGGCTCTCACCTTTTCGTGGGCTCCGAGTTGGTAGATTGGATGCGGGTCACTGTGCTTGAAATACCTCCCCTGATGGAATCGACGAGCTTTTCATCCACCGATTTTTGGGCCGAAAGAATCGCGTTCTTGATGGCCCTGGCGGGGGAACTTCCGTGACAGATGACACAAACGCCGTTAACTCCCAGAAGCGGAACGCCACCGTATTCCTCATATTCGTATTCCCGGATGACGTTCTGAAACAGGTCATCAAATTTCCGTTTTTCCGTCTCGGAGTGAATGCGGCTCTTGAGTTGCCGTGCCACCTCCACGTTAAGGTGACGGATCCACCCTTCGGCAAATTTGACCAAATTGTTGCCGATAAAACCGTCACACACCACCACGTCCACTTTACCGTCCATGAGGTACCGGCTCTCTATGTTACCTTTAAATGATGGGAGACTGGCTTTCAGAAGTTTGTAGGCTTCCACGTAGACTTCCATCCCCTTCGTGGGTTCCGCGCCGATATTGAGAAGTCCTACGGTAGGATGTTCGATGCCCTGAATGTGCTTGACGTATTCCGAGGCCATGATGGCAAACTGGAGGAGGTGCCGTGCCCTCACCTCTACGTTGGCGCCGGCGTCACACAAGACTATTCCCCGGGGCATTACGGGGAAGTAGACCGCCAGGGCCGGGCGGCGGACCCCTTCAATCCTTCCCAGGAGAAAAAGGGCCGTGGAAAGAATCGCCCCGGTACTCCCCGCGCTCACCACGGCGTCAGACTCTCTTTCCTTGACCGATCGAATGGCCCGGACCAGGGAGGAATTTGGCCGGGTTTTCAGAACCTGGGAAGGGCGGTCCGTCATCTCCACCACGTCGGGCGCGTGGTGAACCGTCAGGCTTGAGGGGGAGAGTCCCAGTTTGCTCAGTTCCTCCTCGACCCGGGTTCTGTCGCCAAAAAGAAGAATATCAAACTTGCCGTTTCCTTCCCCCAGAGCCTCAACGGCACCCCTGACCACAACGGACGGGGCATTATCCCCACCCATAGCATCCACAGCGATTCGCATT
>JBHIEY010000254.1:0-2120 GCA_046861835.1 Fidelibacterota bacterium | reverse complement strand
AACTGGCGGACGGGGAAGAGAAGGTGGTCATGGCAAAATTCCACGCGGATTGGTGCCAGTGGTGCCGGAAAATGGACCGGGAAACGTTTGGCGACGAGTCCGTCAGGCAATCCCTGAAGGCATTTATTCCCGTGCGCATCAATGTGGACGATCCGGAAGGTCTCGCTCTGGCCCGGAAAGTGGGGGTAGTGAGCATTCCCACGGTGGTGTTTTTTGATTCCTCCGGAGAGGTTATCGGCAAATATGCCGGTTATCAATCCCCCCGGGAAATGAAAAAAATCCTTAAGCGCCACGCCCGCCGTAGGGCCTCAAACCTGAAATGACGGAAACAGAGAGACTATTACGAAGATTCTCCGGTCTGTGGGCCGTCGTCACGGCTCTGACGGTCTCCCAGGACCTGAAGGCCTGGAATCTAACGCTCCTTTCCCGGTACGATTCCCCCAATTTCGAGCTTCTCGATATTGAAATCTCGGGAGATTATGCCTTTGTACCGGCCGGTCTGGGGGGACTGAATGTGATTGACATCTCCGATCCGACCGCCCCCTTTACGGTGGCCCGGTACTCGGCGTACGGATGCGACTACGGCCGTCTTTACGCCTGGCACATCAACGGCAACCATGCCTACGGACGCGGGAGGGACTGCGGAATCCGGAGTCTTGACGTGTCCAACCCGGTGGAGCCCGTGAGTGTAGGAGACTATGGATCCCCCGAGTTCTCATACGAGCAGACTGACGGGTTCGCCTACGGAGATGGCGGCAGATATCTTTATGCCGCCATCCATGCCGACGGTGTGGAGGTGATTGATATTTCCGCACCCGAATCGCCCCAGCCGGTTACCCGTGTACCCACCGAAAACGCCTGGGCCGTGGAAGTCTCAGAAGACGGAAATCTGGTCTATGCTGCCGACGGTGCTGGCGGTCTCAAGGTTATCGACGTTTCCTCCCCGGAAGTGGCGAGAGTCATCGGGGAAGCGTCCGCATCGGGAACGGCAAAAGACGTGACAGTGTCCGGGAACTATCTGTTTGTTGCCGTGGGAGCCAGAGGGGTGGATATGTTCGATGTGTCCCTGCCTGAAACCCCCGTTCTTGTGGCCAACTACAACACGACGGGATACGCCTCCCGGGTTGCCGTCTCGGATTCCCTGGTGGCAGTATCGGATTGGGACGACGTGGAAGTGTTGAAATGGGACGACTCTCCCTCGCTCCGCCTTGCAGGCTACAAGAACACCGGTGGCCGCGTCATGGCCATCCATATGCAGGGAGACGTCGTCTACTCCGCCGAGTGGAATTTTTTCCGGACCTTCCGGTTCGGTGAGATAAGCGGCCCGGACATCGATGCCTCTTCCCGGAACATGAATTTTCCCCATCTGGTCAATGGCACCTGCCTGGATACCACGGTGACCATCCTGAACAACGGTAGCGCCGAGCTCAATTTCGAGAACATCGCCATTGACCATTCCGACTACAGTGCCTCCGTTTCCGCCGACCACCTGGCTCCCGGCGGATCGGCGGGGGTGACCATCACCTACTGTGGTTCTTCCGCCAACGGGTTTGCCAATCTCAAGATTCGTTCGGACGATCCTGACGAACCCCAGATCGCCGTAACCCTTGAGGGTAATTCCACGTGGGGTCTGGATGTGGGACAGTCGGCTCCCGACTTCACTCTCACTTCGGTGAACGGGTACGGTGACGTGACGCTGAGCAAGCTGAGGGCCAAGGCGGTCATCGTGGCGTTTTTCGCCACCTGGTGACCCGTCTGTGCTCCGGAGTTTTCGGACCTCGAAATCAGTCTCTGGAACGAATACAAGGATGCGGGTCTCATGGTCCTGGGACTGTCGTACCAATCGGAGTCGACCCTTCGGGCCTTCATCGAAGACCAGGGAATAACCTTTCCCGTTCTTCAGGACCTTGGGAAACGGGTCTACGGAATGTACAATCTTGCCGGCGGCCAGTCCCCCTATCCCAGGGATTTCATTGTGGACTCCAACGGTATTATCCGGTTTGCCGATACGGAGTACGATCCCGGCACCATGATCACCGTTGTGGAATCCCTTCTCGACACCCAGGCGGCCGGAATCGGCAGTGAATCGCCGGAGGTCCCTGGCCGGTTTTCCATTCACC
>JBHIEY010000253.1:0-2122 GCA_046861835.1 Fidelibacterota bacterium | reverse complement strand
GGGAGCCATCAAGCGGGGAAAACTCGAGGAAGCCCGCTTCTGGCAGCAACGGTACGGAAATGCGCGGTAACCTGAACATCGTCACGGCCCTTCCTGCAGAGGCCGAACCTCTCATCGCACGGTTCCTTTTGAAAAAGTACAGCAACGGTCCCTCCGTCCCCCTTTTTTCTAATCCCTCCGGGACCATCCGGCTGGCCGTCTCCGGTGTGGGAAAGAAGAGGGCACAAGAGGCCGTTTCCGCTCTTGCTGATTGCACCCCTTCCCCGGACCGCTCGATCTGGATCAACCCCGGCATTGCCGGTCACAGGGATCTCCCGGTGGGGACCCCTGTCCTTGCCGGCCGGATAAAAGATGAAGCCACCGGACAATCGTGGGATCTGGACCCTCCCTTCGACCCCCCGTGCCGGATCGCTTCAGTCACCACGGTGGAGAGACCCGTGGAAACTTTCCACAATGGCGACGTCTACGACATGGAGGCGAGCGGTTTCTATTCCGCCGCCTCCCGGATTGCACCCCAGGAAAGGGTTCACGTTATCAAGATCATCTCAGATAATCACCGGTCCCCCATCCGGAATATCTCCCGGACCGGGGTCACCGAACTCGTCACCCGGAACCTCCCGGTCGTGGCAAAACTGGCCCGCCTTCTCGGACGCCTTCGTGCCCCGCAACGGCTGAACTCTCTGGCGCACGAGACCCTCTACGGGAGCCTCGACACGGACCTGCGGGACTTCATCCGGGACATTGGGTTGACCTGTGGCCTGACGTTTCAGGAACTCCGGCAGGTAATGGAAATTGCGATCGACTTCAAGATGTGGGGGGAACCTTCCCTGAAACGGCAGTGGCGCGAACTGGAAGAAAGGCTTGGTCCCCCGGGGACCGCCGGAAAAGAAATCTTCCTGAAGGCCATCCGGCGGCGGTGGCAGACCTTCCGGGAACAGGAGACCGTGTACGACCGCAGCGAACAGGCAAAGCCGGTCATATCCGGACTCGCTCGAAAGAAGCTCCAGGTCCGGCTGGGCTCCAACGGTGTCTACGGCATCTGCCCCGTGGCGTCGGAGAAAACGGTCTGCTGTAATCTCCGCACCATCGATGCGGTCCAGGGTTGCGGCTTCGGCTGCACCTACTGCAGTATCCAGACGTTTTACGATCCGGACAAGATCGCCGTGGATGCGGCCCTGGGAGAAAAGCTTCGAAGTATCAAACTGGACCCCCGGAAGCGGTACCATATCGGTTCGGGCCAGTCGTCCGATTCCCTCCTTCTGGGCAACCGGGAGGGTGTCCTGGAGGCCCAGCTCGAATTCGCCCGGCGTAACCCGAACGTAGTCCTGGAATTCAAGACCAAGTCAAAGAACGTCGCCCATCTTCTCTCTGTGGACGTTCCTCCAAACGTCTTTGTCAGCTGGTCCCTTAATCCCCAGGTGATCATCGAGCATGAGGAACTCCGGACGGCCTCCCTGGAGGAGAGACTCGCCGCGGCCCGCAGGGTGGCGGACAGAGGAATCCGGGTGGGCTTCCACTTTCATCCCATCATCCATTACCGGGGATACCGGGACGATTATGAGAACCTTATCGACACCCTCGTGAACCGGTTCTCTCCGGATGAGGTAGCCTTCGTATCTTTCGGTACCCTCACGTTCATCAAGCCGGCCGTCAGGAGTCTCCGGCAGCAGGGTGTCCCCAGCAAGGTTCTGCAGATACCCATGGAGGAGGCAGCGGGGAAGCTGTCGTATCCCATGCCCATGAAGGAAGAGATGTTCGCCATGGCCTGGCAGGCGTTCCATCCCTGGCACGGAAGGGTGTTTTTCTATCTCTGCATGGAGGCGAGGGAATTATGGGAGAAAACGTTCGGGTTTTGTTACGGGAGTAACGAAGCGTTCGAAGAGGCCATGCTGGACGCCCTTTTCCGGAAGCTTGATCTTCCTCTCCCCTGGCTGACCTCATAGAAACGGGCGAAACCTCTTCTCCATAGGGGAGGTAGAGAGATCCTTGATGGTCTGTCACAGGGACCGTTTTCTTTCCGTCCTTCTTTTTGGAAAAGAAGGACCAAGAGAACCGTCGCTGCAGGAAGAGGCGACATTCTTTAAGAACCGGCCATAGGCGATTTGGCCAGACAGGGGATTGC
>JBHIEY010000081.1:0-7784 GCA_046861835.1 Fidelibacterota bacterium | reverse complement strand
TTCCCGAAATGATTATGTTAACCTATGATATATAAGTTAAGATGAAATCGGAGCGTTAACATAACAGGCGCCGGGTGCTGGAGAATGGTTGGGGATTTCGTTCCCAGTTTGAATTTTCTTTGATTTCCCGGTGGCCCTCGCAATACTTTGTCTGATGCAAGCCTGAACCACCGGCGGAGAAAGCCGATCATCTAAAGGAGATCATCATGAAAGAATGCCGTCACTTGGCGCGAGGCGCGACCCTAACTTTTCTCCTCATCATGAGCGCCTGTGCTCAAGAGCGAGTCCCGGAACCGCCGAGGGCCAAAGCCGTCCCGAAGGCCGATACCCTTCACGGAGACATCCGGATCGATCCTTATGCGTGGCTTAAACAACGGGATAACCCCGACGTCATCGGCTACCTGCAAGCCGAAAACGACTACACGGAAAAGGTGATGAAACCCACCCGGCGACTCCAGAGAAAACTCTACCGGGAGATGGTGAGCCGCATCAAGGAAACGGACCTCACCGTTCCCGTGAAGCACGATAATTTCTTCTATTACTCCCGGACCGAAAAGGGGAAACAGTACCGCATACACTGCCGGAAAGAGGGAAGCCTCGATGCCCCCGAACAGGTTCTGCTCGATGAAAACCGGTTGGCCAGACGGAAGGATTACTTCCGGGTTGGAGGGTTTTCCGTCAGTCCGGATCACCGGTTGCTGGCCTATTCCACCGATACCCGGGGATCGGAACTGTTCACACTGGTCATCAAGGATCTCGACACGGGAGATCTTCTGCCCGACGTTATCGCCGACACCTATTATGACGTGGAATGGGCCAATGACAACGCAACGGTTTTTTACACCGTTCAGGATGAGGCCAAAAGACCCTTTCAAGTGTTCCGTCACCGTCTGGGGTCGTCCCAATCCGACGATGAGCTCGTTTATCACGAGGCCGATGAAAGGTTCAGGGTTTCCCTTTCCAGGACCAAGGATGAAAGGTTCATTCTCCTGACGGTCCAGAGCGAGACGACAACGGAAATTCGGTTCCTTCCTGCGGACGACCCCGGAAAGGAGTTCACCCTCATTCAACCCCGGCAGCATAAAATGGAATACGACGTGGTTCACCACAACAACAGGTTCTTCATCCGCACCAATGACGACGCCACCAATTTCCGGATCATGACCGCCCCCGACGACAATCCATCCCGGGAGAACTGGACGGAATTGATCCCTCATAGAAAATCGGTGAAGATAGACGGAATGGACATTTTCACCGGACATCTTGTGCTCTATGAACGGGAAAACGGTTTGAGAACCATTGAGATCATGGACCTTGAGACAGGAAAAACCCACGGTGTCGATTTTCCCGAACCGGCTTATGCCGTTTGGCCGGGACGCAACCCGGAGTTCGAAAGCCATGTGCTCCGTTTCCACTACACGTCAATGGTGACGCCCCGCTCCGTTTATGACTATGACATGATCACCGGGGAACGGACTCTCATGAAGCGGGTGGAAGTCCTGGGCGATTATGATCCTTCCCGCTACCGGTCCGAGCGCATTCATGCTGTGGCGGAAGATGGGGCACAGATTCCCATCTCCCTGGTGGCCCGTGACGATTTTGTCCGGGACGGCACCCGCCCCCTTCTTCTGTACGGCTATGGGGCATACGGCGCCAGTATCGATCCCACCTTTTCGTCCAACCGCGTGAGCCTTCTCGACAGGGGATTCGCTTATGCCATTGCCCACGTTCGCGGGGGCGGAGAGATGGGCAGGGAATGGTACGATCAGGGGAAAATGCTCAACAAGATAAACACGTTCACCGATTTCATCGCCTCTGCCGAACACCTGATTTCCGAAGGCTACACCTCCCCCGGCCGGCTGGTGATTTACGGCGGCAGTGCAGGGGGCCTTCTCATTGGGGCCGTGACCAATATGAGGCCGGATCTGTTCAAGGTGGCGGTGGCGGCCGTACCGTTCGTGGACGTTCTCAATACCATGCTGGATCCCGATATCCCTCTGACCGTGATTGAGTATGAGGAGTGGGGCAATCCCAACGAAAAACCGTACTACGACCTGATAAAATCATATTCCCCATACGACAACGTGCAGGCCACAGACTACCCCCATATGTTGATCACCGCAGGCCTGAACGATCCCAGGGTCCAGTACTGGGAGCCGGCAAAGTGGACGGCCAGGTTGAGGGCCACCAAAACCGACTCGAACCTCCTGCTTTTCAAGACGGAAATGGGGGCCGGCCACTTCGGACCCTCGGGACGCTACGACGCCCTTAAAGAGGTCGCCTTCCGGTACGCCTTCATCCTCGACCGGCTGGGCATCACAGAATAGATCCAGGAGGCGTGATGACGTACGACGCGGCCGTGATTGGAGCAGGTCACAACGGCCTGGTGTGCGCCGCCTACCTGGCCCGGGCGGGAAAACGGGTGGCGGTGTTCGAAAGGAGGCACCTGGTGGGAGGATCGGCCGTCACGGAAGAGGTGTTCCCGGGATGCAGGGTTTCCCGGCTCGCGTACGTGAATTCCCTCTTTCGTATGGAAATCGTCCGCGATCTCAACCTGAAATCATACGGACTGGAATTCCTCCCCAGGGAGCCGTCGAGCTTCTCCCCCTTTCCTGATGATACTTACCTCATGCTCGGCTCGAATCTTGAGCAAAACCAGAAGGAAATCTCCAAGTTTTCCCCCAGAGATGCAGAACGTTTGCCGGCCTATGAGGAGGCTCTGGACACGATTTCTCAATGGGTGGAGACCCTGTGGGACCGGATTCCCCCTGATCCTCTCTCCAACCGCCTCAGAGACCTGTGGACTCTTGGCAACATCGCAAGAAAACTGAGAAAATCGGGACCCCTGTTTCTCAGGCGGTTGACCGACCTGTTTTCCCTCTCCGCCGCCGACTTCCTCGATCGGTGGTTCGAGTCCGGACCGCTCAAAGCTACCCTGGCTACCGATGGAGTAATTGGGGCCATGGCGGGACCGTTTACACCGGGGACGGCCTATGTTCTCCTGCACCATGTCATGGGGGAAACCGACGGGAAGCGCGGCCTCTGGTGCTATATCCGGGGGGGAATGGGAGCCCTTTCCCAATCCATCGCCATGGCCTGTGACGATCTGGGAGTGGATATCCGTACCGAAACCCCTGTGGAAAGGATCGCCTTTGAGGGTGAGGCCCGGGGTGTCATTTTGACCACAGGCGAAACCGTGAACGCCCGGGTGGTCGTTTCCTCCGCCGATCCTCACGTCACCTTCCTGAATTTGCTTCCCGAAGAGGCTCTGCCGGGGGATTTCCGGCGCTCCATCCAGGAGATGGACTTCAAATCGGCGGTGGCGAAAATGAATCTCCGGTTGACCGAACTTCCCGAGTTCACAGCCATCAAGGGAAAAGGGGCGGGTCCTCAGCACCGGGGGACGATTCACATCTGCCCGAGCCTTGACTACCTGGAGCGGGCCTACGATGATGCCAAGTATGGAATGCCGTCCCGCGAACCGTTCCTGGAATGCACCATTCCCACGTCAATCGATGATTCCCTCGCACCGGCGGGGACCCATCTCATGGGGATCTTCTGTCAGTACGCTCCGTACCGGTTGAGAGGATCAAACTGGGACAGGGAGAAAGAACCGTTCGCAAACCGGATCATTGATACCGTCACACGCTACGCCCCCAATTTCCGCCGGTCCATTGAAGACTATGAGCTGTTGCTGCCCCCCGACATGGAGCGCATCTTCGGTCTCACGGGGGGAAACATCTTTCACGGTTCCATGACGCTCAACCAGCTTTTCTTCATGCGGCCCGTCCTCGGATGGTCGAATTACCGGACTCCCGTGAGGCGGCTGTACCTGTGCGGATCGGGGGCCCATCCTGGAGGCGGGGTCACGGGAGCCCCCGGCAGAAACGCCAGCCGTGTCATTCTCCGGGATCTGGCGAAATTGCGGTAATACCGGCAAGCCTGCGGGCGGTTTCCAGAAGCCCGGTCATCATCCTTTCATTCAACCGACCCGTATTGACATTTCGCGGGCTGGGGTGATAACAACCCACCAGATACCGGCCGTCGGGCAACGGGTGGACCTTTCCGTGACCGAAGGGAAAGTCCTTCGATTTCAACGGGTAGCGGGATTGCCAGAAGCGAAACGAACGGTGAAAGGCGACGCGTCCCAGGGCAACCACGCACCTGAGATTATCCAGAAGAAAAAGTTCCCGAGCGAGGAAATGGGAACAGTTGTCCAGCTCTGCCGCCAGCGGTCTGTCATCGGGCGGAACGCATTTCAGCACGGGGGTAATGTAGGTCCCGTAAACCTTGAGTCCGTCGTCCAGAGATTCGGACCGGGTCTGATTGGCAAGTCCCACACGGTAGAGGCATTTCATCAGGAAGTCGCCCGACCGGTCACCGGTGAAAACCCTTCCCGTCCGGTTCCCTCCATGAGCCGCCGGAGCCAGGCCCACCAGCATCAACCGGGCACCCGGATCGCCGAATCCGGGGACCGGTTTTGCCCAGTAGTCCCAGTCCGGAAACCGCCGGTTTCCGGTCCGGGCCACGGAGCGGCGGTACGTCACCAGGCGGGGACATCGCCTGCACGTGATGATATCCCGTCTCAGGATCTCAAGGGTATCGGTCACCGGGGAGACCTGAACACCTTTCCACCGCTCTTCCTCACACCCTCCCCTTTGTGGGCCCTATCCCGATTGCAAAAGGTATGGATTCTCCCTATATTTCGCCGCACTTTTCTCGAGAAAGAAAGGTCACGCGGTGCCGGTAGAACGGGAGAACGGATAAATGGGCCTCATGCACATCATGAGAGACAGGATGCACGTGGTGCTGTGGCTTCTTCTTATCCTTTTCCTGGGAAGTATGACCGTGGGGGGTCTCGTCGGCGGTGCCGACATCATCAACCAAATCCTGGGAAAGACAGATGTATCCAAGGCCATCGCCGTGGTAAACGGTCAGATTGTCTCTCCGGAAGAATTCTTCCACCAGGTGAACCGTCGCCTGGATGACCTCAGGGCTCAGGGACAGGAGATTGACGACCAGACACTGAACCAGGTCCGGACCGCCGTCTGGAACGAACTGGTGGAATTGACTCTCGTGGATCAGCAGGTAAAGAAGTTTGGGATCGAGGTGTCGGAAGACGACATCTACTACCACCTTCTCAACAATCCTCCTCAACTGGTGGCGAGCATCGAGCAGTTCCAGACGGACGGCCAGTTCGACCGGGAGAAATATCTGCAGGCCCTTCAGAATCCCCAGGGCGACGAGTGGAGACCCATAGAGGTTTTCGTCCGAAACTACCTTCCCCGGCAGAAACTTTATGATCAGATAACGGCCACCGTGCAGATACCGGCGGAGGATGTGAAGAAAGAGTACCTCAGGCGCTACGTCGATTTCACCATCTCGGCCCTGTTCGTCCGGGCATCGGACTTTGATGACCCCGAGGTGAATCCCACCGAGGAAGAGATGGAGGACTACTACCTCCTCCATCCCGATGAGTTTTTTCAGGAGGAATCCCGGACCCTCAGCGTCGTGCGGTGGGAGAAGAAACCTTCCCGCGAGGATACGACGCTGACTCTTCAGGAGGCTGAGGACCTCATTCGGCGGTTGAAAGCCGGCGAAGACTTTGCCACCCTCGCCAACGACTATTCCCGGGATCCTGGCAACCGGACGCCCGAAGGGGAGGGACGGGGAGGAGACCTGGGATGGTTCGGCCGGGGTCAGATGGTGAAACCCTTTGAGGAAGCGGCCTTCGGTGCCCGGGTGGGCGATATCGTGGGTCCCGTGAAAACGGACTTCGGTTACCACGTCATTCAGATCCGGGACCGGCGGACCTCGGGCGATAGAGAGGAGATCCTGGCCAGCCATATTCTTCTGAAGGTGGACACGGGGCCGTCCACCCTGGAGAAACTGCGTCAGCAGGCCCATCAGTTCAGTTTCGATGTGGAAGATTTCGGATTCCAGGAAGCTCTGCGACGGAACGAAATGTCCGTGACGACCCTGAACCCCATCCGGGAGAATACCGACTTCATACCGGGCTTCGGCTATTTCCCGGCGGCTTCCCGTTTTGCCTTTACCTCGGAGCCCGGCGCCGTCAGCGAAGTCCTGGAGTCGGATCAGGCGTTCGCCGTTTTTCAGCTCGAGTCGATCACCCCGGCCGGACCCCGCCCGTTCGAGGATGTCCGCTTTCAGATCGAACGGACCTTGAGATTGGAAAAACAGATGGCGAGGTCGGCTGCGGAGAAAATTTACGACGATGTCCGGGGGGGAGCCTCCTTCGATCAGGTAACCGGTTCGGAGAATTCGGTCAGGAAAATCGGTCCGGTGACGCGAAAGTTGACCTCACCCTTTCCCGAAATCGGCCAGCAACGGGTCGTAACCGGTGCCCTTCTGAATTCGGAACCGGGAACGCTGCTTCCCCTCCTGAAACTCCCCCACGGCTATGCCATCATCTTCTTTGAACACCGGGCCGACTGGGATCCGGACGATTGGGAAATCAAGAAAGAGACGCTCCGGGGCAACCTGGAAACCGAAAGGAAAACGGCAGCCCTGAACCAGTGGCTCGCCGACCTGAAGGACCGGTCCAGGATCGTCGATAACCGGAAATTCTATTTTTAGCGTCGCGTAAACCTTGAGGGAAAGATTGTCCCGCCAATGGATTTCCGGGTTATTTCAGTAGAAAAACTGGTGAATATCGTAAAGGGGCACCGCCACGCCCCTGGCCACCACCTCCTTCACCCGTGACTTGAACTCGCGAGCCATCTCCCTGATCTCCCACCTGTCAGGGAGGGGAATCCCCTCCCGCTCGAGAGCTTCCCGGTAACCGAGGGGCGTCTCGTAAAACTCCGAGAGGTAGACCATGTCGCCGGGTTCGGGGGAAATCTCTCGGATCAATCGGAGAGAGTCCTCCAGATGCCTGTCGTGAAAAGGCCTCCCCCCCGCCCCTACCAGAAAGATCAATCCCAGATGAATTCCCCCCTCCCGGATGCTTCGGCACAGCTCGATAACGTCGTCAACCTCCTGGGGCTTTCTTAAGAAGGTCAGGAGATCCCTGTTGCCCGATTCCACCCCGAGATGCAGACGCCTCACTCCCCGGATCCGGAGATTGCGAAAGTCCTGTGACGTTTTCCGGATCCCGGTGAATACGTCAACAAAAGAATAGAGGGCGTCGAATTCGGGAAAGGAGCGATTCACGAGATCCAGAATGGGGACGAGACGGTCCTGAGGAATCACCATGGCATTGGCGTCACCCAGAAAAACAGACCTCCTGAGCCGGAGTCCGTCTCCAAAGAACCGGCGAACCCGGAACAGGTGATGTTCAACTTCATCGGCCGTCTTGATGCGAAAGGGACGGTCCCGGTAGAACTGACAGAAAAGGCACCGATTGTAGGTGCACCCCTCCGTTATCTGAAGAACGAGTGCCATATACTGATCGGGAGGAAGAATGGAGATGGGAAGGTAGATGGCGGAAAACTTCCGGGCGTCCCTCTCCAGGGAGGCCATGTCGCAACGGATGATTTTCTCCACGGCGGGACCCATCCGCCGGGGAAGCTGGTTTCTCACGTCACCCAGGAGATCCCTCCCCCGGTCAAGCAGACGCTCTGCCTTTTCCCGGGGCGTGGGATGGACGGTCCTGATGGCTTTCCCTTTCCGGATCTCCCTCGACTTTGAAAAAAACCGGTTGTCGAGGGTCCGGCGGGTGTTCACACCGTCCACATACATTCCCACCAGACGTCCCTCCAGATCGAACGTCCACAGGTTCTTCCGTGAGTTGTCAAACAGGTTCAGACAACGATCCTTCAGGG
>JBHIEY010000252.1:0-2126 GCA_046861835.1 Fidelibacterota bacterium | reverse complement strand
TCCAGGGGGGTCCGTTCCGCAAGAGCTGCGACGGACTCAGCTCGTATGACCACATTCCCGTGGCGACCGTGTGGCAGGATATCATTCATCATCGCCTGCCCCCTCTATGGCGGGATCGTATGGTGCTTGGACTGAACGGGGCGGCAGGAGATTCATGAAGGATCTTCTGGACGTAGCCCTGAACAGCGCACAACGGAGAGGGGCAAGCTACGCCGACATCCGGATCTCCCGTCACCGCAACCAGAGTATCTCCACCCGGGAGGAGCGCATTGAAAGCGTATCCAACCGGGAAAGCTACGGGGTGGGGATCCGGGTCCTGCGGGACGGAACATGGGGATTCGCCGCCAGCCACCGGGTAACGGCGGAGAACATCGCCCGGGTGACAGACCGGGCCCTGGCAGTGGCCAGGGCCAACCGCGCTGTCCGGACAAAGGCCGTCGAACTGGCCCCCGTCGAGAGCTACCGGGACGAATGGAAAAGTCCTATTCGTATCGACCCGTTCGACGTCCCCGTTCAGGATAAGATTGACCTGCTCCTCTCCGTAAACCGGGAAGCGCTGAAAGTCGAGGGAGCCCGGTTCTGCAGTTCCTTCATGTTGTTGTTGAAGGAAGAAAAGCATTTTGCTTCCACGGAGGGAACTTACCTAACCCAGGATATATACCGTGTATGGCCTTCATTCACGGTAACCGCTGTCGATTCTGACTCAGGGGAGTTTGAAACCCGGACGGCGGACGTTCTTCCCATGGGTCTGGGCTACGAATATGTTCAGGAAAGTGATCTGGTGAGCCTGGCCCCGCAAATGGCCGAGGAGGCCGTGCGAAAAGTGAGGGCCAGAACGGTGGAGCCCGGCAAGAAGGACCTGATTCTTCATCCTACCCATCTCTGGTTGACCATACACGAATCGGTGGGTCATCCGACGGAACTGGACCGGGCTCTCGGGTACGAGGCGAACTATGCCGGAACCAGCTTTCTGACGCCTGACAAGATGGGAAAGCTCAGGTTCGGTTCCAGCATCGTGAATTTCCGGGCGGACAAGACGATTCCCGGCGGCCTCGCCACCGTCGGATATGATGACGACGGTGTGAAAACCACCGAATGGACCCTGGTTGACAGGGGCATCTTTGTCGACTATCAGACCACACGGGAACAGGTGCTGTGGCCCGAGTACCGTCAGGCCCGTCGAGAAGCCGGCCTTCCTGAAGTGAACCGTTCCTACGGCTGCAGCTACGCCGACAGCTGGAGTTCCGTTCCGTTTCAGCGCATGCCCAATATTCACCTGGAGCCGGGCCGGGAGCCCCTTAGCCTGGATGATCTCATTGCCGATACGAAAGAGGGAATCTACATCGTGGGAGACGCCAGCTACTCTATCGATCAGCAGCGCTACAACTTTCAATTCAGCGGTCAAGTATTCTATGAAATCAGGAACGGAAAGATATCCGGCATGCTCAGGGATGTTGCCTACCAGGCGAATACGCAGGAATTCTGGAATTCCTGTGACGCCATCTGCGATGAAAGATTCTGGCAGATGGGGGGCTCTTATTACGACGGCAAAGGCCAGCCGGGCCAGATCAACGCCGTGAGCCACGGCTGTTCTCCCGCCCGGTTCCGCGCCGTCAATGTCCTGAACACGCGCAAGCAGGTATGATACTGACCGAACGAGAATCGAGGGAAGTGGGGGAGAGGATTCTCTCTTTTTCCTCCGCCGATGAAGTCAGGATCAACCTTTCGGGGGGCAGATCGGGTAACACCCGTTTCGCACTGAATTCCGTTACGACCAGCGGGGACGAGGATACCCTCTCGGTGGAGGTCACCTCCTATTTCGGGCGGCGCCATGCTTCAGCCACGGGAACGGAGATTGACGACGATTCCCTGAAGAGGACCGTCGGGTCCTCCGAGACCGCCGCCCGGTTTGCTCCAGAGGACCCCGAATACGTTCCTGAACTGGGTCCACAGGAATATCTCGATATCGACACCTATTTTGCCGCCACGGCCCGGACCACGCCGCGCCTCCGGGTCCGAGGGGCGGAATCGGCCATCACGCCAGCCGTCAAGGAAGATCTGATCAGCGCAGGGTTTTTTGAGAATGGACATGCCTTTTCATCGGTGATGAACAACCGCGGGCTCTT
>JBHIEY010000251.1:0-2132 GCA_046861835.1 Fidelibacterota bacterium | reverse complement strand
AATGGTCACTATAGGCCGGATCCCCTTGCCTTTGTGCCGGATGAGGTAGCGAGAGATTATGTTGATGAGTCGCACTTCGCTTCGCAGGGCCTCTTCGAACTCCCTGTGAAACAGCCGCATGTCCTCCACGATGGGCTCGATTATCCTCTTGAGTTCGGTCGACTGCCTCATGGGGTGAAATTTACCTCCCCTGTATCATCAACGACAGTCAAATCTTTGGGGCGAAGACGCGCGAAAGAAGGATACTGATTTCATACAGGACGACCAGGGGCACGGCCATCATCAAAAGGCTCACGGGGTCCGGCGGGGTAATGAAGGCCGATAACACCGCGATGGCCACCCAGGCGTGCCGCCGGTAGTGGCGCATAAACGGGGGCGTCACAAGTCCGATAGAGGAAAGAATGACCACCAGAACCGGAAGCTCAAACACCAGTCCCGCCGCTACAAGCACCCACACAATATAGCTGAAGTAGTAGTTTATGGAGAAATTGTTCTTCACATCCACGTACCCCATGGACGTAAAGAATTCCAGCGAAAAGGGAATGATAACGAAATAGGCGAACAGAACGCCGGCAGCGAAAGCCAGGAAGCTGAAAACGATCACGGGGAAAGCATATTTGCGCTCATTTTCGAGGAGACCCGGCGCCACAAACTTCCAGATCTGATAGGTGACCACAGGGAGGGCCAGAACCGTCCCCCCCACAAAGGCAACGCCCCATTTCAGGAGGAACATGCCGTGAACTTTCAATACCTGCAGTTCAGGCGGTGACGCCAGCGATGTGGCTGGCCGGAGCAGTGTCTTGAAGATAGGGTCCATGAAGACGAAGACGACGACGGCACCCGCGATAATGCCGGCCAGGGCCTTAATGATCCTCCACCTGAGTTCCTCAAGGTGCTCCAAGAACGACATTTCCGCCGTCGATTTCATGGGGTCCCGACGGGGGGAAAGCCCGCCATAATCTTCCGGGCAGCCTCGTAAGGAGAGATCCTTTCCTTCATGTACTCTTCCACCTCTTCCTGCACCGACTTTTCCCGGGCGCTGTTCCAGAATTGACGGCTCAGTTCATCTCTCACTGCATTCCGGACCCTGGCCAGATACTGCTCTTTTCTTCGCCGGGAGAATTGGCCGGAGGCCTTGAGCGTATCCACAAGATTCAGGCATTGCCTGACCACCCTTTCCACCCCCTCCCCCTTCGTAGCTACAGTCATAAGAACCTGAGGGGTAATCTCCCGTTTCGGGGACGATTCCGCCACATACTCCTTAAGGAACCGGGCAATCCTGTCCGCCCCTTCCCTGTCCGCCTTGTTAATGACAAACAGGTCCGCCACCTCTACCGGACCGGCCTTCATGATCTGAATTTCGTCGCCCGACTCGGGAACCAGCACGACGACGGTGAGATCGACGTTGTGGACGATATCGGTTTCCCCCTGTCCCACCCCGACGGTCTCAATGATGATGTAGTCCTTCCCCGTGCAGGCCAGAATATCCGCCACCAGATGAGTCATTCTGGCCAGTCCTCCCGTGTGGCCCCGGTTTCCCATACTCCGGATGAACACATCGGAATCGTTCGCATGGCGGGTCATTCTCACCCGGTCGCCGAGGAACGCCCCGCCTGAAAAAGGGCTGGTGGGATCGATGGAAATGACTCCCACCGACCGTCCATCCGACCGCAGATGGGATATGAAGGTATCGATGAGGGTACTCTTACCCACCCCCGGGGGCCCCGTCACTCCAACCCGGACGGCGTCCTGGGCGTAGGGATAGAGACCGTCGAGAAGCTTGCGAATGGACGTCTCCCCGTTTTCCGCCCGGGAGATCAGCCTGGACACTGTTCGGGTGTCGTTCTTCCTGAGACTGCTCAGGAGTTCAGAATTCATCTCTGTAGTGATGGAGACGGTTGAAAAGAGCCCGGGGGAGGAGTTCCTGAAAGGCCGGTGCTACCCAAACGTGCGTCGGAACTGGGTGTAGTCCAGGATGGAAAGGGAATGACCCCGGCGCTGTATCAGCCCCTTTTCCTCCAGCAGTTTCATCATTCTGGAAACGGTTTCACGGGAGGTGCCGGCCATGTTGGCAATGTCCTGCTGATAGGGAAGTTTGTTGATCTGAACCACCCCCTTGCGTATGGTCCCCA
>JBHIEY010000080.1:0-7822 GCA_046861835.1 Fidelibacterota bacterium | reverse complement strand
AGAGTATCTTCTTTTTCTTGAGGGATTGGATAAGGTCCCCGGCAACGTCGCGAACGTTTCTGCCCGTGAGCCAGTCGAAGCCGTCAACAAAATTTCCAAATTGATCCAGAGGGGCAAGAACGTCCAGACCCATATCACTGGCAAGGTGAAAATCTTCATGACCGCAACCCGGGGCCACGTGCACCACGCCCGTCCCCTCCTCGTCATTGACTCCGTCCCAGGCCACCACCGGGTGAGTCACGCCAGCCTGGGCGCCAAGCTCATCAAAGGGTCCCCGGTAACGTTTCCCCACGAGATCGGAGCCCTTCACGGTGGAAAGGATGCGATAGTCACCCCCATCTTCAAGAACGCCCGTCCGGGTGGCCACCAGATAGAAAACGCGATCTCCCTGCTTTACCCGGACGTATTCCATATCGGGATGCACCGCCACGGCCACGTTGGAGGTGAGTGTCCACGGCGTGGTCGTCCAGACAAGGAGCGACTCCCCGGATGGATCTTCCAGAGGAAAATGAAGGTACACCGCCGGATGGGTCCGGTCCGCGTATCCTTCGGTGGCGATCTCGTGCTCGCTCAGGGCCGCACCGCAATCGATGCACCAGGGCATCACGTCCTTTCCCTTGTAGATCCACCCCCTTTCGTGACACGTCTTAAGAAAATGCCAGATGGTGTAGTTGTTCTCATCGGACATGGTATAGTAGGAATTGTCCCAGTCCATCCAGTAGCCGAGGCGGATGGACTGCTCGGTCTGAACCCGGGAAAACCGGCGGACCCTCTCCTTGCACGCGTTGACAAAATTCTCAATGCCGAATTCCTCGATGTCGGTCTTGGATGAGAACCCCAGCTCCCGTTCCACCTCCACCTCCACCCAAAGACCCTGACAGTCAAACCCGTTTTGATACCTCTGATCGAATCCCTTCATGGCAAAATAGCGCTGAAAAATGTCCTTGTACGTCCTGCCCCAGGCATGATGGACCCCCATGGGGTTATTGGCGGTGATGGGCCCGTCCAGGAAAGACCATTTCTTCCTGCCCCGGTTGGACTCCATGCGCTTCCGGAAGGTATCGTTTTCCTTCCAGAACCGAAGCATCTTGTGCTCGAGACGGATAAAGTCTACCTTCGGATCGACCTTGTCGAGCATACCCTATATCCGGGTGAAAAAACGAAGAAGGAGCGTCAGAATCCCGCTGATCACAAGGGAAGAAGCGATGGGAATGTGGATGGAGACGTTGTCCCTGTGGATGTGAATGTCACCGGGCAGGTGGCCGAGCTTCCCCAGCACCGGAACATGGGATCCGAAGGTCGTCGCAATCCACAGCAGAAAGAAAACGATGCTCAAAACGAGGAAAAGTTTGCCGATCATGGACGCGCCTTTCAAGGTTGGCAATTAAAAAAATTACCCAACCACCCCCCGAAAGTCAATCCATTTCACCGTCGGAAAATCGGGCCCTTTCCGTCGACCCGTGACGCCGCCAATGAAAAGGGGGTCGCAAGGACCCCCGGGTGAAAGGCAACCCAACGTCAAGAAGGGGAACTACTTCATTTTGACAGCAACGAAAAAGGAACCCCCCCGCCGCTTCACCAGAAAGACAACCACGCCGTCCGTTTGCTCGTCTTCCACGGCAGAGTAAAACTCCCTCACGGAATCAATCTCCTTATCCCCCACACGGGTGATGACATCCCCCCTCTGCAGACCGGCATCACGGGCGGGAGAATTGGCCTGAACCTCTACCACCACGACGCCCCGCTGGTCCTCGTCCAGACCGAGTCTGCTGGCCACCCCCGGGGACAGCTCCTCCACTCTCAGACCTAAACCGGGAAAACTCTTCTCGCGGCGGGCGATGACCGTTTCTCTCTCGGGAAGTTCCGCCAGCTGGATCCGGAACGTCCGGTGCCGCTTCTTACGGACCACCTCCAGGGTGACTCTGGTGTCGGGCCGGGCGGAAGAGACCAGATTCTTCAGTTGGGCCGAATTCTTAACCTTATGGCCCTCGAACTCCAGGATAACGTCCCCCACCTTCAGACCTGCCTCGTCAGCAGGGCTTCCCTCAAAGACTCCGGTAACCGCCGCCCCTTCCGGAACCGACAGTCCCCAGCTTCTCGCCAGGGCATCATTGACGTCCTGAATCCAAACGCCCAACCATGCCCGGATGACCCGCCCCTGGGTGATAAGATCATCCATGACCCGCTTGGCGAGATTGATAGGGATGGCGAATCCTACTCCTACGTTACCGCGGGAAAAGCCTCCCGTCGCGATGGCCGTGTTGATGCCCACAAGTTCGCCTTGCAGGTTTACCAGAGCCCCTCCGCTATTGCCCGGGTTGATTGCCGCGTCCGTCTGAATGAAGTCCTCATAATCGACACCCCCCACGATTCCGCTCCGGCCTTTCGCACTGACAATACCCGCCGTAACCGTGTGGCTCAGGTTCCGGGAAAAGGGACTCCCAATGGCAAGAACCCATTCCCCTACCTCCAGCTCATCCGAGTCTCCCAGATCGACTCCAACCAGATCGTTGGCCTCGATCCTGAGGACGGCAACGTCGCTCGGGGCATCCGTTCCCACGATTTCCGCATCGAGAATTCTCTCGTCCATGAGAAAGATGGACACTTCCTCCGCCCCTTCCACGACGTGGTTATTCGTCAGAACATACCCGCGATCGGGATCCACGATGACCCCTGATCCCAGGACCTCGGCTTCCATTTCGCTTTCGGGAAACTGAAAGGGAGAAAAGAAATCCTCTCCAAAGAACTCCTCGAAGGGGTGCCGAAAGTTCATCCCGGGCCGCTTTATCACCTTCTTGCTGGTTATGGTCACCACCGCGGGATTTACCTTGCTCGCCACCTCCGTGAACGTTTTGCTCAGCTCCCTGGCCGCCGGCAATTGGGACCAGGCGGAGGAGACCAGGAAAACAATCGCCAACCCGGCATAAACCAACCGTTTTTTCATGTCGCTTCTTACCTCCTTCACACTCACAACTTCAATGAAATATCGTGTCAAAAGTTTCATCCGTGACAGGCCCGGACAAAGCCGTCAACGGAAACTCACCGCAGGAGAATCACCTTCCGGGCAACAACCGAGGTGCCCGCCGTCAAACGAAGGATGTATACTCCGGAAGAGACGGACCGCCCTGAACCGTCTCTGCCATTCCACCTGAGAGCATAACGTCCGGCGGTCAACCGCCCATGGGCAAGAGTGGCTATCTCCCTCCCCATAGTATCGTAAACCTCCAGGCGAACACCAACCTCATCCTTGAGATCGAACCGGATGACCGTGGAAGAATTGAAGGGATTGGGGGCGTTTCCGTGAAAAACGTAGGCAGGAGGACCGGAAAGGAGCTCCACGTCCACCTCCTCGCCGGAAAGGGTGGATGCGCGAACTTCATCGATGGCGAAGCGATCTTCGGTCTCAAAGATCGTCCCGGGAGGAATCCCCTCTCCCGGACGGGCAAGAATCACCACGCCCGTTTTGCCGCCCTCACTGGCCACAACACTGTGCATTTTCAGCGAAGGGCGGATTCGTAACTTCCCCTCGGTCATCATCGTGATCTGAATCGCGCCGAGATTCCCATCCGAATCGAGAACTAACGCTCCCCCCTCTTCGCGAACGGCGGCCCTGCTCACGGGGACCTTGCTTCCGTCCCGGTCCGGATAGATGTGAGTCATCATCTTCACCAGATCGAATATCGTAATTTCACCATCCCCATCGAAATCGGCGGCGCAGAGCTGCCAGGCGGTAGGGTGGGAAACCATGCCCAAAAGGAGCCGGGCAGCCAGATTGACGTCATCAACATCTGTGATGCCGTCGCCGTTCACGTCTCCCCTGCTGCAAAGAGGTTCCCCTTCCTTCAGGGTAAGTCCCCATGACATCAGCACGCCGTCGTTCTGAGAGGGCTGGGTGTCCATCACATGAAGGATCCAGTCGCCGTAGGCATCTTCGCCGGAGACCTTAGAGAGGGGCTCCTCGGGCCGGTACGGCCCGTAGAACGGCGGCAAAGCTTCAACAATAAGCGCTGCCGCATCGTCGTCGAAAACGGTCCCCAGAAAACTGTCCGGACCACTGCCCACCCGCGACGCCAGAATAATCTCCGTTCCCGACGGCGACTCCAGAACAATCTCAATCTCTTCCGAAGCCGGGTGGGCGATCTCGATGAACACGTCCACATCCGCAACGGAAACGGAGATCGGAACGGAGAGAACAGACCCTGTGTCGGAAGAACCAAAGGGTAGGGGAACATCACCGCTTGAGAACTCGTTTTCTCCCACCACCAGATCAAACCTGTCAAGGGTCCGATACCGGCTCTCTGCGGAAATCTCCACCGCCATGGAAACTTCCGAGCCGACAGGCGTCTCCTGCGCTGCCGAAATAATCAATGGATCTGAGTCGTTGACGGCGGTACCTCCTCCCGAATCCACGGGAGGAAAGGTGGCCCTGTTGTCATGAATCCGGATAAATCCCGACAGATCTCTCAGAACAACCTCGGGATGGACCGCAGCCTGACCCCCTTCGTTTTTCAGGATGATGCGGAGTCGGCCTGTTTCCCCCGGGTCAAGAACGCCGTTCGTTCCGGCATCTTCGACGGTGTAGCCGGCCACTGTGAGAACGGGAGCTTCAACGGGCATTGAGAATTGTCCCTCCCTCACCCACGGCTTTCCCCGGGCGTCGCGACCGATCATCCGGGTTCCAAACAGAGCGTCGTGTCCATCGGGGGTCCGGGAGGAGACGATGAAACTGACAGGGTAAAGACTTTCGGCCCACCCACCGGGAGGCAAATCCCCCAACACGAGATTCCCGTCCAGAACGGTTACATACGTATCGGAAGAGGTCACCATGGCGAGCACATCATAGGCAAACTCTTTTCCCCGGTTCGTTGCCCATATCGTGAGATTGACTTCTTCGCCGGAATCGATGGTTCCGTCCCCGTTGCCGGCTTGATCATCGACTTCAAAAGAATCCACCACCACAAAGGAACGGGAGGGCTCCACGACGGGGACGGTTGCCTCATACGGAACCGCGTTGGGTGCCGTCACCGCCAGAGCCAATTCGCCTTCCCGGTCAAGAGGTTTGACGAAGTCCAGGGTGGCCACCCCCCGGTGGTCAGTTAAAGCGGAAGCGTAGAGCTCGCCTCCCAGGGTCAGTCCCACAAGAGCACGGTCTCTGTCGACCTCCACCGTGGTTCTTCTCGTTCCCACGGGAAGAACGGGGTCATGGTTTACGCGAAGACGAACCGGAACAGAGGTTCGAACCGGGAGCGTGCCGTCGCCGAACAGATTATACTGTTCCACAATGGCTACCCCCTCCCGGTTACCCCCATAAGTTTCCAGAGTGTGAACGGATCCTGAAAGAGCCAATCCCCCCATGGTGTGGCCGGGCTCGCGTACCATGAGATCGATAACGGCCCGTTGCATGACCGTCGGGGGGACCCATGTCGGAGTGGTGGAGGAGGATAACATTCCCGCAGCACCCCCGTTTCCATTCCGCAGAAACGCTTCCGCGAGACAGGTTTTCCCATACCACTGACCGTTGAAACTGGAGACATCCACAATAAAGGGCAACCGGAAGCCGTTTGAGAGACCGGAGGCATCCGATACGTCGAAGCCGGTGGTACTCCAGGCGGTGCCGGAACCGTGCCCCAGGTAATAGACGACCGATCGACCCTCGCCGAGGGCATGGCGAAGTTCCGGACGGGAAGCACCGGGATCGTAAATCTGGTCCACACGGGTGAAACCGTGATCCAGCAAAACATTCCTCAACATGTCGGCCCTTTCCCGGTCACTTAAGGAATCGGGGGGGACGTCGGATCCTTCATTGCTGGCCACCCCGGTGGCCCAGTGGTACCACTCCCCCTCACCTGGATTCCTCTCATACGACAGGAATTTCGTGACCTGATTCCTGACCTGCCAGACGCGGGCGGCGGAGATCCGCGAAATGATCGCGTCGGGGTAGGAATCGTCCCCTTCGAGCATCACATACGAGGGGTCTGACGCGACGCCTGTACTCCCATAAAGGACGGGGATCTGCTCCGCATCGCCGATGAGAACCACGTAGGACAGATCCCCCTGGTCGTAAATTGTTTTCAGGGTCTGCTTGATTTCGGACGATGTGAATCCAACATCGCCAAGGGTCAGTACCTGGCTGGAAAGACCCTTCCGGACTTTCCACTCAGCCAGAGGAACCGCTTCCTCCAGAAAATCGTCATGGGTAATCATGACCACCTTCCCGGGTTCCTGAATCCATGGTCCTCCGTTATTGACTTCAAAGGAGGAGAAATTGTCGAAGAGATTCCGGTAAAGGGAATAGAACTCGGCGGTGACTCTGTCCGCCAAGGGCCTCGATTTTTCGTTTCGGCCCGGAACCGGGTCGATCTCTACCGTCACCCGGAGCCGGCTTGCGACCCTCACCACCTCACGGGCCGGATTGTACTGGAAGGGGTAGAGCTGAACGGTCACTCCCCGTATGTCCCGGAAGATAAAAGGGTTGCCCACGCGAACATTCTCGGAAGGAAACCAGCCGGCGGATCTATAGAAGTCATCAAACTCGTACGGGATGGCATCGGGATCGACTGTCCGGGGGAAATCCCCCTTAGCGGGGGCAATGGGCCCCACATGGAACTCCTGGAACCGGGCCTCCGTGACGGTGGCGGTGACTTTTCCCCGGCCGGGAACGGCCAGGGTGGATGTCAGACGGGGCAAACCGGGAAGTCCTCTCCGGAGGAACTGTGACGCACCGGGAACGGTAATCACCGTGTACCGCTTCCCGCCAATCGAGAGGGGAGCCCGGGTGAATCCCGCCACCTCGAGGTCAAGAACGGTCCGGTCCGGTGACGATTCCACGACGGCGATTTTCGCCGGGACCGGCAAAGCGGAGGAAATGGATACCCACGACTGGTCGTCCGCCGGAGAAGAGACCCCTTTCGGGAGTGCGGTGAATCCGGTTACCAGAACAAGTATCCATCTCGTGGCCTTCTTCATCCCCACCTGGCTGGCGGTGTAACCGGTTTACGGCAAACCTATTTCCAGACCCATAACCCACCGGGAGACGTCCAGGGGCGACTTCCCTTCCGTTGGCCTGTTCACCCAGAGGGGAAGATCAACCCTGAAAGTCCAGGATGACCCCAGAAGTCTCTTTCGAAAGGCCAAACCCGGACCCGCATCCGCTAGGATGTCGCCGTGGAAACCGTCCGATTGGCTCCAGATCCAGCCCAGATCCACGAAGGAGCGGGCGGTAATCTCCAGAAGGGAAACGGGAAGAGTCCGTGTGGCCTCCATTGTGGTGGACACCACACCCTCAGCACCCGAAAAACCGTGGGCAAAGAAGCCTCTCAAGTTCGCATCTCCGTAAAGGTGATACCGACTGCGAGGAAGGCCATAGAGGGAGGACGGATGGCGCAGATAGGGCCGGGAAAAGGTGTCCCCCGATCCCGCTCCATGAAGGGTAAACTTCTCCTGAATGGGCAGGCCCCCCTGACCACTCCTGGTCACCCCTCCCAGCAGTCGGAACGCGAACCCGAGACGCCCGAATTTTCCGTGAAGGGTTACCAGCCCGGTGAGACGGGCAAAGGACCAGTCGGAGAGACCCCCCGGAGCGGAAGACAGTTCCAGGTCCGCCCGTCCCCGGGTGTTCCCGAGCTGTCCTCCGATTCCGTACTTTCCGTAGAAAACGGTGACGGTGCCGGGCTCATACAGGTCCGTGTAACCGGTATCGACGGCATCGGTGACATAGACCCCTCCCTTCACCTCATGGGCGGGGGGATATCCGTAGTACTTGCTCCAGCTCACACTCAGTTGGGCAGCACCCCCTCTAACCCCTTCCAGCGCGTAACCTTTG
>JBHIEY010000079.1:0-7852 GCA_046861835.1 Fidelibacterota bacterium | reverse complement strand
TCGAATCGCTGTCGATGTTCACCTCGCCGGGGGGCAACCTGTCAATCGCCTGGCGACAAATCGTGGCACTCTGGCGGATTTCCTCCATTCGTACAAGATACCGGTCGAAGACATCGCCGTTAACTCCTATCACGACATCGAAGTCAAAATCTTCGTACCTGGAATAGGGCTCTTTCACCCGGAGATCCCAGTCGACTCCCGAAGCCCTGGCCATGGGACCGGAAAGACCGTAGGAGATGGCATCCTCCCTGGAGATGTTTCCGATTCCCCGGGTGCGCTGGTGCCATATCCTGTTCTTGTTCAGAAGGGTCTCGATGTCCCCCACCACGTCATCGACGTTATTCAGGGTCGTGAGCACTGCCGATTCGAACCCCTCCGGAATGTCCCGCATCAGTCCTCCCACACGGGTGTAGGTGGTGGTCAGGCGGGTGCCGGTGACAACCTCAAACAGGTCGTAAATCTCTTCCCGCAACCGGAATGCGTACAGAAAAATGGTCATGGCACCCAGGTCGACGGCCTGCATGCCCACCGATATGAGATGGTCGGCAATTCTGCTCAGTTCGCACATGAGCACCCGGAGGTACTGGGCCCGCTTGGGGACTTCCACGCCCATAAGTTTTTCCGCCGAAAGGGCGTAGGCCACATTATTGCACACGGGGGAGAGATAGTTCATCCTGTCGGTGATCGTGATATACTGATTGTAGTCGAGATGTTCACCCAGTTTTTCAAAGCCCGAATGAAGGAAGCCAATCTCAGGCGTGGCTTTCACCACCGTTTCCCCGTCAAGCTCCATGATAATCCTCAAGGTTCCATGAGTGGACGGATGAGACGGTCCAAAATTCAGGACCATCCGGTCTGTCTCCAGGGGCCTCGAAAGGGAATTCCTCTTCATGACGATCTGGTTTTCGGCGGTTCGGCACCTGTCTCTCGTTGCACCACAGGAAAAGCGATCCTTTCTCCCCGACCTTCCCGGGGATAGTCCTTCCGCAGCGGATGTCCCTCGTAGTCGTCGGGATTCAGTATTCGCCTGAGATCCGGATGTCCTTCAAAGGCGATTCCAAACAGGTCGTAAACTTCCCGTTCCTGCCAGTCGGCCGCTTTCCACAGGGACTCCACCGATGGAATGGAAGGATTCTCCTCGGCGACATACGCCTTGACGACCAGGCGCTGAACTTTCTCCAAGGAGAGGAGATGATAGACCACGGCAAACCGCTCGAATCCCCCCATCGTCATAAGGTCCAGGGCGGTGAGGTCGGCCAGGAAATTGAACCCCTCCTCCTTCAAGGTTTTGAGGATGTCAAAGGCGTGGGATCCCCTGACATGGAGGGTGGTCTCCCCGGCAAATTCCGTTACGTCAAGAACAGACCCGGCGAACCGTTCTTTGATCCTGGAAACGGTGTCAGAAAGGGACATCTACGAGGCTGACGGTGAAAAATGATCCGGCAGTTTTTCCTTTTGGATTATGCGCTGGAGTTTGATCAAGCCGTCCAGGACCCCTTCCGGTCGGGGAGGGCAACCGGGCACATAGATGTCCACGGGAATGAATTGATCAACCCCCTGAATGACACTATACGTATCGAATACGCCGCCGCTCGAAGCGCAGGCACCCATGGAAATCACCCATTTAGGTTCGGGCATCTGTTCATAGATGCGTATCAAGACGGGCATCAATTTGAGGGTTATTCTCCCCGCCACAATGAGAAGATCCGACTGGCGGGGGGAAAACCGGATGGCTTCGGCGCCAAAACGGGCGATATCGGACCGGGAAGCCAACACGGCCATCAGTTCGATGCCGCAGCACGCTGTGCCGAAAGGCATGGGCCACAGGGAGTTCTTTCTGGCCCAGTTAATGGCCCTGTCCACCGTGGTGGTCAGAACGTTGGATCTTATCCCGTCCGTTACTCCCATTCCAGAGCTCCCTTCCTCCAGGCAAAGACGTAGCCGAAGAGAAGAATCCCCAGAAAGACCACCATTTCCGTGAAAATAAATGATCCCGTGGAAAGAAACCGCCTGAACACCACGGCCCACGGATAGAGGAAGATGATTTCAATATCAAAGATGATAAACATCAGGGCTACAATGAAATACTTGACGGAAAAGCGAAGGCGGGCTTCTCCCAGAGGATCCACGCCCGACTCATAGGGCATCAGCTTGGCCGGGGAGCGGAGCTTAGGACCTGCAAGGTGGGAAAGTCCCAGAATGGCCAGGGCAATAAACGACGCCAGAATAAAGATGACCAGTATGGGTACGTAACTTTCCAGCATGGTTCAATGTATGAATCGCCCTCTTCCGACCCGGGTGGACCCGGCGGTTTCCGTTTCCCGTTCGACGGTCCTGCCAGGCCGGATGAATTTAAAGACCGGCTACAAAGAACAGCAAGGAATTATGGACCCAGTTGGCGATGGGGGACCAGTAGACGCCAAAAACGAGAGTGGGCAGGCCCAGGAAAACAAGGAGGGTAACCGACAGATTGGATGGGAGATACAGCTCGGCCTGGGGTTCCCCCTGAAGAAACATCACCTTAAGAACTCGAACGTAGTAATAGAGCGAAACGACACTGTTCAGAACACCCAGTACAGCCAGCCAGTAGAACTGGGGACCCGCCTGAATAAGGGCGGCAAAAAGGTAGAATTTCCCGATGAAACCGGCCGTTGGGGGAATACCGGTCAGTGAGAACATGAATATGGCCATGAGAACACCGAGAAACGGCGCTTTGAATCCCAGTCCGCTGTACTCATCAATAATCTCCGTTCCGAATCGGTTTGAAATGAGAATGGCAACAAAAAAAGCCCCCAGCTGCATGAAGAGATAGACGATGATATAGAAGATCATGGCATAGACGCCCTGTTGGGAGAGAACGGGAATACCCATAAGAATGTAGCCGGCGTGGGCGATACTGGAGTAGGCCAGCATCCTTTTGATGTTGGACTGCTGGATGGCAACCAGATTCCCCAGCGTCATGGTGATGGCTGAGATGACGGCCAGAATATGCTGCCACGGGATACCCTCAATCGTCGCCCAAACGGTGGCGTTGAGGGCCTGGGGGGCGCCAAAAAGGGAGTTGAAGAACCGGATCAGAAGGGCGAATCCGGCCGCCTTGGGAGCCACCGAAAGATAGGCCGTGATAGGCGTCGGAGATCCTTCGTAAACATCGGGAGTCCAGAAATGAAAAGGAACCGCCGATACCTTGTAGCCGAACCCCGCCATGATGAAGACGGTGGCCACGGTGAGAGTCAGATTGGCCTCACCGTGAAGTCCCTGAATGGCCCGGGCGATCTCGAACAGCTTCGTCGTCCCCGTCAACCCGAAAAGGAGGCTCAGACCGTAAAGCATGATTCCCGATGAGAAGGCACCGTAGATCACATACTTCAGGGAAGCCTCGCTGGACCTGATCTGGGTTTTGAGATAACCGGCGAGAATGAAAGATACGATGCTCACCACCTCGATGGAGAGATAGACCATGATGAGGTCCACACTCGTGGCCATCAACGACATCCCCAGCACCATGGCAGTCAGAAGGGCGAAGTATTCCCCCGTCCGGATCTGCTTCAGTTCATCGGTGCGGAGGGACATGAGGACGGTCACCGCCGTGGCCAGAATGAACACGACTTTGAAGATCCGGGCAAAGGGATCAAAGGCCAGGGACATCATGAACAGACTGGTGACCTCCTCCGGCGGGCTCATCCAGATGGCCATCAGGGACAAGAAAAGGCCTCCGAGCACCCAGTAGGCCACCCTGTGGGAGCGTTCATTCGAATAGAACATATCGGCCACAATGGCCACCAGTACGGTGACGACGAGAATCAGCTCCGGAACGAACAGCCTGAGGCTCTGAAAATTGTCCATCGGAACCGGGTCAGTGAAGGGCCAGCAGGGAACTGGTTTGGACGATTTCGATCAAATGGGCCATGGTGGTTTTCAACACGTCCAGTACCGGCGTTGGGTAGATGCCCAGGAAGACGACCAGTACGGCGAGGGGAACGAGGGTGAACAGTTCCCGTCCGTTGATCTCCGGAAGATCGGCATATTTTTCGTTGAGCTTTCCCAGGAAGATTCTCTGATAGGACCAGAGGAAGTAGGAGGCGTTCAGAAGGATACCCAGTGTGGAGACGATAACCACGGTCCTGTAGACGGGAAACGCGCCGATGAAACACATGGCCTCACTGATGAAACCCGAAAGCCCCGGCAGGCCCAGGCCTGCAAACCAGGCCAGGGCCACCACCCCCGCATACACGGGCATCCTTACCGCAAGGCCTCCAAACCCGTCGATGTCGCGATGATGGGCCCGGTCGTAAATGACGCCCACCAGGATAAACAACATGGCGGTTATGGTACCGTGGTTGAACATCTGCAGAACGGCTCCATTCATACCGGCCTGGGCGGCCGTCAGGTTGGTCCCGTGGCGGGCCCCGGCCGCCACCACGGCAGCCATCCCCAGCAGGACATACCCCATGTGATTTATGCTCGAGTATGCCACCAGTTTCTTCAGGTCCGATTGGGCCAGGGCACAGAGAGCCCCCCAGATAATGTTGATCATGGCAAGAACGGCAAGGGCGGTGGCAAACCATACCGCTCCGTCAGGAAGCATGGGATAGCTGATTCTCAGCATCCCGTAGGTACCCATCTTGAGGAGAACTCCGGCCAGGATGACGGAGATGGGGGTGGGGGCCTCCACGTGGGCCAGGGGAAGCCAGGTATGAAAGGGAAAGATGGGGACCTTGATGGCAAAGGTAACAAACAGGAGCATCCAGATGATTTTCAGCGCATCCAGGCCCCACCACTTCAGCCCGGCCAGTCTTTCGGGCGCCACGGCCATGATCTGGACCATATCGAATGTCCGGCCGGAGGTGAAATAGAGAGCCAGCATGGCAATAAGCATCAACACGGACCCCAGAAGGGTGTACAGGAAGAACTTGATGGCCGCGTACTCCTTCTGGGGACCCCCCCAGATGCCGATGAGGAAGTACATGGGGAGAAGCATGACCTCCCAGAATATGTAGAAGAGAAAGAAATCGAGGGCGAGAAAGACACCCACCATCCCCGTATCCAGAAGAAGAAAGAGGGCAAAATACCCCTTGGCCGCCTTCCGGATGTTCCAGCTTACGAAGACCCCGAGAAAGGAGAGCAGAGCCGTCAAGAGGACCATGGGAAGGCTCAGGCCGTCCACGCCGAGGAAATAATGGATATTGAAAGAGGGAATCCAGTTCAGCCGTTCCTGAAACTGAAAACCCACGTGTGATTGATCAAACTGCGTCCACAAGAGGACGGTTAACCACAACTGCAGTCCCGTGGCCACGGCGGCGACTGTTTTAATGACGGTTTCCTTCTCCCTCGGCAGGAGCATGATGACCCCAATTCCGATGACAGGCAACCAGATAATCCAGCTCAGTATGTTCCAATCCACGACGATTTCCTCACATCACTTGGATGATGAAAATGACAATGATGCCTCCCAACACTAACAGAAGATAGTTCTGAAGTTTTCCTGTCTGAATCAAACGGAGGCCCGCCCCGAACAGGCGGGTTCCCCTTCCCAGACCATCCACCATCTGCTGATCCAGCACATCGAAGTCAAGCCGGAGACCCACAATCTTCGCAATTCTGGCGGTAATCCTTCCAAACCCGTTGATCACATGCTTGTCGTACAGGTCCCAATCCAGGAAACCGACCACCTTTGACAGGGTCAGGGACGGCAACACGATAAGCCGGTGATAGATTTCGTCAATGAAGTATTTGCGGAAGGAGAGCCTGTAAAGAAGGCCGAACCGTTTTGCCATCCTTTGGGCGGAAATGACCTTCCGGAGGTATACGGCGATGGCGAGACCGATTCCGGCAAGCGCCACGAGTATGGAAATGAACATGGCGGGAACATGGGCGTGGTGAATCCCTTCGGCAACTTCTCTGGCCGTTGGGTTGACATGCCCCGGTACCGCCGAATCCGTCGCAACGACAAGATCGGAGAACCACCCTTCAGCGGAAAAGGGGTTCCAGTAGGGCAACGTGTAAACCAGAAAAACCGACAGTACCGCCAGCGTGACCAGGGGAGCGGTCATGACAGAGGGCGATTCCCGGACGTTCTCGTACACATCCTTCCTGGCAGGGGTGCCGTGAAACGTCAGGAAAATCAGGCGAAACATGTAGAAGGCGGTCAGGAGAGCCGCGCCAAAACCGAACACAGGAAGAAGGAAATGACCGCTGTTCTTCGCGGCAAACGCCACGGTTCCGGCCAGAATGGCATCCTTGCTCAAGAAACCCGACGTAAACGGAATTCCCGATATGGCGAGGGAGAACACCACCATGCTCCAGTATGTAATCTTCATCCTCTCCTTCAGACCCCCCATGTTCCTCATATCCTGGGCGTCCGATTGATGGTCCCCCACGGAGTGATACGCGTGGTGCATGGCGTGAATGACGCTTCCGCTGGAGAGAAACAGACCTGCCTTGAAGGCGGCATGGGTGACCAGGTGGAACAGTCCGGCCACATAAGCGCCCGTACCCACCGCCATGATCATGTACCCAAGCTGGCTGACGGTCGAATAGGCCAGAACCCGCTTAATATCATTCTGAGTGAGGGCGATGGTGGCGGCAAACAGTGCGGTAAATCCTCCCACATAGGCCAGGGTCGTCAATACCTCGGGGCGGAATATGGGAAACAGCCTGACGGACAGGTAAACGCCCGCCGCCACCATGGTGGCGGCATGGATCAGAGCACTCACGGGGGTGGGACCTTCCATGGCATCCGGGAGCCACACATGAAGGGGAAACTGGGCCGATTTCCCCACCGCCCCGGCAAAAATGCACAGCCCAGCAACGGTAAGGAGTGCGGGAGAAAAGATCCCGGCGGCCACCCCCTCGAATACGTCGGTAAACAAGAATGAGCCGGTGGCGGTAAAGAAGATCAGGATGCCGATAAACATTCCAATATCGCCGATCCTGTTCACCAGGAAAGCCTTTTTCCCCGCATCGGCCGCCGCATCGCGCTCAAACCAGAACCCTATCAACAGGTAGGAACTCAATCCCACCAGTTCCCAGAAAATGTATATGGTGAACAGATTGTCGCTCAGAACGATACCGTTCATGGAAAAGGTAAAGAGGGAAAGGTAGGCGAAATAGCGGGCGTAGCGGGGATCCCCGGCCATGTATCCTATGGAATAGATATGGCACAGGCTCGAGACGACGGCCACCACCAGAAGCATGACAACGGTAATGGTGTCGATAAGAACCCCCACCTCCATCTTCATGGCACCCAGGTCGAACCAGGTCCAGGTGGCTTCGTACCGGAGGTCGTAGTCGTAGCTGTACAGCATGAAGCCAAACATGGCCAGAGCGATGCACAGGGTGAGCACCACCGCCCCCACCGAGACCCAGTCTCCCTCGCGCGGCAGCCGCCTGCCCACAAATATCTGTACGGCAAACGCCGCAAGAGGAAGAATCAATATGAGAAGGCCGTAGGTGATCATGGTCTACTGCTTCAGGGTGCGGGCGTCGTCAATGTTTATCGTTCCCAGGTTATTGTAGATATTGATAATGATTGCCAGGGCAACCGCCACCTCCGAGGCCGCCATGATGATAACAAAGAGGGCAAAAACGTGACCGGACAGATTCATTCCCCCGAACCGGGCGAAGGCAACGAAATTGACGTTGGCCGCGTTGAGTATCAATTCGACGCCCATGAGTACGGCGACGCCGTTTCTGCGCGTGATAACGCCGTAAAGCCCGAGACTGAACAGGGCGGCTCCGATAATGAGATAGGTGGTGAGACCGTCCACTACCGGCTCCTGCGCGAAAGCATGGCGGCCCCCAGGAGGGCCGAAAGAAGAAGAATGCAGGCCACTTCAAAGGGGATCAGATA
>JBHIEY010000250.1:0-2158 GCA_046861835.1 Fidelibacterota bacterium | reverse complement strand
GTTTGACGTTGGATGTTGGAGGTTAGACGTTGGACGTTTTGGTTACGCATCACGCATTACGATGAGGAGGAAACGTGATATCCGTAGAACCCCGTGACGTCAGAAAGGTTCTTTCATCGCACATTCTGGCCGACGGTTTTGAGCCGGTCATCGATCTCGAAAAGAGCCATGGATCGTGGATCGTGGACGCCCGGGACGGGAGAGAGTATCTGGATCTGTTTTCCATGTTCGCCTCCATGCCTCTGGGGTACAATCACCCCCGTATTGTGGAGGCGAGGGAAAGACTGGCGGCAGCGGCCCTGAACAAGCCCACCAATTCGGACGTTTACTCGACCCAGATGGCCGAATTCGTGGAGACGTTCTTCCGGGTGGCCGTGTCCGGGAGGTTCACGCACGCATTCTTTATCGAAGGGGGAGCCCTTGCCGTTGAAAACGCCCTGAAGGCCGCATTTGACTGGAAGGTGAAAAAGAACTTGAGGAAAAAAGAAAACGGTGAACGGGGATCGAAAGTTATCCACTTCCGGGACTGTTTTCACGGCAGGAGCGGCTATACCCTTTCCCTTACGAATACGTGGGACCGCCGGAAAACGGCCTACTTCCCCAAGTTCGACTGGCCCAGAATCGTCAATCCCAGGGTGACCTTTCCCCTGACGGAAGAACATCGTCGGGAGGTGGAGTCGGTGGAAACCGAGGCTGAGAATCAGATCCACCGGGCCATCGAACAGTACGGCCACGACATTGCCTGCCTTATCATTGAACCGATTCAGGGGGAGGGGGGCGACAACCACTTCCGGGGGAAATTCCTCCGGAGACTGCGTGAAATCTGTGACGAGAACGAAATCCTCCTTATTTTTGATGAAATCCAGACAGGCTTCGGGCTTACCGGCAAAATGTGGGCATACGAGCACTTCGATGCGGTTCCCGACCTGCTCTGTTTCGGGAAAAAGACACAGGTGTGTGGATTTGTGGCGGGGGAGAGGATCGACGAGGTGGAAAACAATGTGTTCAGAGAGTCGGCCAGGATCAATTCCACATGGGGAGGAAACCTGACCGATATGGTGAGGGCGACCATTTACCTCGAGATCATGGAGGAAGAAAAGATTCTCGACAGGGTGACGGTCAGCGGGTCCTATCTGATGGAGAAGCTTCAATCCATTCAGGAGGACTATCCCGGGCTTGTCTCCAACGTCAGGGGGCGGGGACTCATGTGTGCGTTTGACCTTCCCGACCCCTCTCTCCGGGACAGGACGAAGGACGCCGTGCTCAAACAGGGGGCCTTTATTCTGGGTTCGGGTGACCGTTCCATCCGGTTTCGTCCTCCGCTAAATATTTCGCTCCGTGAGATCGATGCGGGAACCGATATGGTTCGAAAAGCCCTCGATTCCGTGAAACCCTGAGGACACCCGCAAATCCCTACCTTTTACATTGTCGCCACGCCCATCGGAAACTTAGACGACACCACGCTGAGGGCCATCGAGACTTTAAAGAGTGTGGACCTGGTGGTGGCCGAGGATACGCGGAGAACGCGGACGCTGCTTGAACACTTCGGGATACGGGTGCCCATGGTGAGTTATTTCGAACACAACCGGCTTCGCAGAATCCCGGGGATTCTCAAGGAGCTCCGGGAAGGTTCCGACGTGGCACTCGTCACGGACGCCGGCACCCCGGGCATCAGCGATCCCGCCTACCGGTTGATCCGGACCGTGCTGGAACACAGGATCGCCGTGACATCCGTTCCGGGTCCGTCGTCCGTCATTACGGCCGTGGTCCAATCGGGACTTCCCACGGACCGTTTTGTCTTTGAAGGGTTTCTTCCGAAGAAGAAGGGGAGGGCATCCCGCCTCTCTGCCCTGGCGGGGGAAGAGAGGACGGTGGTTCTGTTTGAATCCCCCCAGAGACTCGTGAAAACGCTTGAGGACTGTCTTCGCTACCTGGGAAACCGTCCCGTTGCCGTTTGCCGGGAACTGACCAAGATGCACGAGGATGTCTACCGGGGAACCGTGAAGGATGCCATTGACCGTTTCCGGAAAGAGCGTCCCCGGGGGGAAATTGTCATCGTCATCGGAAAGGACGACCCCAACGTCTATTTTGAGAAGGATGAGGGCTAAGGAGAATCGTCCTGGAAGACTGGTGCCGTGTCAACAAAGACTTGATGGGT
>JBHIEY010000078.1:0-7947 GCA_046861835.1 Fidelibacterota bacterium | reverse complement strand
ATTGACAGGTAATCCCCCCGTCCAGACCGGCGGAGGGTCTGGGTGGTACGGATGTCCCATGATGCGCGGTGGCACCAGCGGTATGGGCATGATGAACCGTGGCATGATGAATATGATGGGACCGGGCATGATGGGCCGTGGCATGAGAGGGATGGGCATGATGAATCGCGGCATGATGTCAGACTGGAGAGGGTGGACGGGTGAAGACCCCTGGAGCGACCTCAACTACGGCAGATCCGGTGAACTGCTGGAACCCCTTTCGAAGGACAATGCCGAAGAGATTGCCAGGTACTACGTGAAGAGGCTGGATAACCCGAGACTGAAAGTGGGGAAGATCAGTGAGAAGGATAAGGTGTTCGAGGTGGAGATAGTGACCCGGGATAACTCAACGGTGGATACGATTCTGATTGAGAAGGATACGGGGTGGATCTATCCCGCCAATCAGTGACGCCGCCTTCGGCCGTCTTCCTGTTTCGGCCACCAGGCCCCGTAGAGGGTAATCCCACAGGCCAGCCCAAACAGGAGAAATCCCACGTGGGGGAGGTGATAGATCTTGATCTTGCTCACTCGGGTCACCCCGATGAGGGGGGGAGTGAAAGGTTTCACCACCGACCGTAGGGGAGCGCTCGGGTCGAGGTTGTGTCCCTGTTGATACAGGCGGTACTGGGCCCATCCGGCCATGGAAATGGCTGTGGTTAGGAGGATGACGCTGGCAATCTTCTTGAACCGGGTGCTCAAGAAAGCCGAAATCCATACCAGGCTCGCAAGGATCGTGACAATGAAGACCACAATATTGTGGTCAAACTCCGGCAGGTCCGGCTCTACGTCGATTCCGATATATCTGCCCACCACCTCCCAGTCCCGCAGGTCACCTTTCAGGGCGTTGGCATGGAGGTACATTTTCGGACTCTTATCGGGATACTGGGGTGCCGTGAACACGATAAAGATGTAGGGAAGTAGAAGGGAGCCGAGAAGGGCCGCCCCGGACATGAGGAAGGGGAGTTTCCCCCGGTTCACATCTGAATCCCCTTATCCACAACTCTCCGGAGGTGCTTCCGGAGATCCTCCTCCGTGAGAAATCCGCCTGAGAACTGGACAATGCCGTTCTTGTCGATGACGATGTTCGTGGGGACGTATTTTATTCCGTAGAGTTTCGCAAGTTCGCCCCTTTCGTCGGGCAGAACGGGATAGGGAATGTTGAATTCCCTGACGAACCGGGCCACTTTTTCCTTTTTTTCCATGAGGTTGATCCGGATAACCGTCAGATCATTGAAATCGGCATGGACCTTCTCAAGGCTCGCCGTTTCCCACAGGCACCTTCCGCACCAGGTGGAGAAGAAGTTGATGAGGACGGCCTTCGTTCCCAGAAAATCGTCCAGATTGATGGCGTTTCCGTGGATGTCCTGCCATTTGAACCGTTCGGCCCGTTCCCCTGCGGCGATCAGATGGGGACGTCTTGCATACCCGCTGTTCCCCCGGTACGTGGAGGCAAGAACGGTGACTTCCACGTCCGGGTGGACTTTGCCGTCAATCTCCACATAGGGCCTGTGCAGGAGACGTTCCAGCCGTTTGCCATCCTGGCGGGGTACGAGCTCAATGTTCCGGCCCCTGCCCAGCTTCAGACGGAGGTTATCCAGCGAACCAAAGTAGAACTCCTTCGTTCCCCTCCCCTTTTTGGCGTGGGAGATATCCAGCGGAATCCAGCCGACGTTCGGGAGATAAACCTCCACGTTGCAGTGGTAGCTTGCGCTGCAATAGTTAGGAATCCCTTCTTCAAAAGGGAGATCGATGTTGGCGACTTCGGTGGCCACGATCCCGGCTTCCTGGGCCAGGGCCACAAACAGGGAGTGGAAATCGATGCAGTTGCCGCTTTTCACCCGGCAGGCTCTCTCCACGTCCCCTTCCCCGTAGCCTGGGATATCCTTTCGGTACTCCATGTTGTCGTACACGTAGTCGAATATCGTTTTCACTTTGTCGAAGTAGGACAAGCTGCTGTCTATTTCCTGCTGAGCAATTTCACGGATTCTCTTGCGGGCAGCCGCTGAAAGGTTGCTGACGAAATAGTGTTCAAACCGGTCCCTTTCCTCCTCGCTCAGTTCGCCAACCAGACGGGGGTCTATGGTGTGGATCTCTTCTATTCTGGAGGCAAGGATCCCCATCTCAATCTTGATCTCAGAAAGGTTGGGATTCTCGGCCTCCAGGTAGAGGAAGCTGTTTCCGAACCGGGGTTCGTCGTAAATGTACGTGGGAAAAGGGGAGGCGGTTCTTATGGAGTAGATCTGCTGGTAGTCGTCGGACCGGGGATAGGGAACCCAGGCTCTGAAGCGCCGGGCAGATTCGGGAATGTTCTTGATGGTGGCGGCATAGACGATTTCAAAGTTCACTTTGGCGCTTTCGGCCGCGGTCAACAGGGAAAGCGATAAGAGGAGGAAGGGGACCGGACGTTTCACGCCCGGCCCCCGGGATCTCAGGCTGGCCGCCATTCGCTGGCCTTCGTCCACCGGTTCTCCGGAATGACGATCATTCTCCCCCGCATCTCCAGATGGAGTTCACTGCAGAACCAGAGGCAGTAGTACCAGTAGACCCCCTCTTCGCCGGCCGTGAACTCAACGATCTTCACGTCGCCGGGCTCCAAGGATTCCAGCACATCATGGCCCGTAAAGGCGATGCCGTGACTGATATCGAGGGCTTCCTCGATGTTGGTCAGCTGCATTCTCACGCGCCATCCGCTGGGGACGGTGAACCAGTCGGGAGTAAAAAACGACCGGACGGCATTCATGGTCACGAACACCTCTTTCCGGTTGTAGTCGTATTTCACCCCCGGTTCAGGGACGTTTTCAGGCACGCCGTATGTTGTCTTGATCCTTGGCTTGAGCACCGACACCGGGATTGCCTGTGAATAGTGGGTTTCCGGAGGCAGCGGCATCTGATCGATCATGAGAGCCGGCGTGGTCTCAATGTTGAACAGTTCGTGGTTTTCGGTGATGAGGGGTCCGTGGGGAATAAACGTGTCCTTCGTAAGCTTGTTCATAATGACCAGGTATTTCCCGTAGGGGGAGGCCGTATCTCCTCCGGGAATCATGAGGTGTCCCACGGAATAGTGGCATGGAATGACGTCGACGATCTGCCACGGCTCCATCTGATGCTTTTCTGTATAGGGAGGCCCCAGGGTGATTTTCTTCACGTCCGAGTCCACAAAGAAGCCCACATAGAAGAAACCTTTATCATCAAACTCTATGTGAGTGGGACCCATCCCTGCGTCGATATCAAGGGAGACGAATTCCTTGTCAATGACTTTCACCCCGAATTCCTCTCCCTGAAACCTCTTCTGGGCGATGGCCTCTTTCACCTTCCGGAAGTCGACCATCCGGACGATGGTGGTTGCCTTTCCGCCGACAATGGCATAGCTTCCCGTAGGGGAGACGTCAACGCCATGGGGGTTTAAGGGGCAGGGAACGGCGTAGACTTCCACGTCCCTCCAGGCAACGATGGGGACGTCGGGTGCTTCCTCGGTCGTGATGTATTTCCCCTCTCTTACCGCTTTTCGGATACTTTCGATATTCCAGAAGAAAATGTAGTCTTCCGGCCGTTCGAACATCCCCACCACGTTGGTGGACCGTTCCGTGTTGTATGCGGTGTTCACGAGCCACCCGTCCATTTCGCCCCAGCCGACCCTCACCATATCGAACTGCCAGGGTCCCCATACCTGCCAGGCGTTTTTCATCTTTCCGTCACCGTCAATGTCGACACCCGTCAAACAGGAGGAGTAGGGTCCGTTGACTTCGTCCATGGGGACTTTCAGGTAGTCCCGGATTTTCTTGACGGGGTACTGCTCCAATTCGATATTGGCGATCAGTAATTTTGAGTTCGGTCCCACGTGAGCCCCGTGCATGCCTCCCTTGACGTTCGGAATCCAGAGGATCTCGGCCGTCCGGAACGTGGAAAGATCGACACGGGCAACCCGGGAGTAGACCTTGTCGTTAATGAAGAGCCATCGACCGTCGTACACCCCGTCCGTCTTGCTGATGGCCGGATGGTGGGTGTCGCCGCCCACGGCCACCTTGCCCGTCCGGGGGTTGGTGAGCAACTTCTTCACAAACGGATTCGAAAGGGTCCACCCCGTGGATGCCGTGGGTTCGAAGATGGGGATCTCCTGAATCAACTTCATGGACGGCAGGCTGTACACGTAAAGTCCTCCCTGCTGGCCGCCGCTGGCAAAGACGTAGAATTCGTCATTCTCCTGCCAGTACCTGTGGGGCATGGGGTAGGCCCTCTCATAGGGATTTTCTGTGAACTGTTTCCTGGTTGTGCAGCTCACGGTGGTGAGGATAACCAGGGCGAACAGTCCGGTGATTCTTCTGAGATTCATTTTTCCCTCCTTGTCATTGAAACGGCGATAACCCGGTTATCACATGGGTTCCACAATCAGTTTGCCCCGCATCTTGTAGTGGTTCACGCTGCAGAAAACGGGACATTCAAAGTCAAATTCCCCGGCCACGGTGGCCTTGAACGTAATCTCTTTCACCACGTCCGTCCGAAGTCCTGTTATCCAGATGTCGTAGGGTCCCATGACATGGAACCCGTGCCCGCTGAATTCCTTCAGGCCCGTAATCTTTGGCAGGTCGCCGTCGTCTCCTCCCTTCAGAATAAGTTTCACCACCTGATTCTGTTTGACCCGTATGACGTTGGGCTGGAATTCTGATGTCACGGCATCAACGGTGATGGTGACATCGGGCGCTCCCAGCGGCTCCGTCGGCTCCCTTGACGGTTCGGCGATGTGGGTGTAGGGCCCGGCCCACCGCTTTGTGCCGGGAACGAATTCTTCCGATTGCGCCTGGTGAATCTCCCGGGTGCAGGCAATGGTTGTAAGCACCAGGAGAATCATAAACAGTGGGCGGGTGATTCGGAGTGTCATATCATACCCCTCCTTCCTCCAACAAATGTTTGATATCTTGCACGATGGTCTCCTCAGGGTCTACCAATCCGATGTACCGGAACCGGACGTTTTCATTCCTGTCTATCAGTGCCACCATGTAGCTGTGATAGACAAGGTCGACACTCTCTTTCGGTTGAACAAAAACCCTGTAGGCGTCCCAGACCTTCTTCAACTGCGATTCCGAGCCTGTGAGGAAGTGCCATTTCCCCCCGAATCCGCGGGTGTAGGCCTCGACCCTCTCCGGGGTGTCCCTCTCAGGATCTGTGGTGATGAAGATGAGAACCAGATCCTTGTCAATGATGTTTTCGAATTTGCGCTGGATGAGGCGGAAGTGTTGGGTGAGCAGGCCGCAGACGTCGGGACAGGTGGTGTAGATAAATCCCACGAGGACAAGCTTTCCTCTGAAATCGCTCAGGCGGGTGGTGGTGTGATCCGTATTGGTGAGCACAAAATCGTAGGCCTTTGTGGGCTGTGCCAGTTCAATCCTTTTTACCACCTGTTTTCCGGCCACTTCCGGGTTTTCAACGGCAGGGTGATGGAAGACAAATGGGTCGGCCTCGGTTTCACGAAGTTGTTGAATCGCAAGGGCTACCATCAGGACAAGGGACCCGCCAGCGAGGGGGATCAACAAAATCTGCCGCCGTTTCATTCCGGGTTCTCCCGGCGGAATTCCCCCCTACCTGACAACGAGCTTTCCTCTCATCTGCATATGATAGTCTCCGCACCAAACGGCGCAGTAGAAGGGAAAGGTTCCCTCCTTGTCGGCCCTGAATTCGATGGTTTCGGTCTCTCCGCCCTTGATTTCCCTCAACGATATATCGAACGCGGGGAGCAGGAAGCCGTGGGTGACGGCATCGACATTTCTGATGGTGATGGTCACGTTTTCCCCCTTTTCCACCGTGAGCGTCTGCGGATACCAGTTTCCCTTCTCCGGTGCCCGGGCGAGAAGCTCCAGCTCCGGTTGGCTGAAATGGCGGTAGGCGGCGGTGGCGGCTATGACGCCCAGGGTGGTGACCAGCACGAGAACGACGGCGATGATTTCAGAGGTAGTTTTGTTGGTCATGGCTATCCGACAAAAAGCCACAGGAAAACCCCGCTCAGGAGCACCAGGAAGGCGGCCAGGGGAATAAAACCTCTCGCGACCGCTCTTTTGTCCACATAGGTCTGCTGGGACAGCCTGTAGCCCGTGTCCAGGGCGAACAGAAGTCCCCCCATGACGGAAAGGATTTGGAGGTAAGGAACGAACCCGGTGAAGAAGGGTGTCCAGGAAAAGCCTGCCGTGCCCAGGAGATTCCAGCCGAGGGCATAGGGATCCGACAGCGTGGGGACCACGTAGCTGGAGTTTGCGAAAAGGATGCCGAAGCTGAAGGCAATCCAGGCGGCAAGACCAACGGGAGCGACGGCATAAGAAAGGTTGGTGTAGACCTTCTTGTAGGGGATCACGTCCATGTTCGAAAGCTTTTTCGAGATGGCGACAAACGCCCCGAAAAGGGCCGGCAGGAGAACGAGGCTCACCAGGGAACTGCCGCCGGCATACGCAAGGAATCCCACACCCGACTTCATGTTGGCCCAGTCTCTCAGGAATCCCCACGGCCCCTGCATGATGACGTAGAAGATGATGGCCAGTCCCACCATGACGAAGGACTTCCACGCCTCGTCCAGTCCCCTTTTTTCATCCACAAGGAGATCGGTCCCGAAGGGCCGTATGTTGAGGGCCATGTTGTCGTGGGGACACGTTTTGAAACATTCGAAGCACATTCCGCAATAGGTGTTACGCTTCATTTTGAAGGGGACTTCCATCCAGGGACACCCGTATCCCGATTCATTTCCCAGAACACAGGTTTTCAGCTTATGCTCCTTGCAGATGTCCGGATCCACAACTCGTATTTCTGTCATAGAAAAATTGGAATAGAGTCCCTGAAATCCCCCGACGGGGCAGAGGTACCGGCAGAAGGTCCGTTTTTCGTAAACCGCCGAAATGACGACGTCTCCCACGACGATCGCGCCGAGAAGGACAAACGTATAGATGGGTCGTGTGGTGAAGAAGGCGGTGAAGAAGGTGGTGGCGAGAAACAGGAAATTGACCAGCCACATGTTTCTCAGCCTCCGGGGCCATTTCTTGTTCATGCCCCACAGTTTGCCCTTTCGAACGCCGAATACTTTGAGCCGCTGGATCCAGTCGCCAAACACCGGGAGGGGGCAGGCGCTGCACCAGATCCTGGCGAACACCGGTACCAGAAGGATCATGAGAAGAACCCACCAGACGATCCAGACGATCATGATGCCAAAATTGGCGTTTCCGGGACCGGTTCCTCCCAGCCATCCGGCCAGGAAGATAACGGTAAAAATGGCCAGGTTCACCAGGATAGCGGCGAGGGGCATCCATCGCGATTTCAGAAGGCGTCGCACCCATCGGTAGCGGGTGAGTTCAAAGCGGGCCTCGGGATTGAAAATGCCGAGGATTCTCTTCCTGAACCTTCCCTTCACCATGAGGGTTGAAAAGACGCCTCCCAGAAGGACAACAGAGACAAGGGCGGCCCCGAACCGGGTGTTTGGGGTCACCTTCAAATATCCCACCATATAGGGGTGAAGCTCTCCACAGGTCTTGGAGCATCGAAAGGTGAATCTACCCGTTTTTGTGGCTTTGAGAAGTACTGTACGGGTTTCCCCGGGAGCGACGGTGAACTCGATTCCATATCCGTCGAGAAAGAAGCCGTGGGCCACGTCCTTGCTTCTCATCTTGATGTTCACCTTCTCGCCCTTTTTCACCCGGATCGTGTTGGGGGTGTACGAGAACCGTTCCGCCATGATTTCGATGGTTCTGGGCTTTTGGGCGGAATAGGCGGGGATTTCCCGGCAGGATAGAAGGAGAAGGGAAACGGTCACGAGGCTGACGTGGCGAAGAAGGGGCACCATCACCCTTCCTTCAGGGTAAGAGTTCTCAGGATGGAGATCGATTTCCTTGAGAAGCTTTCCATTCTTGAGCCGTCCCAGAGGGCAAAAGCGATGAA
>JBHIEY010000249.1:0-2167 GCA_046861835.1 Fidelibacterota bacterium | reverse complement strand
CGATTGACGCCGCCAGGTGGGGAAGATTAAAGGGGAATTCATGGCTGCCGTAAGGGGCGGTGGAGGCTCTGGCCGACAGGGGGGTCGTGGGCCCCACCTGCCCGCCCGTCATGGCGTAGTTGTAGTTGTTGATGCAAATCACGGTCATGTCGATGTTGCGGCGGGCGGCATGGATAAGGTGATTTCCTCCGATGGCCACAAGATCGCCGTCTCCCGAGATCGTGACCACTTTCAATTCCGGATTGCCCAGAGCCAGACCCGTACCAAACGGAATGGCACGGCCGTGAGTGGTGTGAAAGGAGTCGAGGCGAAGGTACCCTGCCGCCCGGCCGGAACATCCGATTCCGGAAACGACCGCCACCTTCCTGGGATCCAGTCCAGACTTCTGAAGTCCGGAGATAAAGGCCGTTACTACCGTCCCGATTCCGCATCCCGAGCACCAGACGTGGGGCAGTCTTTCCGTCCTGAGGAATTCCTCCATGGGATGGGGGAGTTCCTCCCCGGGTTCTGGAATGGTCAATGTGTCGGTAAACTCTCTTTCTTCTTCCGTCATGCCGCTCCCTCTTCGATCGCCCTGGCGATGTCCCGGGGATCGTGTACCCAGCCGCCTGCATGGGGAACCAGGATGCTTTTGGCTTTGCCCGCTGCCGCCCGTTCCACTTCAAAAACGATCTGGCCCAAATTGATCTCCGGCACCACAAAGGCCCTCACCCGCTCCGCCAGATGACGGATCCGTCTTTCCGGAAATGGCCAGACGGTGATCAACCGGAGGATTCCCACCCGGATTCCCTGGTTCCGGGCAATTTCCACCCCCCTGAGGGCGACCCGCGACGAGATGCCGTAGGAGACAACGACCACATCGGTGTCGTCCACGTCTTCCTCATCCAGGATCTGTATCTCCTCCACATGGTCGCGAATCTTGTTCACCAGATGGCGGACATTCTTGTCCTGCGCCTCGGCGTTGATGACGGGGTATCCCCGTTCGTCATGGGTCAGCCCCGTGATGTGAAACCGGTGACCGTCCCCGGCCCTCGCCATGGGGGCCGGTTTTCCCTGACCGTCAAACTTGAAGGGCCGGTACGGGCGCTTCTTTCCGCGGTAGTACCTGCGGGGAATGATCTCAATCTCATCGGGGGGAGGGATGACCACCTTTTCGGTCATATGGCCCACGCACTCATCCATCATGAAGAGGACGGGGATCCGGTACCGTTCTGCCAGGTTGAAGGCGGTGATGGTCAGGTCGAAACACTCTTGGGGCGAATTGGGACTCAGGGCAATGATCTCATAGTCCCCGTGAGAGCCCCACCGGGCCTGCATCATATCGGCCTGCCCGGTGAGAGTGGGCAGGCCCGTTGAAGGCCCTCCCCGCTGGACGTTCACCACGACACAGGGGGTTTCCATCATGGCGGCGAGACCGATATTCTCCATCATAAGGGAGAAGCCGGGGCCCGATGTGACGGTCATGGCCTTCGTTCCCGCCCAGGCGGCACCGGCCACCGCCGCCATGGAAGCCAGTTCGTCTTCCATCTGAATGAACATGCCGCCCAATCGAGGAAAACGACGGGCGATGCGCTCGGCAGTTTCCGTTGATGGCGTGATGGGATAACCGGCAAAAAACCGGCATCCGGCGGCAATGGCCCCCTCTGCGCAGGCGTGATCACCATCCATGAAATAACTTCCGGTGGCCACGTTGACGGGATCGGCTTTCATTGTTCCGTGGAAAAAATGGCGAACTCGGGACAGAGGATTTCACACAGACGGCAGTTAACGCATTCCCCCTTCTTGACCACTTCGGGATAGTGGTAGCCGCTACGGTTGAACCGGGTGGACATCGCCAGGACATCCCGGGGGCAGTACTCCTCGCAGAATCCGCACCCCTTGCAGCGATCCTCGATGATGTGGACATCCCCTCTGGGGAGCCGAAGCTCCTCCGTATCGAGCGGGATTCGCCAGTATTTCATGCCGTTTTCCTTATAGAACGAAGTTGTCCCCTTCCTCCTGCTGAACTCGCTTGAAAAACCGGCAGTGGGAGCAATCGTCTATGGTGTCGGGTGGACTGCATTGGGGCGGTCCCTCCCGGAACGTTCCTGCTACGAACCAGCAGTATCGACCTGAACGAAAACCGCCGTTAGTGCCGTGAAACATGGTGTAGGTGAACGCGGGGCAC
>JBHIEY010000248.1:0-2171 GCA_046861835.1 Fidelibacterota bacterium | reverse complement strand
CGGATATGTCACCAGGGGGACTTCCAGATTCCTTTCTTCGAGACCGGAGAAGTCAGAGAGGGACAGAACGCGGGACTGCAACAGGTCACCGACGTTCTCGAGATTCTTGCCGGAAAGCCATGCGGCCACGGCCACGCCGTCGCGGGAATAGACGGAGTCCGTACCGTCATACTTGACCCTGTCGGGAAAGGAGGGATCCGCCAGAACCCTTCCGTTGATGAAGAGTACCTCACCGGCATGGGAAGGGATTTCGTTCACGAGGCAATCCCCGCAGTCACGCCGCAATACCCCGGCAAGATAACTTCGAACGTGGAGTGTCACCGATGCATTGGAGAAAAGTCTGACGATCTTCTGTCTCAGCGTTGTCATGCCACACATCAGATCATAAACGGGTTTGAAATGGACAAGGGGCTGAAGGTTTTCAAGCTCCCGGTCTTCAAAAATACAGATATGCATGGTCTCTCCTTTAACCGTAGTAGGCAAACTTTCCTGTCAATTTCGACGCCGCTTTCTTGTCGATGATGATGATGGCTTTCCTGTGCATCTGGAGCATGGAAGCCGGACACATGGCCGTGATCGGTCCTTCCACAGAAGCTTCCACCGCATCGGCTTTTCCTTCCCCGTTGGCAAGGAGGATAACTTCTTTGGCATCCATGATCGTCCCAATGCCCATCGTGATGGCGTACTTCGGGACTTCGTCAATGGTGTCAAAAAACCTCGAATTGTCCTGTCTCGTTTCTTCCGTTAAGGTCTTGATGCGGGTTCGTGAACCCAGGGAGGAACCCGGTTCGTTGAATGCGATGTGCCCGTTTGAGCCGATTCCGAGAATCTGCAGGTCAATCCCTCCGACCAGTTTGATCTCGTCCTCGTACCACTGGCAGTACAGTTCGATCTTGTGATCCGTCTCAGAAGTGCCGATCCGTGCCTCCCCGAACATCCCCTGCGGGATGTGGACATTCGCGGGATTGATGTTGATATGTTCAAAGAGGTTTTTCCACATAAAATGGTGGTAGCTCTGGTCATGATCCGGTTTCAGCCCGACGTACTCGTCCAGGTTGAACGTGATGACCTGCGAGAAGTCCAGCCCCTCTTCTTTGTGGAGCCTGACAAACTCCTTATAAAGGCCGAGCGGGGTGCTTCCGGTGGCCAGACCGAGAACAAGGTTCGGTTTTCTCCTCAATCTGTCGATAACAATCTGAGCGGCCTCCTTGCATAGTGAATCATAATCTTCTTTCACGATGACTAACACTGCTATTCCTCCCTGGCAAGGTTATATTATGGGTGCCCGTCAACGATATCTCCTGGCGTCTCTGGACGGTGAATTAATGTACGTGAACGGGTTATGGGCTTCCAGATAAATTTGTCCGTGCGGCGGATGATTTTTTTATCGACAAACCCTGAGGAAGTTCACGTTGGACCGTGAGAAGAACCTCGCGGCGGGAACGGGAACCGTTCCGTCCCCCGGCCGCGGACGCCTCCTCTCCCTGGACGCCTTCAGGGGAATGACCATCGCCACCATGATACTGGTGAATACGCCGGGCAGCTGGAGCCATGTTTACCCTCCGCTCCGGCACGCAACCTGGCACGGATGGACCCCCACGGACCTGGTCTTTCCCTTTTTCCTTTTCATTGTGGGAGTGGCCATGTCGTTTTCCTTCTCAAAGCACCTTTCCGAAGGGATGTCCCCCAAGGACCTTTACCTGAAAGTGGTGCGCCGAACCGCGATCATTTTCGGACTGGGGCTTTTCCTTGCCGGTTATCCTTTCAATATTCCCTTCGCCACTCCGGAACCTGGGTCCTCATTTCAATTAAGCGACATCGTGCGGCGTTTTGAAACCATCCGTATCATGGGGGTCCTGCCGCGGATCGCTCTCTGCTACCTGTTCGCCGGGGTTACCGTCATTGCTGTTGGGAAAAGAGGGCGTGCGGCGGTGACCGTTGGACTGCTGGCAGGATACTGGCTTGTGATGCTCCTGGTGCCGGTCCCCGGATACGGCAAGGGGGATCTGACCCTCGAGGGAAACCTGGTGAGATACCTTGATCTCGCGCTTCTCGGCGCACCCCACATGTACACCGTCGGCGGCATCCCATTCGATCCCGAGGGGCTTCTGAGCACGGTTCCGGCCATCGCGACCACCCTCATGGGTGTCTTCGTTGGAGACTTCATTCGA
>JBHIEY010000077.1:0-8004 GCA_046861835.1 Fidelibacterota bacterium | reverse complement strand
GGCAATGTGGTGATCAGCGATAACATCATTACCCTGGATATCTATCTCGATCCCCTCTCATTCGACGGATCGCTTTCGGGACATGTCTATGAACCCGGATCCGAAATCCCGGTGCCTGAAGCCGAAGTCTATGTGGAGAGCGAGGACTACTGGGATTACACGCTAACCGATAGCGGCGGATACTATCATTTCCCCCTGCCCAACGGCGTTTACTGGGCGGCGGCCTGGAAGGAAGGATACACGGGCGACTGGGCAGACTCCATCGTCATTGAAAACGACAGCGTCGTTTACGACTTCCTCATCGAGCCTCTCGTCATTGATGCGGCCATCGAGGGCGTAGTTTTCGACGCCGAGACGGAGGATCCCATCATCGGGGCCATGGTGTTCGCATCGAGTGAGAACTACTTTGCCGATGCCGTCACGGGACCCGAAGGGTACTTCTTTATGGAGGTTCCCAGCGACACCTTCTGGGTGGATGTTTTCGCCGAGCGTTATCATCCGGAATCCTTCGAGGTATTCGTGGCATCCGGTGACACGGTCTGGCTCGATGTAGCCCTCACGCACAAGCGGGTTTTGGGGCCCGTTATCCACGCCGTGGTTGACGTTCCCCACGATCAGGGCAGACGCGTGAGAATCGTCTGGTCGCCCGGAGATCCGGGTGAATTCGGTGTCTGGACCAAATTCAGCATCTGGCGCGAGGTCCCTCACGGTGGTAACGGCGGTGACGACGGCGGAGGCGGCGACGACCATCCGCCCCTGTGGGACTTCATCGCCACCGTGCCGTTTCACGGCTTTGAAGGATACGCCTTCGTGGCACCCACCCTGGTCGACTCCAATCAGGTCACCGGGCCCATGGGTAATTTCTGGTCCACATTCCGGGTAACGGCTCACACGTTCGATCCCTGGACTTTCTTCGATTCCGAACCTGTAAGCGGATACTCCGTGGATAACCTGGCACCACGGGTGCCGGGCGGACTGACGGTAACCCGTGTGACCGAGGGTAACCAGCTGACGTGGTTACCCAATCCGGAAGAGGATATGGATTACTACACCGTATACCGGGGGCTGAGTCTGGGATTCGAACCGGATGAACCGTACGGTTACACCATAGATACCGTTTTTGTCGACACGGACGTCAATCCCGGGCAGACCTACTACTACACGGTGACAGCCACCGATTTCAACGGAAACGAGAGTGAATATGCTCCCCAGCAAACGGTGGGGATATCCGAACAGGAAGGGGTCCAGATTCCCACGCGGTTCGAACTGACTCAGAATTTCCCCAATCCCTTCAACCCCTCCACAGCGATCCGCTACGGACTGCCCATGCGGAGTGATGTCACCTTGATCGTGTACGACGCCCTGGGCCGGAAAGTCACAACCCTGGTAAATCGATCCCAGGATGCCGGTTATTACCGGCTGAATTGGGACGGAAAAGACGAAGCAGGCAATCCCGTGGCTTCGGGAATCTACATCTCCCGGATCACGGCCCGGTCCAGCGGGGAGGAATCCTCCTCCGAAGTCTTCGTGCAGACGAGAAAGATGATCCTGCTCCGTTAGGCAACTGACGAACCCTCCCACATGGCAAGAGCGGTGGTCCCGCGCCCGCGGGGCCACCGCTTTCTTTTTCACCCGGATTATCGCTTAAGACGGATCCCTAGGTCATCGAGCTGCTCTTTCGACACCTCGCTGGGTGATCCGTCCATCAAGGAGAGGGCCCGTGTGGTCTTGGGAAAGGCGATCACGTCCCGGATCTGGTGGGTTCCGGCCAACAACATCACCAGACGGTCGTAACCGAAAGCAATCCCTCCATGAGGAGGGGCCCCATAGGTCAGGGCCTCCAGAAGGAAACCGAATCTGTCCCGGGCGTCCTCCTTGGAAATACCCAAGATGTTGAAAATCTTCATCTGAATGTCAGGGTCGTGATTTCGAATGGATCCCCCCGCCACTTCAAGGCCGTTAATCACAAGATCGTACCCCCGGGAGCGAACCGATCCCGGGTCCGACTCCAGGCGCGGAAGGTCCTCCGGTTGGGGAGCCGTGAACGGATGATGCTTGAATGTCCACCCCTTCCCCTTTTCATTCCACTCAAACAGGGGAAAATCGACGATCCATACGGGCGCAAATAGGGGAGAGGCTTTTCCCCTCTCCCCGGGAATCAGATCCAGTCTCCGAGCCATCTCCAGTCTCAGGTTTCCCAGGGCTTCGAGAACCGTCCTTTCTTCACCCCCCGCCGCCAGAAGGAGCGCCCCCTCCTTGAGATCCAACTCTCGTATCATGCGGCGCCGGAGATCTCCGGGGAAAAACTTGGAGACACCCCCGGAGAGATCCCCCTCCCGGCATCGCATCCACGCCAGACCGCCAAGAGGATGTTTCCCTTCCTGAAGAGAATAGTCCTTGACCCGGGCCGACAGTTCGTCAATCACCTTCCTCGAAAACCGTCCGCCGTCATCCACCTTTATCCCCCTCACGCATTCGGCCGACTTCAATATGTCCGCATGGGATTCACCGGAGTAAGGTGACAGATCCAGAAGGGGAAGGTCGAATCTTACATCGGGTCTGTCCGTTCCATAGGTCTCGACGGCTTCCCGGAATGAGAGAACGGGAAAGGGAACACCCAGCGTGATGCCAATAACCTCCTTGAAGACCCGGACGACCAGCTTTTCCACCGCTTTCCGGACATCGCTTTCATCGACGAACGACATTTCTATGTCAATCTGCGTGAATTCCGGCTGGCGATCGGCCCGGAAATCCTCATCCCTGAAGCACTTAACGATTTGAAAATACCTGTCGAACCCCGAAATCATGAGGAGCTGCTTATAGGTCTGGGGGGACTGGGGGAGGGCGTAGAACCTCCCCGGATGCACACGGCTCGGGACCAGGTAGTCCCTGGCTCCCTCCGGTGTCGACCTTATCAGGAAGGGCGTTTCGATCTCCACAAACCCTTCACGGGAGAGGTGGCCCCGGACAGCCTGGTTCGCCCGGTGGCGGATCAGCATGAAATCCTGAAGCTCGTGCGTTCTCAATTCCAGATAGCGGTACTTCAGCCTCAACTCCTCCGTGGCGCTTTCCCGGTCACTCACCTGAAAGGGAAGGGGGGCCGCTTCGTTGAGAACCTCAAGTTCATCCACCGCCACCTCGATTTCGCCTGTCGGGATATGAGGATTTACGGCCCCTTTCTTCCGGGCCCGGACGGTTCCCTTCACGCTGATCACGTCCTCCATGGAAAGTTTTCTCGCCTTCTGAAAGGCCTCCCCTGTATCCCCGGTACCGAACACGAGTTGAGTGACACCGTACCGGTCGCGCAGATCCACAAAAATGAGTCCCCCGTGGTCCCGGGTGGAAGCAACCCAGCCACTCAAGACGACGGAAGTGTCCACATCTTTTCTTGTCAGATCACCGCAGGTGTGGGTTCTCTTCAGCACCTCCCTGTGTCGTTCCGGCCCTATGACCCGATTCTCTGTGCGATCCTTAACCTGTTGGTCGCCCGGGCCAGCGCCGCCAGGGCCCGTTCCCGGTCAAGGGCTTTCTCTCTCTCCGACAGCCGCTTCCGGGCCCGTTCCCGGGCGTCTTTCGCCCGCACAATATCAATCTCATCGGCCCGTTCCACCGTCTCCACCAGAAGCTGTGCCTCACTGCCGGTGACTTCCAGATAGCCCCCACTCGTGGCAAAATAGATGTTTTCGGAATCCCGCACCACTTTTACTTCTCCCACATCAACGGCGAAGAGGGCGTGCGTATGCTCGGCCATGATGCCGAACAGACCGTCCAGACCGGGAGCCCGAAGGTAGGTGATCTCACCCATATCCAGTTCCCGGGTGGGCGTCACTATGTAAAGATGAAAGGTCACGATTCTTCCTGCATTCTCCTGGCGTTCTCCACGACCTCATCAATCTTGCCTGCATACAGAAAGGCTCTTTCGGGAAGATCGTCAAATTCCCCTGCCACCAGTCTTTCGAATCCGTCGATGGTGTCTTCCAGTTTCACGTAGCGGCCTGACTTGCCCGTGAATTGTTCCGCCACAAAGAAAGGTTGGGAGAGAAATCTCTGGATCCGGCGGGCCCTTCTCACAACGGTCTTATCTTCCTCCGAAAGCTCTTCCATGCCGAGGATGGCAATGATGTCCTGAAGGTCCTTGTGCTTCTGAAGGATTTCCTGAACCCGCTTGGCCACGCGGTAATGGCGGTCCCCGATAATCCGGAGATCGAGGGCCCTCGATGTGGAATCGAGGGGATCGACTGCCGGATAGATGCCCAGCTCGGAAATCTGTCTGGACAGCACGGTGGTGGCATCCAGATGGGCGAAGGTTGTGGCCGGCGCAGGATCGGTCAGGTCATCGGCAGGAACATAGACGGCCTGCACCGATGTGATGGATCCCCGAGTCGTAGAGGTAATTCGTTCCTGGAGCTCACCCATTTCGGTGGAAAGGGTGGGCTGGTAACCCACGGCCGACGGCATTCTTCCCAGAAGCGCCGATACTTCAGATCCGCTCATGACAAATCGAAAGATATTGTCGATGAAGACCAGGACGTCCCGTCCCTCGTCCCGGAAGTACTCGGCCATGGTCAGACCCGCAAGACCGACCCTCAGTCTGACACCCGGAGGTTCGTTCATCTGACCGAATACCAGGGCCGTTTTGTCCACCACCCCCGACTCGTTGATTTCCAGCCAGAGGTCGTTCCCTTCCCGGGTTCTCTCCCCCACTCCGCAAAAGACGGACACCCCTCCGTGCTCCGTGGCAATATTGTGGATCAGTTCCATCACGATAACCGTTTTCCCCACGCCGGCGCCACCAAACAGTCCGGTCTTGCCCCCTTTCAGGTAGGGCTCAAGGAGGTCGATTACCTTGATGCCGGTCTCCAGAATCTCCGTTTCCGTACTGAGTTCCGTATGGGACGGTGCGGACCGGTGAATGGGCCACCTCAAGTCGGTCCCGGGCGGTCCCTTCTCATCAATAGGATTGCCCGTCACATCCCACATTCTCCCCAGGGTTTCCGGTCCCACGGGGACCGTGATGGGCTTGCCCGTATCCGTCACTTCCATGCCCCGGGCGAGACCGTCAGTCGTATCCATGGCCACTGTCCGGACACTGGAGTCTCCCAGATGCTGTGCCACCTCAAGCACCAGGACAGATCCGTCGGCTCTTTTGACCTCGAGAGCGTTGTAGATATCCGGGAGATGCCCGTTCTCGAATTCCACATCCACAACGGCGCTCATGATCTGACTGATCTTGCCCCGGGTTTTCGCCTTCGCGTCGACCATCATTCTCTCCCCAGTTTCAGAGCATCCGCACCGCTGACCACCTCCAGAATCTCCTTGGTGATCGCGGCCTGCCTCAACTGGTTTAGCGTAAGGGTAAGGTCCCTGATCATCTCCCTGGCGTTTTCGGTGGCGTTTTCCATGGCCGTCATACGGGCCGCCTGTTCGGCCGCATTGGATTCCAGGAGAAACCGCCACATCTGAACATTAAGGTGCAGGGGAACCAGGGAATTGACAATCTCGGCGGGCGACGGCTCGAAAAGGTAATCCCGCCCTGCCCGGGAAAGCCCCGCCTCATGATTCTCCTCCTCCACCACCAGGGGGAGAAATTGAAGCTTCACCACATCCTGCCGCAATACGCTCTTGAATTCGTTGAATATGACCACCACCTGGTCCAGGTCATGGGCCACGTACAGATGCCTTATTTGATCCACGATGGAAACCGCGTGGCGAAAATTAAGGTCCCTCCAGAACCCCACGTATTCCCCGATGACGGTGTAGCCCCTGCGTCGAAAAAACTCCCTTCCCTTCTTGCCCACGCATATGAGTTTTACCTTCTCACGGTCGGTGTCGTGCAGGGTCTCGAGGGCAGCCTGAATAATGTTGGCATTGAAACTTCCGCACAGTCCCCCATCCGCCGTAATAATAACGAAACCGATATGCTCCGGGGAACGAACTTCCAGGAGACGGTTGAGACTGCGGTCGATGGTGGGAAGCAGGTGTCTGAGAACATCATTGATCCGGAAGGCATAGGGCCTGGCCTGCAGGATATTCCTCTGCGATTTCTTCAGGCGGGCCGCGGCCACCATTTTCATGGCCCGGGTCACCTGGCTGATTCCCGTCACGGCATCGATTCGCTGGCGAAGTTTCTTAAGGCTGGCCACAGGTCAATCTTTCTTTTCCGCGTCCCCATCACCGCCGGTCACCTCCTCGTGAGGAACATCATCACCGATGGCAAATCCTTTCAGGAACGTGTCGATGGCCGATCTCAATTCCTTTTCCGTCTTCTCTGAAATCTCTTTTTCCGTGGCGATGGACTCAAGAATCTTTCCATGGGAAGCCTCCAGGTAGGAAAGAAACTGCTCTTCAAACCTCCTCGTTTCCTCCAGGCTCAGCCGGTCCAGATATCCCTCTGTCCCGGCAAACAGGATGGCCACTTGCTTTTCCACCGGCATGGGAACGTATTGATCCTGCTTGAGGATCTCCACCAGCCGTTCCCCCCGGGTGAGCTGTCTCCGGGTAACGGGATCGAGATCGGACCCAAACTTGGCAAACGCCTCCAGTTCCCTGAACTGGGCAAGGTCCAGGCGGAGGGACCCTGCCACCTGCATCATGGCCTTTATCTGAGCATTGCCCCCCACCCGGGATACCGATATTCCCACGTTAATGGCAGGTCTGACGCCGGAGTAAAACAGGCCCGGTTCCAGATAGATCTGACCATCGGTGATGGAGATGACGTTGGTGGGGATGTAGGCGGCCACATCCCCCTCTTTGGTTTCAATGATCGGGAGGGCCGTGAGGGATCCGCCTCCCAGATCGTCATTAAGTTTGGAAGCCCTCTCAAGAAGACGGCTGTGGAGGTAAAAGATGTCCCCGGGATAGGCCTCCCGTCCCGGAGGGCGCCGCAACAGCAGCGACATCTGGCGGTAAGAGACGGCGTGTTTCGACAGGTCGTCGTAAACCACCAGGGCATGCATACCGTTGTCCCGGAAATACTCCCCCAGGGTACACCCGGCATAGGGGGCAATAAACTGCAGCGGCGACGGGTCAGAGGCGTTGGCGGCGATTACGGTGGTGTATCCCAGGGCACCGTTGGCTTCCAGATCGGCCACCACTTTGGCCACCGTGGATGCCTTCTGGCCTATGGCGACGTAGATGCAGTAGACCGGCGAATCGCCTTCATGAGTGCCCCGCTGGTTGATAATGGCGTCCACGGCCAGGGCCGTTTTCCCGGTCTGGCGGTCGCCAATAATGAGTTCCCTCTGTCCCCTCCCAATGGGTATCATGGAGTCGATAGCTTTCAGGCCGGTCTGAAGGGGCTCCTTCACGGGCTGTCGGGCAAGAACGTTCAGGGCTTTCCGTTCGATGGGCCAGGTCTCAGACGGCCTGATCTCCCCTTTTCCATCGAGAGGATAACCCAGAGGGTTCACCACCCTGCCCAGCATTTCCTTGCCCACGCCGATCTCCACCACGCGACCGGTTCGCTTGACCAGATCCCCTTCCCTGACCTTGTGACTTTCGCCAAAAAGAACGAGCCCCACACTGTCTTCTTCGAGATTCAGGGCCATTCCAAAGACGCCGTTGGTGAATTCCACCAGTTCACTCGACATCACGTTTTCCAGGCCGTGGACCCGGGCAATGCCGTCCCCCACCTGAATGACTTCACCCACCTCGGACACGTCGACGGTGATGTCGAACTGTTCAATCAGTTCCCGGAGCTGGGCTGTAATCTCGGCGGTCTTAATCGCCATAGGTTGCCTACACCAGGGAATCTCTCAATCTTTCCAGACGGTTGGAAACGGATCCGTCAAGAAAGGTGTTGCCAATCCTCAACTTGATGCCCCCGATCAGACGGGAATCCACTTTTGTTTTCATGTCGATCCCCTTGTTCAGAGACGACTCCAAACGGCGGCGAATTTCCTCGTATTCCTTTTCCTCAAGGGATACCGACGTCACGGCGGTAACCAGAACCCGGTTCGTCCTTTTCCGGTACAGCTCCTCATAGGCGGCTGCCGTGGTCTTCAG
>JBHIEY010000008.1:0-27349 GCA_046861835.1 Fidelibacterota bacterium | reverse complement strand
GTCGCCTTTGGGAGATCCAGACTTGCAGGGGGCGAGGGGAGCGAAAGGAAAAAGAAACGGCAACCCCCCCTCTGTGACCTGGGTCAACCCGGCGGCCATAAGGTATTTCATTTCCAGTTGTAAGCGGTTATATTCCCGGTAGCAAGATCCAACCGAAGGAGTCTTCCATGAAAAAAACACTTTCCGTGATCGTACTGTTGCCCCTGTTGCTCATCCTCTATCAGTGCGGTCCCAAGGTGAGACCGGAATCCGACGTCGATACGCCCGAGTACCACTACCGGGCGGGACTGCGGTACCTGGACGACGAAGACTTTGCATCCGCCATCCGCAGCTTCCAGCGGTCGGTGGATCTGGACAAGAAATTCGCCCCGGGCTGGGCCGGTCTGGGGCTCGCCACAGGCCTCAGTGGGGACCTGAAACAGGGACGGAAGCTCATGGACAGGGCCCTGGACAGGGGCAAGAAAAACCCCGACGTTCATGTCCTGGCCGGCCGGTTGTGGATTGCCCATAAAGAGGAGGTAAAGAACTGGCTGAAAAGGGCAAGGAACGAATTCGAAAGGGCCCTGAAACTGAAGCCCGACCACGAGGGAGCCACCTACTATCTGGGGGTGGCCTATCTCGAGAACTACGATTTCTCCCTGGCGGAAAACGAGTTTCGCAAACTCGTGGAAAGAAAGGGAGACTATGCGGCGAGAGCCGATGAAAAGTGGTCCCTCTCCCAGAAAATCGTGAGGGCCCAACCGGGAACGCTGGCGGGCAAGAAGATTGCCCTTCAACCGAAAATCACCCGGGCCGACCTGGCCGTTCTTCTGATTGAAGAACTGAAGCTGCCCGAGGTTTTTGAACGTTTCCTTCCGGAGGATACCCCCGCTTTTCAGACCCCCGGACAGATGGCCGCCACGGCCAGTGCGCCCCTGCCGCCTGACGTTGCGGGGACATGGGCGGAAAGGTGGATAAAGGACGCCATAGACCTGGGCATCTTAGAGCCCGATCCGGACGGCAGGTTCTACCCTTCCGAACCCCTCACCCGGGCGGGCTATGCCAAGGCGGTGGCGAGAATCCTGGTGGCCGTCACCCGGGACCCGGAGCTGGAAACCCGCTATTTTGGCGAAACCCCCTCCCGCTTTTCCGATGTTGCCAGCAGTCATTATGCCTACCCGGCTATGGCCCTCTGCGCCGAACGGGGGATTATGAAAGCCGACCTGGTTACCGGCAAATTCAATCCGGCGGGCACGGTGGGCGGCGCCGATGCCCTCCTGATCATCCGGGCAGTGCAAAACTCCCTCAGACTTACCTTTTGACCGGTGACATACCCGTCACCAGCCCCGGGAAACACCGGGGCTTTTTTTGTTCCATCACCGTAAATTTGACTCCAGGCCGTGATCAAGGTTCAACCTGTCCGCACGAGGCGCGAACATAAACGTTTCGTCACCTTCCCATGGAAAATCTATGCGGGGGACTCCAATTGGGTACCCCCGCTCATCATAGACAGACTGGCCTTTCTCAACCGGAAGAAAAATCCCTTCTTTCAACATTCCGACGCCGAACTGTTTATGGCGTACGCCGACGGCGAGCCGGCAGGACGGATTGCCGCCATCCGGTATACCCGCCATCTGGAAACGTATCACGACAACACGGGATTCTTCGGCTTCTTTGAGTGCATCGATGACGCCTCCGTTGCCAAAGCTCTGTTTGACCGGGCCTGCCAGTGGCTGTCGGAAAGGGGCCTCACGCGGATACGGGGGCCCATGAACTTCACCATTAACGACGAGGCCGCCCTGCTGGTGGAGGGATTCGACCGGCCTCCGGCGGTGATGATGACCTATAACCCCCCCTATTATGAAAAGCTTGTCACCGGCTACGGATTCCAGAAGGCCCAGGATCTTCTCGCCTATTATATCGAAGCCCCCCCATCTATTCCCGAAAGACTCGTCCGGGCACAGAAACTGATGGAGGAGAAACATGAAATCCGCATCCGGACGCTGAATATGAAGAATTTTGATGCCGAGGTGGAGCGGATTCACCGGATTCACGACCAGGCGTGGTCCGAAAACTGGGGGTCGGTTCCCCTCACGAGGGATGAAATCCACAGGATTGCCAAAGATCTGAAATTGATCGTGGATCCCGATCTGGTGCTGATCGCGGAAGATCACGACACCCCCGTGGGCGTCTCCGTTACCCTGCCCGATATCAATCAGGCCCTGAAATATGCCAACGGACGGCTGTTCCCTCTTGGCCTTCTCAAGATCCTGTGGCACAGACGAAGAATTGACGGTCTCCGGGTCTTCATTATGGGCGTCATCAAGGGGTACCGTCACCGCGGCCTGGATGCCGCCATGTACTACCGGACCATGGAGACAGGACTCAAGAAAGGATACCGGTGGGGGGAGATGTCGTGGATCCTGGAATCCAATACGCCCATGCGGAGAGTCCTCGAGAGACTCGGGATCGAAGTGTATAAACGGTACCGGGTTTATGAGAAAGAAATTTGAACAGCGTTCAATGCAAAATGAAAATTGAAGAATCTTGAGCCAGCAGACCTCTCCGACCGCCTCATGAATCTGGCCACCCATGTTGTCAATACAACAGGCTCTATTGACAACTCTCTTGCAGGGCGGCATGTGAGTATGCAAATTATCCGATCCATTACTTCAGCGGGCGCAAACTATGAGGAAGCCTGTGCAACCGAGAGTCAGAACGATTTTATCCACAAACCTCAACTGGTCCTCAAAGAGTTGAGAGAGTCCCTTTACTGGCTTCGGTTGATCGGGAAATTAGAAATGGCTCAAGAAACCCGAATCACCACTCTTCTCTCGGAAGCCTCGGAAATCTCCAACATCGTTGCCAAATCAATCATAACCGCGAAATCCCGGACCTAAGAAAATGACGGTTTTGCACTTTTCATTTTGCAATTTGAATTACTGGTCGATGTGTCAGGAGCATGGATGAAGTCGCTTGTGACCGGTGCCACGGGCTTTATCGGCAGCCATCTGGTTGATGCCCTTCTAAAGGAGGGACACGACGTGACCGCCCTCGTGCGGACCTCGAGTTCCCTGAGGTGGCTGGAAGGCAAAGCCATCCGCCTGGCAACGGGGGATGTCCGCGATCCCGCTTCCCTCAAAGATGCTCTCCGGGACCAGGAGTACGTGTTCCACTTAGCCGGGAAGGTGGCGGCCCGGTCGTTCCGGGAGTTCGATGAAACCAACCACGTGGGCACCCGCAACCTCATGGATGCGATCCTTAAACACGGCCGGGAAGTCAAAAAGGTCGTCTATGTCTCCTCCCTGGCAGCCGGAGGCCCTACCACTCCCGACCACCCGCTCACCGAAGAGGATCCCAGCCATCCCATCTCCCTGTACGGAAAATCGAAGTATCTGGGCGAACAGGCCGTTCTTGACTGCCGGGACAGAGTGAATGTGGTGGCGGTCCGCCCCCCCATTGTCTACGGCCCCCGGGACCGGGGAGTGCTCCCCTTTTTCCGGATGGTGAAACGGCATCTGCAATTCAACCTCGGTTTCCGGGACCGCTACGTCACCGTGGTGCATGTCCTGGATGTGGCAAGAGCCCTGATCATGGTGGCCACCCGGGAGGAAGCCCGGGACGGGTTCTATTACATCGATGACGGGAATCCCGTTGCCACCTGGCTGGATGTGGAAAAGATCATCAAGGGTGCCGTCAACTCCTGGACGGTGACCCTCCGGATGCCGGTGACGCCTTTCTTCCTGGCTTCTTCCGTTCTCCACGGACTCCAGTACGTCACGGGCAAGACCTCTTTTTTCAATCTCCCGAAATACCGGGAACTTATCCAGACCGCCTGGTTATGCGACGGGGGAAAAATGCGCCGTGAATTAGGGTTTGAACCGGTCGTCTCTGCGGAGCAGGGCATCCCGGAAACGGCCCGATGGTACGAAAGGATGGGGTGGATCTAACGTGACAGCGGGGATTCTCGCCGTCGTTTTTCTCTCTGCAGCCGTCGCCGGTGGACCGAAGTTTTCCGATGAACAGATTGTGGGAATGACACCCCACTATTTCAAACGGTTTCCGGACAGCCCGGAATTCCTCGGCGCCCGCGTATACCGCCATCCCCAGAGAGGCAAGGTCTTCCAGGTGGACATCCGGGTGGACAGGAACCGGGAAACGGAAGGGCTCGGTTTCGCCTTCAGCGCCATGTTGAATCTAAGCCGGTATTTCCGCCGGCCTCCCGACCTTTTCGTGGCCCTGCTGCATTCGCCCGGGCGGGGAATACCTCCCGTCATCTGTACGGGAGATGCCCGGTGTACCGCCGATCACTACATTCACGGGCGGATTTCCTACGAAGAATGGTACCACCGCTGCATCACGTTCGAAAGGCCCTGACCCTTTCCGATTGACCCGGAATAGGGGGTCATGTAAATTCCCGTATCGTGACTTCCCCTCACCTTTCCGGCCGGGCCCTTTACGAAAAGATCCGCCGGGATTTTATCGGTCTGGATACCTCCTACAGTCTCGCCACGGGCGAAAAAAAACGGAGGGTTTATCTGGACTCCACGGCAACCACCCTCATGATGAGACCGGCCCATGAGGTGGTCAACCGCTTCTTCAGGCACTACGCCAACACCCACAGCCTCCTTCACTTCGGGGCCAAGATCTCCACGCGGGAATATGAATGGGCCCACCGGCGCATTCTCTCCTTCGTGAATGCCGACCCGGAAACCTATACCTGCTTTTTTACGGGTAGCGGTACCACCGCCGGCGTCAACCGGATGGCCCGGGTCTTCCGGGATATCCGTCCAGGAAGAAAGACGGCCCTGGTAACCATTATGGAACACCATTCCAACGACCTTCCCCACCGGAAACATATGGAGAAGGTTATTCATGTTCCTGTCACGGTTACCAACGGAAGAATGGGATGCGTCTCCCTTCAAGCCCTGGAGTCAATGCTGAAGGAAAACCGGGACACGGTCAACTACGTGGCCATGACGGGGGTCAGCAACGTCACCGGCATCATCAATCCCATCAACGAGGCGGCCGAAATCGCCCACGCCTACGGCGCCCTCCTACTTGTGGACGGCGCCCAGCTTCTGGCCCATATCCCGGTACGGATGACCGTGCCGGACAATCCCCAACGAAATATCGACGCCCTTGCGTTCTCCGGTCATAAAACCTATATGCCCGGCTCCCCAGGAGGGGTCGTCGCGAGAAAGGACCTGCTGAGCCAGGTGGAACCGGAGGAGGTGGGCGGGGGAATGGTGGAACACGTGTTCAAGGACAGCTACGAGGTGAAATCGACGTTCCCTGACAGGGAAGAAGCCGGCACCCCGAACATTCCGGGAACCATCGGTCTGGCAACGGCCATCGATATCCTGGATCGCATCGGAATGGATTTCTTAAGAAAAGAGGAAGAGGCCCTCATCGGGGAAGCCCTCGACAGACTCCAGAAGATTCCCGATGTGACCGTGTACGGGGAAGCCGATCCCCGGCTGTGCGAACGGACGGCTTCCATCTCGTTCAACGTCATGGGGATGGATCACGGGCTGGTGGCCGCCATCCTGAACGACTACTTCAATATTGCCGTACGAAACGAATGCTTCTGTGCCCACCCCTACGTGAAGGAAATGATCGGAAATGACCTGATCCAGACCACCCACAGTGACGACCCCGAAGAACTGGAACGGATTTATCACCTCAAGCAGGGAATGGTGAGGGCCAGCTTCGCCCTCTATTCCACCCGGGAGGACGTTCAAGCCCTGGAAACGGCACTGAAGGAAATCTGCCGGCAAAAGGATCGTTTCCGGGTCCACTATCACGTGGATGCCGCCGGCAACTACGTACACAATTCGTTCCAGTTCGATCACAGCAGGGCATTCTCCGTTCAAAACTGCCTGGTAGAACTTATTTCGTAGCTCTTTCCTCAACACGAAGTGATTAATGTGCGATTGTTTCAGGGTCATGCTGAGCCTGACGAAGCATGAGCCTGACGAAGCATGACCGTCATTAAAGGATGGACTGGGTCGACGAATGAAAATAATTCCCCCCATAATCAGCGCGCTTCTTGTTTCCGTCAGTTCTGTCACCGCCCAGCCAGCCGATAGTCTGTTGAAGGCAACCTTCAGCCTGAAGCAGAGACTCTACCACCACCCTCCCATCCCCTTTTTCAAGGGGCGACCCTACAACCTGGAAGTCGTGGTGGACATACCCGGGGATTCCCTGGAGACGGTTTCCATTTTTCTCAAGACGGACCGGATGTCCAGCTACCAGGAAATTCCCTTAACCCCCTACCGGGGCCGCTACCTGTTCCGTTACGATCCCGAGGAGTATCCCGGCGACGTAGTGAGCTATTTTCTTGTGGCGGCGGCCAGGGGGTTCCGCCTCTATGCCATTCCGCTGGATAAGTCGGGCAAAATCGCCCCCTTTACGATCCACCCCCTGAAGCCGGTCAAGTATTACGAGCCACCGGAATAAACGTGAAGGCCGAAGAGAAAAGGATCTCCGAACTGAGACGGCAGATTGAATACCACAATTACCGGTATTATGTGCTGGACAACCCGGAGATCTCCGACTCGGAATACGATGACCTTTTCCGGGAACTGGTGGAATTGGAAAGCCGGTTTCCGGAGCTGATCACCCCCGATTCTCCCACCCAGCGGGTCGGTGCCCCACCCCTGGAAGAATTCGGAACCGTGACCCATCGCCTCCCCATGCTCAGTCTGGAAAATGCCATGGACGAAACGGAATTGGCCGCCTTCCACGACCGGGTAACACGGGCCCTGGTCTCACCCGGGGAGGTCTCCTATGTGGGAGAGTTGAAGCTCGACGGCCTGGCCGTGGAACTGACGTTCGAAAACGGCGTTTTGGTGAGCGGGTCCACCCGGGGAGATGGATTCACCGGAGAGGATATCACCCAGAATCTCAGAACCGTTCGTTCAATTCCTCTAAGGCTCGGGGCGGTCCACCGCGGTGAAGGGAAGGCCGTGGCCATTCCTCCGGTGGTGGACATCCGGGGGGAAGTTTTCATGGAAAAAGAAGGATTCGCCCGGCTGAACCGCCAGCGGTCCTTGGACGGCGAATCCCCCTTTGCCAACCCCCGGAACGCGGCAGCCGGGAGTCTCAGACAGCTCGATTCCTCCATCACCGCCTCCAGACCGCTCAAATTCTTTGCCTATGAACTCGGGTACGGGGAGGGGATTTCCTTCTCTTCCCACTGGGAAACCCTCCAGTCCTTTAGGGCCTGGGGCCTTCCCGTGGAACCCCACGTCCGGCAATGCCCCGGTGAGCAGGAGGTGATTCAATATTTCAAAGAGTGGGAGCAAAAGCGGGAATCGCTCCCCTATGAAATCGACGGCGTCGTGATTAAAGTGGACAGTTTCGCCCACCGGAGCCGGCTGGGCATCCGCAGCCGGTCTCCCCGCTGGGCCATCGCAGGGAAGTTCAAAGCCCAGCAGGCCACCACCACCGTGGAAGATATCGAAGCCTCCGTGGGCCGGACGGGAGCCATCACACCGGTGGCTCACCTCAACCCCGTCACCGTCGGCGGCGTGGTGGTGAGCCGGGCCACACTGCACAATCAGGACGAAATCGACCGAAAGGATGTTCGTATCGGAGATACGGTCCTGGTTCAGCGGGCCGGGGACGTCATTCCGGAAGTGGTGAAGGTAATCCGGGAAAAACGCCCCAAGGGAACGCGCAAATACACGCTCCCCTCCGCCTGTCCCGTCTGCCGGAGTCCGGTAGTCCGTCCGGCGGGGGAGGCGGTGGCTCGATGCCAGAATGTGGCCTGCCCGGCGCAGGTGAAGGGGCGCATTCAACACTTTGCGTCCAAACGGGCCATGGATATCGACGGACTGGGAACCAAACTTATCAACCAGATGGTGGATAAAGGACTTCTCAAAAGCTTTGCAGATATCTACTTTCTGACACACGATAAGATCGCCTCCCTGGAAAGAATGGCCGAAAAATCGGCCGGGAACCTCATGAATGCCATCGATGCCAGCCGCAACGTTTCCCTGGCCCGCTTTGTTTACGGACTGGGAATACGGAATGTGGGGGAACATATGGCCAACGTGTTAGCCCGGGAATTCAAAACCCTTGACGCCCTGAAAAGCGCTCCCAGGGAAGAGCTGGAAAAGATTGAAGAAGTGGGGCCTATTGTGGCCGATTCCGTCATCACATACTTCGCCAATCCCGGTAACCGGAAGGTGATTGAACGGTGTCTCGAGGGAGGCGTCCGCCTGAAGTCCCCTGCCGGAACCAGACCCCCTCGGGATAAGGTCCTGGCAGATAAGACCGTGGTATTCACGGGGGCTTTAAAGCGTTTCACCCGGCAGGAAGCCGAACGATTGGTGGAGAATCTCGGCGGAAGAGCCACCGGTTCGGTCAGCAAGAACACTGATTATGTGGTCGCCGGCCCCGGCGCGGGGTCCAAACTTCAAAAGGCAAAAGAACTGCGTATCACGATTCTGACAGAGGAAGAATTCTTCAGGATGGTGGAATCGTGATCCCCCCTCGACCGCGGTTCCTGGCGGTCCTCATCCTGACATCCGTCTCCGGACTCGCAGCGCTGAACCGTGAGACCCTTCCCCGTTTTGAAGTGGGTGGGGGACTCCGGCTTCTCATGCCCCGCCAGGAGTTCACCAGCGGCTGGGGTGTGGGCGTCGATGGAACATGGAATTTCTCCGGCCGCTATGGCTTCAACCTGAAATACGATGCGGCCCGGGTGACACCCGACACCGGGGGCCCTTCCGTTACCCTCTCCACCCTCATGGGAAGCGCAGAGTTTTCCTTCCGGCGGAGCCGGCACGCCCACGGATTTACCTCCCTGGGAATGGCGGCCGTCTCCCGGGAGGAAGATCTTCTTTTTGTTTTCGGTGTCGGGATGAAAGTGCGCCTCTCCCAACGCCTCCTGCTGCGCCTGGAATTGAAAGATTTTTTCACCCAGCTTGGTATCCCATTTCTTTCCTTCCCGGGCGGACTGGCCGCCCTGCAGGGACAGGGAATGTCGAGGTACCTTCAGTTCAGTGCGGGACTGAGCGCCGCCCTTGGCCGGAAAACTGCCCCCCGCCAACAGATCCCCTGGAGGCCCTGGAAATGGTGAATCTCAAAGCGAGCATGATCGCCCTTGCCATCACACCCTTCACGGGGGTGGCGGGTCAGGCGGTTCCCCACGAATCGGGGGAGCTCTACCGGTCAGCATACGAGACCGCCCAAAAGGACGGCGTCATCACGGAAGACGAACGGGAAATGCTCACCACCCTCCGGACAACGCTTGGCCTCTCCGCCCAGGACGCCCGGGCAATCGAGGAACTCTTCCAGAGTACCCGGGCTCGCCTCCCGGATCAATCGGGCCGGTGGCCCCTGGTGGCCCAGAACATGCTCTACGCCGCCTCAATCTACGGGTGGATGATCCCCTACGTCCTGGATACAAAGGACTTTAAATGGTATGTGGGCTCGGAAATGATGTCCCTGGGGGTTTCCTACTACGTCACCTACCGGGTTACAAAGAACATGGAAATATCCCACGCCCGGGCACAGATGATGCGGGCGGGATCCGCCGTGGGCCTGGCCTATGCCCGGGGCGTGAACACCGTGTTGGAGCTGGACGCGGAAAGGGGAAAGGTGTGGGCCTGGATCGTTATGGCATCGGTTCCCGCCGGCACCTACGTGGGAGATAAGGTTTACGCCCGGTGGCACCCCTCCCACGGTCAGGCGTGGTCCCTGTCCCTCTGGGCCGAGCTGGGAGCCTACACCCTGGGGCAGCTGCACCATTTGATCCAGAAAGAACCGGAAGAACCCGGCGGTGCCGGACTGTGGCACGAAGATTCACCGGAACAACAGGATTACGAAGAGAAACATAATGCCTGGGAAAAGCCTCACGTGTTGTTTTCCATGGCGGGTTATCCCCTGGGAACGGTCATTGGTCACCGCCTTTTTGGCACCCGCCACTACACCTTCGGCGACGCCATGATGCTGTTTCAGGGCCGGTGGGCGGGATGGATTTACGGGATGCTGACGGCCGATGCTCTCGATCTGGACATGGACGACGCCGCCGGCCACATCCTTCGAACCGTGGGATCCGTGGGGGGAACGGTCCTGTTTGACCGTCTGGTGAGAGGGTACGATTACTCTTTCGGTGAAGCCGCCCTGACGGTCCTGGGAACGGCTTCGGGGGCGGCCTTCGCCCTGGGCGTGAGCATCGTCTCCGAAATCCGGGAAGGGAGGGTGGTGGACATCCTGGTCATGACAGGAGGTGCCGCCGGTTTTTACCTGAGCCGGTCTATTCTCACGCCTAAAGTCGAGAGGCAAACCGGAAGCCGGGCCGGTAAACCGGCATTTTCCCTCGTCCCGGGATTCATCCCACAGGGAAACCGTCTCGCTCCCGGGGTATACCTTTCCTGCCAGTTTTAGCTCCTCGTGAACCGGCGTTAACAACCAGGTTGGGGGTCCGTTTTTTCCGGCTCTAACTCTATCAGGCCTGACGTGATCCGGATCGGAATCGATATGGGCGGCACCAAGATGGAGGGGATCGCCCTCACCTCCCGGGGGGAGGTAATCCGGCGTGAACGGGTGGCCACCGAAGCGGAAAAGGGATACGACCACATCCTGGGCCGCCTGCGGGACCTCTTCAGCAAAATGTCGGAAGGCTACACGGGCGGTCTCACCGTCGGGATCTGCACGCCGGGCGCCCTCTCCGCCGATACGGGCCGTCTGAAAAACAGCAATACCCAGTGCCTCATCGGGAAACCCCTGAAAGAGGATATCGAGTCCATTATCGGACATCCCGTGGTTCTGGAAAACGACGCCAACTGTTTTGCCCGGGCCGAAGCAATCCTGGGGGCCGCCAGAGGATACTCCGTTGTGTTTGGCGTCATCATGGGGACAGGCGTGGGCGGAGGAATCTGCATCGATGGCCGGGTTCACCGGGGCCTTCAACATATCGCGGGCGAATGGGGACATTCCCTTCTGCACCCCGGAGGAAACCCGTGCTACTGCGGCAAGAAGGGATGTGTGGAAACCTACCTTTCAGGACCGGCCCTGGAACTCCTCTACGCCCGCCTCACCGGAAAGGAGCGACCCCTGAGAGATATCGCCCGAAACCCTCCTGACGAATGGAAGGAACAGTTTCTGGACAATTTCGGCATGGCCCTTTCCAATGTTATCAATATCCTGGATCCCGATATCGTTGTCCTGGGAGGAGGGGTCTCCAACATCGATTTTCTCTACGACGAAGGACCCGTATACGTCCGGCGCTACTCTTTCAATGACCGCCTGGAAACGCCCATCGTGAAGAACACACTTGGCGATTCGGCCGGCGTCTTCGGCGCAGCCTACCTCAACCCGTAGTCAGCCGGGAAAGAGGGGAAAGCGGGAATCGGAGGCATGGACGTTAGACGTGTTGGTTACGCATTACGAATCAGGTAGACCGTGAAGAATCCCGCACAGGCTATGCTCGTCCGATGGTCTATCCTCCACGCCGCCGTGATGGTGGTGACCACCCCGGTGGCCGCTGCCCTGGGCCGTCCGGCCATTTCCGTCATTCCGGGAACGGCCTCCCTGCTGGGATTGACCGTCCTTCACCGGAAACAGTGGACGCCCGGCGGGTCGTTCGGAGCGGCCAATTTCACGACCCTCATCCGCCTGGCAGGGGTGGGGGCCATGGTGGCCGTGGCCGGATATGTTTCCCCCTATGTGATTACCTTACTGGGGTTTCTTCTTCTTGTCTCCGATGGCGTGGACGGCTGGCTCGCCAGACGGCAGGATCAGGCCTCCACGTTTGGCGAATACTTTGACAAAGAGACAGATGCGTTTCTGCTTCTCACCGTCTGCCTCTTGATTGCGTCCCGGAACCTGGTGGGACCGTGGATTGTGACCGGCGGCCTCTACCGGTACCTGTTCGTCCTGGCGGGCCGTTCCCTGAAAGGGAGACGCCTTGTGGAAGGCAAATCGAACCGGGGCCGGATCATTTACATCGTGACAACGGGACTTCTTCTCCTCGTTTTTCTCCCCTTGCCCGCCCTCCATTTACCTCTTGCCATCATTGCCCTGATTTTGCTTACTTATTCGTTTGCAGGTGAGTTCTGGCAAGTCATTTCGGCGGGATAGCATCCCGGGCGTGAAATTCTTAGCGGCCGTTTGCCACGGCCTGGCCCTGGTGAACGCGGCCGTTTTTCTGGATGTGCTGTTCCTGGGAGGATTCCGGTTCCGTATCGCCGGACTTGTCGTGTCGGCAACCCACCTCCCCAATCCCCTTCTCCTTGCCCTTGGATTCACCCTTCTGGGAAAAGTATTGAACCCACGGGTCCCCTTCAAGGATCTCCCCCTTTTTCGAATGGGCGGTTGGCTCCCCGAAAAGGTTCGCCTTCTGAAAACCCGCGATGTATCGCCGCTGCTGTTCTGGATAAGCTTCCTGTTCCTGAACAGTCTCCTGTTCCTGCCCCCCATGCTTGCGGAGATGGAGAAAAGCACCCTCATTCCCTTCCCCCCTCTCCATGGCGAACGGGGGTGGTGGGATGCACTCCTCTTCTTCATCCGACGGGAAAACCACGACCTGTTCAGGCTTTCGGGTGAACTTCTGAGTATCGCCACCCTGGTGGCCGTCACCCGGAATGCCCGGTTCCACCGGTGGGGCGTACGCCTCGGTCTGACCCTGTACATTATTGTGCTGACATACCAGATATACGAGTCGCTATCCCTGAGGATATTTGGAGAGAAACCCCTCTTTTACAGCGACATCCTTCTGGTGCGGGACGCGGCCTACCTGGTGATGGACCTGTGGTCTTCCCGGCTCCTGGATACCGCCATCCGTGTGGCGGTCTGGAGTCTCCTGATCGGCGCCGCCATCGGTCTGGCCTTCCGGTTCATAAGCCGCCGCCTGGAACGGTTGAGTCCTTTTTCCCCCACGGCCATCCTGGGAATGGCGGTCTGGCCCGTGGTCCTGTTCTCCACCTTCTGGTACGATTTCCATGACCCCCGGCCCACTGTCCGGTGGGTCGCCCCCAGAATAGCGGAGAACCTGGGGGAGTCGGTAAAAGGGATGAAGAGCCTCCCGGACATGGCGAAAAGCGGATCCAGTTCCTATGCCGGAAACCGCTCCGTAAAGCTCACGAACAAACCCAACCTTTTCATATTTCTCATCGAATCCTATGGGAAGGTTCTGGCCCAGGATCCCCGGCTGAAAGAGGGATACATCGAGACCATGAATGAGGCCCGGCACGAGCTGGCTGCCAGGGGATGGCATGTGGCTACCAATTACAGCCGGGCACCGATCAGCGGGGGGAAATCGTGGCTCAGCATGGGCACGGTTCTCACCGGTTTGAGGATGGAAAACCAGGCCATCTATTCCCTTCTATTGCGGTCGCAGCCCGATTACCCCCATCTGGTACGGTTTCTGAAATCCCAGGGATACACCACCGCCGTCCTCCAGCCCACCATGCGTCCGAGACCCGGGTTTTCCTTCGATCGCTATGAAGCCTTCTTTGACTACGATCTCTGGATCTATCAGGCGGAACTTGACTACTCGGGGGACCACTACGGGTGGGGCATGATTCCGGACCAGTACAGCCTCAACTATGCCCATGAAAAATTCATCCGGTCCCTCCCGGAGCCCTTCTGCCTCATGTTCGAAACCGTGTCATCCCACTCCCCGTGGTACGATCGTCCCCCCTATGTGGGCGACTGGAAACGGCTGGCCGAAGCCGGTTTTCATGCCCCGGAACATGCCCGGTATGCCGCCCTGGACGGCCACTGGCCGAGAACCTGGAAAAAGCTTTCCCACCATCTCAAGAAGCAGCTGGGACTCAAGGATGTCTTCCGGGTGGAAGACTACATGGCCCACATGAATTACCAGATAGCGGTCATCACCGACTACGTCCTGGAGAAAGCACCCCCCAACAGTCTCTTCCTGCTCGTGGGGGACCATCAACCCCCGGTCATTACAGGTGAAACCGGGGGATTTGAAACCCCCGTGCACGTCATCAGCCGCGACCGGGATCTTGTCCGGTCCCTCATACCATACGGCTTCGTCCCCGGCATGTTCAAGGATGCCGAACGGGATGGATCGATCCGCCATGAAGCCATTTACTCACTCCTGGTCCGGGTCCTGGCCGGGACCCATTCAGCTCATAATCCCACACCCCTGCCTCCGTATCGACCCGAAGGTGTTCCCCTTTCCGTCTTTCGCCGGTAGCCGTCATGTCATTGAGGAGTCGACTGAGCCGCCTGACCACAGTCCCCGTCACCGGGGCAGAGGGGGTAAGACTCTTTTTTGACCGCTTTGCCCTCCACTACTCCGAACAGCACGGTTCGCCCCGACGCCTGTTGAAAGCCCGCCTGGATCTCATCAGGAAGTGGGCAGAACCGGGTGGTAAGGACGTTGTCCTAGACATGGGTTGCGGGAACGGTCACCATCTTATGGCCCTTGGCCATCAGATCGGCCGGGGGATCGGAATCGACATTTCCCCCGGCATGATCGAGGCGGCCAGGGAGAGAGTGAAGAAAGGGGGGAGAAATGGAAACCTGACCTTCCGCACCGATGACGCCAGGGTCCTTTCCACCGTTCGAAAGGAATCTGTCGACGTCGTCATGTGCATCGGATCGCTGGAGCACATGATTGACCCCGATGCCGTCCTGCGGCATGCCCACCGCGTCCTGAAATCGGGCGGACGCTTTATCTGCCTGACCCCCAACGGAAATTATCTCTGGTACCGGCGGATTGCTCCCTGGCTGGAACTGGATGCGCGCCACCTGTCCACCGATAGATTCCTGACGGAAGGGGAGCTCCGACGCCTCCTTACAGGAGCGGGATTCGGGTCCATAGAAACGGGGCGTTGGGACTTCGTTCCCAGGGGGGATGTTCATCCTGCGGTGGGAAGTGTGCTGACGTTTCTCGGGAGGGCAGGCAGACTGTTGGGGATAAAGGATTTCCAGGGGGGACTCCTGGCCTGCGCGGTTAAGGACCGGAAGTCACCGGCCCTGTCATCCTGACAAATCAGGATGTTGGATATGGCGAGGGACGCCGAGGCACCCGCACGAACCGCCTCACCGGTTTCCCTTCTCTCCCACAAAGAGCTTGTACCGGGTCTTTCCCTCCCGGTACATCCGCTGAAGGACCACTCCTCCACGATAGGCCCTTTCCACCTCCCCCATCCACCTCACCGGCGCAAGGTGTTGAAACGCTCTCAGAAACTCTACAATCAGGAGGACCAGACGAGGCTTCACCCACCGGATTTTCCTTGTCAGATCGGTCTCCTGAACAAGGGTCAAACTGCTCAAGGCAAAGGCCATCCGGACGGTCTTTTCCGATGGAACGGCCGTGAGGTGCCACGACGACTTCAGGAGGTTCAGCCCGGACCCGGAAGCGCTGTCACCGTCGTCTGCCAGCACGTCGTCGACCATCACCAACCGGCCCCCGGGCTTCAGGAGCCGGGAGAGGTGGCCAACGGTCCGGCTGAAATCGCGGCTGTGAATGAGAGATTCAATCGCCACCACGGCATCATAACTTCCCGCGAGCGGCTCATCGTAACTCCGGCACCTGAACCGGCAGCTTGATGAAATCCCCCGGCGCCGGGCTTCCACGGTGGCCATATCCGCCTGAACGGGACTCAGCGTGATGCCCTCATAGGTTCCCCCCGCCTTTTCATACCACCGGAATACGGTGCCCCCCAATCCGCATCCCGCATCGAGGACATGGGGCTCCGGGGGCAAACGGGCCGCCTCGAAGGCAAGATCGTCCACGGAGGGGATCAGGACTTTGTGCATGGACAGTGAGTGGGAACGGGACCCCGGAGCCAGGCGGTTTCTGAACCGGGCCCACCGGGACAGGCGGTCATACAATCGTGCGAGGCGGACGGAGTCTGAATCAGCCTCCACCGTTTTCCAGAATGAATACGAGCTGGTTGGCATATCTCAGGGGGATCGGCGACACCGAGGGGCGGTCCATCCATCGCTTTACAAATCCCACCCTGTCCAGAGAAAGGGACGTCAGGGCCTTCCGGGTCCACCACCGGTCACGGATGACGGTAACGATCTCGAATCCCGATCCCGTCAGCAACCGGGTCCATGCCTTGAGGGACTGGGCGTTTTCGTTGCTCTCTTCATCAATGGCATTGAGAGCAACAGCGACCCTCCACACCAGGGAATCCGAGTTGGGAACCATAATACAGAAGCGGGCATCCTCCCTGGCCACGCGCCTCATCTCCCTCAATCCCTGCTCCATATCGACAAAGTGTTCCAGGGCCGCCGTGCAGGTCAGGTAGTCAAAATAATCGTCGTCAAAATCGAGAGCCTCCGCGTGACCCACCTTGATGGTTGCCTCCGGAACGACCTGGCGGGCCAGCCTTACGGCTTCCCGGGAAAGATCGACACCGTAAGCTTCCAATCCCCTCCCGGAGGCCTCTTTCAACAGAAATCCCGTTCCGCATCCCACGTCCAGCAGCCTCTTCCCACTCTTGACATTCAGGTAATCGAGAAAAACGGGATAGGCCTTCTCCGACCGCATGCTCTCCAACCCATAATCCTCATAAAGGTGATCAAACCAATCCCTGATTTCCTTCTGTGTCGGCATTCTCTATCCTCCGTCGGGCCGGTACCTTTTCAACTCCAGGACCTTCTTCCGGAACTCACGTCCTGTCGTGTCCCACGACGGAAACGTCCGGCTCGTCTCCCGTCCCTCCGTTCCCATGGCGGCCCGTTCGGAGGCGTCTTCCACGAGTTTCCTCACCGCATCGCCGAACCGACGCCAGTTACCGGGCGGAATGAGCCGCGCACCCCCCGAACCCTGAACGGTTTCGGGAATGCCTCCCACCTCAAAGGCCATCACCGGAAGACCCCGGGCCATGGCTTCCATCAGGACCAGGCTGCACGATTCGAACCGTGACGGCAAAACGAATAGATCGCTCCTGTCATAGATATCGACGAGCTTCCTTCCGGAAAGGGATCCGTTAAGCCGCACCCGGGAAAGTACCGAAGATTCATCCAGTCGCCGCCGGAACCGGCGGGCGTAGGCGGCATCGAGACTGTCTGTCCCCACAATGTCCCATTCCCACGAAAGGTCCCCGGTTTCCTCCAGAACACGGAGAAAGCCTACGAGACCCTTACCGGCGAGAAGATTGGAAACGGTGAGTATCCGGACGGGGCGGGACCGGGAATCGATCCTCGGACGGCTCCTGAATATGCCGTTAAGACCCGGCCTCACGACCCTGACCAATGCGGGGGTCACACCATGGGCGATGAGAGCTTCCCTGGAGTAGCGGCTGGTGGTGATGAATCCATCATAATCCTTCAGGATCTCCCTTTCCCTCTGGACGTCACGCGATCCTCTCCGGTCGGGATTCAGGAGATTCAGGTAATGAACAATCATAATGAGTTTGGGGAATAGCCTCCGGGCCTTCAAGACGGTGGACCGTCCGGCGGTCCTGGCAACCAGACTGTCCACAAGGGCAACGGAGTTCCCCCCGGAATCGACCGGCCTGGGAGCCACTTCTCCCGGGAAACCCTCCACCACGCTCACGACACCCTTCATAGCGTCCTTGTTGGACAGGGCCTCCATCACCCTCCGGTTAAAGACGTTGCCTCCCGTGGGGACACGGTGGATAGGTGGGACGAAAAACGTCAGCACCGGTTATTCCACCTTTCCCGTATAGCTCGCCCACGCTACGGGGGACTCGTGAAGGGTAATGGTGAGGTTTCCCCGGAAGAAGGATCGCACCTGCTCCGCGACGGCATCGTGAATCTGTCTTGCCAGGAACTCCGCCGTCGTCATTTGAGACCGGAACTCCTCCACTTCGTCCAGATTCCGGTAATCCAGACCCGAAAGAATTTCCCGGAGAATCCGGGAAGCCTCTCCCACGTCGATGACCCTGTTCTGACTATCCAGTTCCAAAGTGCCGAACTCGGCGTCCACAACGAAGGTGGCTCCGTGAAGGTTCTGAGCCTTGCCGAAGGATCTATGTTTCAGGGAGTGGGCGATGAGAATATGATCCCGGACGCTTACCGTATAGATGGTGCACCTCCTTAATCTGGGTAGGCGACAACGATCGACAGCTCGCGGACCGTTGACTTCCTTAACGTGTCAAAGAGGTCTGGAAGATCGCGGAATTGCACGGAGCCGGTTAGATGGGCGTCGTAGCTCGAATCCCCCAGACACGAGAAGACAAGTTCCTTCCTGCGGTATCTGTCCCACCGGGAACGTTTGCCCGGGGAAACAAACGAGACCTGGGAACTCCTGATGGTTTTCCGGCCGGTGTGAAACGTCCCCCCGAGGGCCAGGGAGACCTTGCGGGAGCCGTACCAGCTCAGATCCACAACCGTCCCTTCAAAGCCCACCCGGTCGATGGCTGTCTGAAGTCCGTCTCCCGTTCCGCTTGCATGGAAGGCGAGATCAAATCTCCTTCCCCCATCCGGGGACATCGCCGCCTGAAACCCCATTTCCCGGGCAAGTTCCACCTTTTCCCCGTCTGTGTCCACGACCTGGACCCGGACACCCGGAAATCCCGAAACCAGGCGCGTCACCAGAGAACCGACCGTTCCAAAGCCCACAACGAGAATGGTGTCCCCCGCCGTCACGTTCGAGTCCCACACAGCGTTCACGGCCGTCTCCATATTGCTCGCCAAGGTGGCCCGCTGCGGTGGGACGTTGGGCGGTACCGGATAGATGTCCTCCTCCCTTACCCTGCACCGGTCCTGATGGGGATGGAGCACGTGAACCGCCTTGCCCAATCGGTGGCGCGGACCGGCCACCACCTCTCCCACAAGAGAGTAGCCGTACTTAACGGGAAACGGGAATTTGCCGCCCATATAGGGACAGGCCATTTCCTTTCGAATTTCCCGGGGTACCTCGCCCCGGGCGACCCGGGATTCCGTTCCGGGGCTCACGGCCGAAAAGAGGGTCCGGATTTCACACCACCCCTCGCCCGGCTCAGGCAGTGTTTCCGTTTGAAGGGAGGAGGTTTTCCTTCCGTCGTGCCACAGGGCCGTCGCCTCACGCACCGGCAAATCTCCTTCCCGGAGAGGCGGGAACTCCGACGAACATAACCCCATCCCCCACCCATTCATACCGGAAAGCCCGAAAGCGTCTGGCCTCACGAATGGTTTGAACGGGGGGTAAGGAAAAGGAGGGAACTCCCGAACCGAGAATCATGGGAGAGATATGGACCTGAACGATGTCGATGGCATCTTCCTTCAGGAAGCGGGAGGTGGTGGCGGATCCCCCCTCGATATAGACCGATGAAATCCCCTCGTCGTACACAGATTTCAGCACGTTCATGGGCGACAGGGGTCCGTTTTCAGGAGCGAGGATGAGAGGGGGAGGACCTCCGTTCCGGGGGAGATAGTTGGTCTCTTTCACGGTGGAACCGAGGAGGATGGGCCGCGGCTGGGGTCCCTCCACCCTGCGCACCGTCAGTGCCGGTTTGTCCCGCTTCAGGGTTCTCGACCCGATGAGCACCCCCCGGCAGATCGCCCGCATGCGGTGGGCGTGGGTCCGGTTGTCCTCGTTCCCAATCCATTTCGAATCTCCCGAACCGGTGGCAATCCTCCCGTCCAGAGATTGGGCGAAATGACTCACGGCCACAGCCCGGTTCCACCGGCGGGCATACACCGGCAGAAAACAGTAGGGGAGATACGTTGCCATCAGGCGGATCTCCTCCTGAGGGAGGCCATCCCCGTTGAGCTGCGTCACCTCGATGAAACGGGTTATCCTGAACACGGTGTCGCCCTGGAGTTGAGCAGGAGGCTTGGACTTGAAATATATCCCAACGGTGGGGGTGTTGCCGGATGGAGGAAAAACATCGTTGATTTTCACCTCCTGTTCTTTCCCGATTTGAACCGAGCAGAAATCGACCGGACCGGCGTGGGCCTCCACGGCCCGGGTTAACAGAAGGAGAGCCTTCCAGCACCTGTGGGTCAGTTCGGATGTCACGCTGACGGGGGAGGGAGATTAGCGGGAGGGATCCCCGCCCGGACGCGCCGGCGCTGTAACCGGCCGGGGGGAACTCTCGAGATCAAGAAAGTGCCCCAGGCGGTCCCGTTTGGTTCTCAGGTAATCGTGGTTTTCGTCGTTGGGATGAACCTCGATGGGAATCCTTTCCACGATCCCTATGGGGGAACCGTCAAAGCCGGACAGCTTCCGGGGATTATTGGTGAGAAGGCGAACCGATCTCACTCCCAGATCCTCAAGAATGGCCACCGCTGCCTCATAGTCCCTGTCGTCCGGGCCGAACCCGAGTTCCAGGTTCGCCTCCACTGTGTCGAGTCCATGATCCTGCAGCTGGTAGGCCCTCAGCTTATCCACCAGCCCGATCCCGCGTCCCTCCTGTCTGAGGTAGACGAGAACCCCCACTCCCTCCTTCTGAATGGCCTGCATTGCCGCCCGGAGTTGTTCCCCGCAATCGCACCGCATGGATCCGAACACGTCTCCCGTGAGGCACTGGGAATGGATTCTCACCAGAACGGATGAGGCATTATGCACAACTCCCTTCACCAGAGCCAGATGTTCCACCCTGTGTCTCTTGTCCTCGTAGGCCAGGAGCCGGAATTCCCCCAGGTGAGTGGGCAGTCTTGTGGTTACACGTTTTTCCACCATTGAAGCATGTCCCCCCTGTGAAAAGGTCTCTTCATCAGGGCTGTTACCCCAAGGAAGTGGCTAAAAATAAATGTAAGATGAAGCCTTAGTTTGTGCAATGCCAAAGAAATAGACTCTCCCATTCTCGCGCGGTTAACCGTAAATTGAGTCAAATGACCCCTGCCATCCAGGTACACCACCTCCGGAAATCCTACCCAGGGGAAAATTCAAAAGAGAAGACGGTAGCCCTCCGGGGTATCGACATGACCATTGAGCCGGGGGAATTCTACGGACTCTTAGGACCCAACGGCGCCGGCAAAACGACCACCATCGGCATTATCACCGGACTCGTGAAACTTCAGGAAGGGTCGGTTTCCGTTTTCGGCCGCGACATCGTAAAGGAGTACCGGTTCACCCGGTCCCGCATCGGTGTCTCTCCGCAGGAATTCACATCGGACTGGTTTTTCTCCATTGAGCGCCTCCTGACGTTTCAGGCCGGTTACTACGGTATCCCGGCAAAAGAGTCCCGCCCCCGGATCGAACAGCTTCTTCATCAGTTTGGCCTCGAAAGCAAACGGAATGTGAAGATGCGCCAGCTGTCCGGAGGGATGAAACGGCGGTTCCAGATCGCCAAAGCGCTGGTGAACGATCCGGACATTCTTATTCTCGATGAACCGACGGCGGGAGTCGACGTGGAACTGCGCCGGATGCTGTGGGACTATTTGAGAACCCTCCACAAGGAGGGAAAGACCATCCTGCTCACCACCCATTACATAGAGGAAGCCGAACTCCTGTGCCAGAGGGTGGGCATCATCAATGATGGGAAGATCGTGGTGGAAGGCGCGCCGTCTGAACTCATCCGGTCGCTGGGAAAAGAGAGCGTCGAAGTCCACCTGGCCGGATGGGATCCCAGCTATGAAGAGCATCTCAAACCATTCACCTATGCCTACACCCCCGATTCGGCCGGAGGCCGCCTGGTCTTCACTGTTGACAGTCCCGAGAAGCAGCTCTCCCGGATCGTCGAGTCCCTCACGTTTGACGGCATCCATATTCATAAAGTGAAGATTACGAAGTCGAGCCTTGAGGACGTTTTTATCACCCTCACCGGCAGGAGCATCAAAGACGAGGTAAACGGTTGAGCGCCTGGCAGATAAACTGGATCGGATTCCGGACATTGGTAACCCGGGAAATCACCCGGTTTCTCAGTGTCTACCGGCAGACGGTGATACCCGGACTCATTACTTCCGCCCTTTACATTATCATTTTCGGACTGACCCTCCAGCGCCGCATCTCCGCCATCGACGGTGTGCCGTATACCGTTTACATCCTTCCAGGCCTGGTCATGATGAACGTCATTACCAATGCCCACACCAACACAGCCTCCAGCCTCCTCCAGATGAAACTGCTGCAACAGCTCCAGGATATTCTGATCACGCCGTTGAGCAACATGGAACTGTCCCTGTCATTCATCATCGGGGGAGCGGTCCGGGGATTTATCAACGGGTTGCTCGTTATCCTCCTGGGGATTGTCCTCGTGGGCATGCCCGTGGAGCACCCGGGCTATGTGTTTTTGTTTATCCTTCTGGTCTCCTGGGCCTTTTCCAGCGCCGGGCTCATTCTGGGAATCGTGGCCGAAAGCTGGGACAATATCGCCACCATGGTCAACTTTCTCATCATGCCGCTCATTTTCCTGGGGGGCGTGTTCTACTCCATTCAGATGCTCCCCGGTTTCTGGCAAACCCTTTCCCTTCTGAATCCCATTTACTATGTCATCAACGGACTCCGGTATGCCGTTCTGGGCATTGGTGATTCCCCCTTCTGGATCTCGGTAGTGGCCGCCCTGATGATGACGGTTGTCTTCACGATCATCGGCGTCGCCATGTTCGCCAGGGGATACAAAATCAAAACATAGGGAAAGATGAACCGGTGGGAAACATGGTTTTCCCCGTGGAAAGATCCCCATTCTTTGGAGGGGTAGCCCTCTGCCTGACCCTCTCGTTTTCCCTGGGCCACGCCGAAAGCGGAGACCTCCCCACCTGGACTCACTACGGCCGGGCGGGCGGGGCTCAGCTGCACGCGTGGGGCGGCCTCGGCTACTACCGCATCAAGAGGATTCACGGCAATACCTTCTACGATCTCAGGATCCTGGGGATATTCATCCCCGGTGAAACCCTGGGCATCGTTCGATACAAGAGCAGTCGGAAGTTCGATCCCCTTCCCCGGTTCTATCGGTTCAACGTTGTCTCCCTGCGCCACAGCTCCACCTCCGAGCTGACAGTGCGTTACCACTACAACCAGGGGGTAGGGGCCTTCGTCTTCAATGTTCCGGTCACCCATATGACGACGGAAGTGGGATTGTCCTACGATATGTCGGATTATCTGAACAGTACCCGGAAAACGTCATACCTGAAAGGGGGCGTTTTCTGGGACATCGATTGGGGGGAGACGCGCCTGGCCATCGATCTCGAATACTTTCAGCAGATCAGTGACAGAATTCCCGGCACCGGCGACCTCACCCGGCACGAACTGTCGGCTGAAATCAATGTGCCCGTGGTTCGCACCATCCGCGTGACCGTAGGATACGAAGAGGAGTTTTACCGGTCCCGTGACCTTCGAAATGTCCGGTCGGTCTATCTGGCCCTGGGATTCAAACGCTTATTGCCGTTCACCCTGTAACCTTGATCCCGGGGTTGTGCCGTCTGTCCGATACAGTTAACTTCCGGTGACGGTCATGACCAGCCTTGCCTCGATCGTTTTTCTCGCGGGCTTCATCTTTCCCCTCTGGGGCCGGACTCCCGATACGCCTATTACGGGCAAGAAGCACCGTTTGCTCATTCTTCCCTCCACAGCAACGGATGAGCTTCAACCAGTGGCCGACGAAGCGGTAAGTATCGTGAGCGATGTGGCCACCTCCCTGGGCCGGTTTGAGGTTGTCGACCGGAACGACCTGGAAGAAATTCTGAAGGAACAGGCCCTCCAACTGACCGGCATCATCAACGATTCCATGGTGGTTGAAGTGGGCCATGTCGCCGCCGCCCATGAGGCGGTTATCGTCGATATTCTCAATTTTCACCAACAGGGTATCCCTCCGGACGAAGACGAACAGGAGGAAGAAGAGGAATCGTTTCTGGGAAAGGTGGTTCTGGCGGTGGTCCGGGGGATTGCCGGAGAGGGGGCGGAATCCCCCGAACAGGATGAACGTGACCCCTTTCCCCATAACATCCAGACCACCCTGTCGGCCCGGGTGAAAAAAGTGGAGGTGGAAACGGGCAGAACGGTGGACTCATTCACCGTCACGGCCACCCATACAGGGGGAAGCCGCGGCTATTCCCGGGCCCGGGTGATGGAACAATTCCGGCAACAGTCCCTGACACGGATCAAGGAGTTTTACGCCCTCACCTCCGAGGTCATCTCAGTGACGGGCGACGAGGTGCTGCTGTTTCTCGGATCCACCCTTGGCGTTCGCCGCGGTACCCTGTTCGAGATTGTCCAGCCGGACCGGGTGGAGACTTTCGGGGAACGCCAGATCGTGGTCCCCGGCCGGAGGGCCGGTGTGGTGGAGGTCCGGGACTCTTCCCCGGAAGCCAACCGCTCTGTCATTCTCAGAAAGTGGCTCCCCATCCAACCGGGTTACAAAGCCCTGGAATATACCCGCACCCCTGTGGCCCTGGAACTTCGCTATTTTCTCAGGGGGGATTCTCCCTTCACCGGTCTTCAAGCGGGCGCCCTTTTCCGCCCCTTCCATTTCAGTTCCCTGGGCGGCGAATTCCGCCTCGGGACCGTGACCGATACCTACGGCGACCCCGATTTCGTTTTCGGAATTGGGGGATACGGGGGCCGGAGATTGTTGAGGCTCTCCCGCCTGTCGGTAACGGGCGGACTGAAAGTCCATTTCGACGTTGCCTTACGTCCCGATGATACCGGTCAAACCGTGGTGGCCACCCTCTTCTCCGCTGCTCCGCAGATGGGAACGGAATTCCTCCTCTCGGCAGCCCGCGATCTGACCCTGGCCGTGGGATACCGCCTGAGCGCAAGATCCTCCCACTGGACCTATTCCGAACAGACCGAGAAAGGGAACCCAAAACAGATGGAGGCCTTCTGGACGGGAACCCCGCCCGAGGTGGACCTCTCCGGTTTCTTCCTGACCGTGGGCATCAAGTTCTACGCTTTCTGACCGGAATCCATCCATGAAGAACCCGTGACGACACAGAGCGTTTAATAACGTTAACGATCAGGTGTTGGCAACGGAGTGCGTGATGAAGAACCCATAAGATCGGGAAGGAGAGACATGGAAACCGAAACATGGAAGCCGCTTCCCCCCGAGACTTTCGATATCCCGGTACATGAAATCCGCCGGGGCTACCGGAGCGACGTCTACTTCTGGCGAAGCAAGGTTGCCCTGGAGAACGCAAGTATGAGAACGACGGTCACCATGCAGATATTCCAGAAAAAAGAGGCCGTTCTGTGTGGGGTGGATGAAGCTCTGGCCGTGTTGAAATTAGGGACCGGTTACTACAAGGACCGCCAGAAAGCGTACCGGCTGTTCGATGAATACATCGATCTCAAGAAAACCATACGCTCCCTCTATTTCAACTCCAAGGAGCGAATGCTGGAGGCTCAAAAACGACGACTCGATCTTGAGAATGAACTGGACGAACTGTGGGAAAGCACCCCCCACGACCTGACCGTTCATACCCTTCGCGATGGCGATACCATCTCTCCCTGGGAGACGGTGATGACCATTGAAGGCCCCCTGTTTGAATTTGTCCATCTGGAAACCATTTACCTGGGGGTACTGGGTCGTCGCACCCGGGTGGCCACAAACGTGCGGGGAGTGGTGGAAGCCGCCCGGGAAAAGCCCGTCCTCTATTTTCCCGCCCGCTTCGATCACTGGTCCCTGCAGGGAGGCGATGGCTACGCCGCCAGGATAGGGGGTGCCCAGGCTGTCTCCACCGACGCCCAGGGAGAATGGTGGGGAGCCTCGGGAGCGGGAACGATTCCCCATGCCCTCATCGCCGCCTGCCGTCGGGATACCGTTAAGGCCGCCAAACTGTTCGACGTCAATTTTCCGGAAACCAACCTCATTGCCCTCGTGGACTTCGATAACGATTCCGTGCAGACGTCTCTGGCGGTGGCACGGGAGCTGGGACAACGCCTCTGGGGAGTACGCCTGGATACCTCCAGCACACTGGTGGATAAGTCCATGATCCCACAGATGGGAAGAATCCCTCCCACCGGGGTTAATCCCCAGCTGGTGTGGAACGTTCGAAAGGCCCTCGATAAAGAGGGGTTCGGACATGTAAAAATTATCGTTTCGGGAGGCTTCAATGCCGAACGCATCGACCGGTTCGAAAGGGAAGGTGTCCCTGCCGATGCCTACGGCGTGGGATCGGCGCTACTGGCCGGGCGGTATGACTTTACGGCCGACGTTGTTCTGGTGGAAGGAAAACCGTGTGCCAAAGTGGGCAGGGAATATCTCCCCAACGACCGGATGGAAAGAATCGAGCTTTGAAGGAGTTCAAGCCATGACAAAAACGGCACTGGTCATCGTCGATCTGCAGAACGACTTCTGCCCCGGTGGATCTCTGGCGGTTCCCGACGGAGACCGGGTGGTGCCCGTCGCCAACCGGCTGATCCGGCGCTTTCAGGATGCCGGACTGCCTGTGTTTGCCACGCGGGACTGGCATCCCGCCGATCACTGCAGCTTCAAGGATCAGGGTGGACCGTGGCCTCCCCACTGCGTTCAGAATACGGAAGGGGCCCGGTTCCACCCCAGTCTCAACCTGCCCGAATCGGCGACGATTATCAGTAAGGCAACCACCAGTGAAAAGGACGCCTATTCCGGTTTCGACGGAACCGACCTTGCCTCCCGGCTGAGGAAGACGGGGACAGAAAACATCGTCGTGTGCGGCCTGGCGACCGACTACTGCGTCAAGGCCACCGTCCTTGACGGTCTGGCGGAAGGATTGAATGTCACTGTTGTCGAAGACGGCATCCGGGGCGTTAACGTTCACCCGGGCGATTCCCGGAAGGCCATCGACGAAATGAAGAAGGCAGGAGGTACCGTCCTTCCGGAAAAGGACCTGACGCTCCGGTAGAAGACCCCTTTCCCCGACACGGTAACGGAAAAATCAGGTGGACAACCGTGTCCATGGATAGTAATTTTTGCCTCAACACAATCGGAGGGTGTCCATGTCAATCAAATCGATAATTCCTGTCTTGGGAATTCTTTTCCTTATCTCTCCCCTGCGGGCCGACCGGGACTGCATTCAATGTCATCTCGAGGTGACTCCCAACATCGTGGCGGACTGGCAGATCAGTCTCCACAGCGAAAACGATATCGACTGCGCCACCTGTCACGGCTCCCGTCACACGACTGCCCGGGACGTCCGCCAGGCCGACATTCCCACCCCGGAAACCTGCGGGGAATGCCACGAAACCCAGGTGGAGCAGTTCTCCCGCGGCAAACACGCTTTCGCCTGGGCCGCCATGAACGCCATGCCCACGACCCACTGGAAACCGATGCAACTGATTGAGGGAATGAAAGGGTGCGGCGGCTGCCATAAGATCGGGCTCAAGACGGAAAAGGAAATCGACCGGTTGAAGGAGCAGGGAGCCGGTTTCGGCATCGCGTCATGCGACGCCTGCCACACCCGCCACACCTTTTCCACCGTGGAAGCCAGCCAACCTCAGGCGTGCCAGACCTGCCATATGGGATTCGACCACCCCCAGTGGGAAATGTACTCGTCCTCGAAGCACGGGGTCAGATACCTGTTGAAACAGAATGGCACGCTCCCGGAGAATACCGTGGCTCCGTCC
>JBHIEY010000076.1:0-8093 GCA_046861835.1 Fidelibacterota bacterium | reverse complement strand
GTTATTTTACGGCGGGCGGCAGAGTCGGTTTCCACACTGTCCAGCGTTGCCACCCATGTCGAAAACTCCACCGTCGTATCAACGGTGACAGCGTCCCACCCGGGATCCCCCTCCACCACGACTCCCGTGGCTCCCACCACGTAGGAAGCCGGAACGTCCAGGGTAACCCGGTAGTTGCCGAATTCACCGTAGAATTCCCCGATGGCGTGGAACGGTTCATCATGCCACCCCTGTTCATCGTATACGACCATCTTGGGGTACCACTGGGCAAAATCGTACTGGGCTCCGGCATAGCCCATCCTGCCGGCTCTTTTCCTCACCTTGTGTTCCCAATCGAGATGGATGACAACCGTGTCCCCCGGGAGCATGGGGGAAATCAGGGGGGCGGAAAGGATGGTGTCTTCGATCTTGAACTCAGAGGATGCGGCCTTACCGGGCCCCTCTATCTTGAACCGGTCTATCCGGATGTAGCTGGGATTGTCGTCGGAAATACCTCCCGAATAGTGGACCCGCTGGAACTCCCTGTGTTTCACAGATCCTTTCTGGAAGGCATTGGGATACAGATGCATGGCGATCCGGTCGAGCGTATCGGGAGATTGGTTCACATAGACGATGGAGGACTGTCCGGAGAGCACGTGGTCCGCCGGATTGAGGGAAACGCTCATCCGGTAGTCAACCCACTGCTGCCAGTACTGGGGCATCGTCCCGGTGAGAGAGGTAGAGAGAGCTGAAAGAACCGCGGCCCTGAAGAACAGCCGGCAGGAAAACCGGGGGAAACCCGCAATGGAAAGGGGTTCAGATGAAGGACTCAATATCGTCCTCGAACTGGGAATCGGGCCGGTATCCAATATAGACCCGCCGGACCACAAGATTCCTGTCCAGTACGAAGGACGTGGGAATCCCGGTGATGCCGCCGTACGCCCGGGATACGGACTCGTCCCCATAAAGGATGGGGTAGTTAATGCCAAATTCCTCCACGAAAGGGGGCACCACACTGGGACCGTCCTGGTCCATGGAAATACCCACGATCACCAGATCGTCGGTGTACCGCTCCTGAAGCTTCACGAATCCCGGAATCTCCTGCCGGCACGGGGCGCACCAGGTGGCCCAGAAATTGATAACCACGACCTTCCCTTCATAATCGGAAAGGGATACCTGCTTTCCGTCCACATCCATAAGCCGGAATTCGGGGGCCCTTTTGCCGATGAAGGGACTGTCATCCGAAATCGAATCCTGCGGGAACGCCGTCCATTCCCCCGTCCGGTCCGTCGTCAGGAGAAATCCCCCGATAAGGAGAACCACGACACCCAGAACAACGGCTCCGAGTTTTCCCACATTTATCATGTCGCCTGCACGTTTCCCCCCCGGATCCCTTCCACCCGGGCCCTGGGGTTGCGATTCAGTCGCCATAGACCACCGTCTGGGTCGCGGAAAGTCCCCTGTTCAGAAATTCGATGAACTCGTTTACGTCGCGCGTGAGGCCGGGAAAGGTGGCTATAATCTCGTCATCGGGGGACATGATGGCGTAAAGAGGAAGGGCGATGGTCCCGAAACGGTCCCGCTCGAACTGAAGGTTTTTCTTATGTTCCGGCTTGAGCCCGTCCGTAAAGAGCCGGACCAGGACAAATTTATCAAACAAGGCCTGCACCTCCGGGTGGGGGAAAATATTGGATTCCATCCACCGGCAGTTCGTGCATGTGTAGCCTGTGAAATCGATGAACACCGGCTTGCCCATATCCCTGGCCTCGGCAAGACCCGCCTCATAGCTGGAGAGCCAGCTTCTCTCATGGGGATTCTGCCCCTGTCCAAACAGGGAAATCGCAGCCGGATTTCCGTAGTCCCGGGGAGGGAGGAAGGCGTCGAGTTCACCCAAGGGAAATCCCAGGAGTCCGCGAAAAAGGTAAAGGGAGGTGGCGAGAAAAAAGATGGAAAAAGCGACCCTGACACCCCCCACAGTTTCCGTGATCCCCTCGTGGGGAAATCTGAATTTTCCCAGAAGGTAATAGGTGGTAACCAGGGCGATGGCCACCCAGACGATGATGAATATGGGCCGGGTGATCAATTGCCACTGGAATACCAGATCCACATTGCTGATGAACTTCAGGGCAGCAGCCAGTTCGAGAAAGCCCATCGTGATTTTCACGGAATTCATCCAGTTGCCACTCTTGGGAAGAGATTTGAGCCAGGAGGGAAAGAGGGCCAGGAGGACAAAGGGGATGGAGAAAACCGTGGCAAAGGCCGTGACCCCAATGATGGACCATCCCAGATTCCCCTGAAGGGCAGCTACCATCACCGTCCCCACGAAAGGAACGGTGCAGGTGAACGTAGTCATGGAAAACGTTACCGCCATCAACAGGATTCCTATGATGCCCGTGGTGGAAGCGGACCTTCTGTTGAGAGCGTTGATCCACCCTGAAGGGAGGCGGATTTCCACCAGTCCAAAAAGGGAGAAGGCAAAAAGAATGAAAATGAGGGCGATGACGGCGTTGACCACGGGACTGGCGGCCAGACGATTGATGCCTCCCGCTCCGAAAATAAAAGTCAGAATAAATCCGATAAGGGTGAAAGTGAGAATAATTCCCACGCCGTAGAGGGCTGCATCCGCCACCCCCTTTTTGCGTGTCGTCTCCCGTTTGGTGAAATAGGACACCGTGATGGGAATCATAGGAAAGACGCAGGGCGTCAGAAGGGCCAACAGTCCCATGGAGACGGCCAGCAATAGATAGGGTCCCAGTCCTGCGCTCATGGCCGCTTGAATATCGATATCACCGTTTCCGGCCACGGGACCCGCGGCCGCAAGAATCCGGGACCTTTCGGGACGGGCCTCCCCCGGTTCCACGACGAAGGTGAGCTCCCGGGTTTCCGTCCGGGGGGGATAACAGATCGTAGGATCACATGCCTGATAGAGGAGACTGGCAGAAAGAGAATAGTGTCCCGGTTCCAGAGTGGAGGAAATCCTCACCGGTGTTTCAAAGATTACGGTACCTTCATGGTAGAACGTTTCCTTTTGAAATCCCTCATCGTAGCGGGATACCGGTTCCGGCTCCTCCGTTCTCCCCACTTCGTCCACCACACCCTGGCCTGTTACGGTGACCCTCGAGGGAACGGGCCCTTCCGCGATCTTGTTGACCGCATAAATATGCCACCCCGGTTCCATGATGGCCTGGGTAAAGACGGTGAGTACCTCTCCCGCCCGGATGCGATCCGGTTCCAATCTCGCAGAGACGTGAACGGGAAAGGCCTCCTCTCCCGGCAACGCCCCCACCGCCATAAGGACAAGGGCGGCTATCGCCATACGGCGAACCAACCCGTTCATCACGAGACTTTTCGTTTCAGCCATTGACGCAGACGATAACCCCAGCGAGCTCGGGCACGTAGTTGTTCCCTGAGAAGGGGAAGGGCTTCCACCGTCGCCTGTCGCCCGTTTTCCAAGAACTCGTCAAACCGGTCGAATTCCGTCCAGTGGGCATCCGACACGTCGGGTTCAATCACAAAGTCGGCTTTTCTGACAAGTTCGTCTGAGAGTTTGTTTACCGTTATCTGTTCCGCCCGGGCGATAACATCCACCACGTTCAGGCTGTCAAGCGTCTTCATCTTCCGTCGGGCGATATCGACCGCAATTGTAAAGTCCAACCCCGAATTTAGCAAGGTGTTTATGGGGACGGGGCAGCTCACGCCCCCGTCTACCAGAACCTGACCGTCCTTTTTCCACGGCCACATGTATCCCGGAATGGACGAACTTTGAACCACCGCCTCCACCAGGTCCCCCTGCGATACGATGAGATCCCCGCCCGTATTCAGATCGGTTACCACAACTTTCAGGGAGAGCCTCAGTTCGGAAAAGTCCCGGACGGGAACAAGGAAGCGCACGATCTGTTCCAGTTTGTCCCGGCCTATAATCCCCTGGCGTCCCAGAGCAATGGTGATCACCAGTTTATCCTTCACCAGCCTGCCGATCTGATTAAAAAACGATTCGGGTTCACCGCTTGAGGGGGACCTCCTGAGGCGCCCGGCACCCACCGACTTGAAGAGGTCGCTTTCGAGGAATTCCCTGTACCGTTTCTCCATCCATTCCGGATCCAGGGTGGCGGCGTACATGGCACCCGCCACGGCACCGGCGGAACTGCCCGCCACCGTATCAAGAGGGATTCCGTTTCCGTGGAGAACCTGCAGCACTCCGATATGGGCAGCACCGCGGGCGCCACCCCCCGCAAGGGCCAGTCCAATTCTCATATTCCCGTTACCCCCCTTTTCCACGCGACACCAGAGGGATACCCTTTCTGCACAGGGGGCAGACATTTTCATCCCACGATTGTGCCGGATATCTCAACAGAACATGGGTGGGGACATCGAAGGTTATCCCTTCCGGACTTCTGTCCACCAGGCATGCGACCCCCACCACCGTCGCATTCTTTTTCCGGACCAGACTCATGAGCTCTCCCACCGATCCGCCCGTGGTAACGATGTCCTCCACGATGAGAACGGCGTCGGATTCGGACAGCCGGAACCCTCGCCGTAGAGCCAGGACGCCGTCCACCCGTTCTGCGAAAATTCCCCGGGTCCCCAGGGCCCTGGCGGCGGCGTGACTCAACAGAATGCCGCCCATCGCCCCTCCCAGAACAGCGGTGACGGCTACGCCAGAAAAACCGTCCGCCAGTAGCTCCCCGAGATGATCCACCACGTCAGGCTGTTCCAGGAGTCTGAATTTTTCCAGATAAACGTCGCTGTGCCGTCCGGACGTCAGGAGAAAGTGTCCTTTCAGAATCGCCTGCCGGGAAGTCAGAAGCTCCAGAATATCTTCCATCTTAATCCATCCCGGAAGGGGTCTCCCCCGCCGGGGGTAATGTTTCCTCGTCGAGAATCACGCGTATGTCCCGCCACAGTCGCCGGGCAGCCTGCCGGATCGCCCGTTCACTCCTGTCCCCCACGAAAAGGATCGCCCGGGAGACGGCAATCAGGCCGATACCCCCGCGGTTTCCTTCGCGAACTCCCGTGACCAGATCGCCTCCCTGGGGGCCGATCCCCGGGATAAGGAGGGGCATATCACCGGCCCGCCTTCGAATGGAGGGCAACTCTTTACTCCAGGTGGACCCCACTACCAGACCGCAGTTGCGATGACCGTTGAGAGATTTGACCAGGTCGATTACCTTTCCGTAGAGGGGATCACTCCCCACCCTTTGCAATTGTAGATCGGTGGCCCCCTCATTGGATGTCAAACAGATGACAAAGACCCCTTTTCCCGGGTCCCCCAGAAACGGTTCTATGGCGTCGCGACCCATGTAGGGATTGACCGTTACGGCATCAAAGCCGAACCGTTCGAACAACGAAGCGGCATAGTGCCTGGCCGAACTCGCTATGTCTCCCCGTTTGGCATCGGCCACTGTCAGGCGCCGTCCGCCGATATGGGCCAGCACCTCCTCCATCCACCGAAAACCGTCCGTCCCGTACCGTTCGAAAAAGGCCAGGTTTAACTTGTAGGCCACCGCGTAATCCAGGGTGGCGTCCACCACCATTCTGCCGAAACTGGCCAGGTCTCGAAGACCCGTTGAACCGGAAAAAGCCAATTGCTCCCGGTCAATGTCGAGTCCAACACACAACCGGGAGCCCGTCGATTCGACTTCCTCCGAAAGGATGTCGGAAAACGATTTCACGTTGAGAAAAATTACGGTGACGGTCAGGGAGATACAATCGAAACCAACCCGACAAAATGGATTGCGTCATTGATGAATCCCACCTTATTCTAAAGGGTGGTCACAGGGACCAAAAATGGGGCATTCTCAAACGCAACCGGCTGAACAGCTAACCCTCGAAATTGCCCGGACCACACGGTCGCGGGTTATTGCTTCCTCTGCCTTCAACTTCCGGATCGAACTCATGGAGCAGGTGGGCGACGATGATATTCCACAGCTCATACTCATATCCGAACATCTGGTGGAAGAGTTCAACGAATCGGCACGACTCACGAAATCTGCCATACGCAAGTATTTCAATTATCCCCATACCCTCCCCTTTATCGCCCGGCACAACGGGGAGATCATCGGTTATATCATTGGTGTTCCCCTTGAATATTTTTCAAACGATCCGTCGTTTCAATGCGATTCCAATATGGGCAGGAGGAACACGCTGTACACCTATGCGTTCGCCGTCCTCAAAAAATACAAGGGTAACGGCTATGCCAAGACGTTAAAACGGGTCTATCTGAGCTGGGCCAAGAAGAAAGGATTCACCTACGTCTCCGGCCATGTTCGTGAAGGCATTTCCCAGCGGTTCTCCGGAGACGTTCAAATACTGCAGCGCTTCCAAAACTGGCACGGAACGGGCCAGACCTTTGAGTATTACAGAAGGGCCCTCAATCCCCTCCCCTACCGCCGCCCCTCCGACTTCAACCCCCCAATGGTGGCCAAAGTCTAATGATGGCCCCCCGGCCCTGCCACCCGGGGAATTGAGGGGCGGACAAGAGACAGAACCGACGGCAGAAAGAAGAGATCCCCTACCAGGGCTCCGGCTAACGTCACGGCAGCCAAGAAGCCGAAGTCCCGCGTGGGGATAAAACTGGATACCACAAGAACCAGGAATCCCAGCACGAGAATCATACTGGTTGACACGATAGCCTTTCCTGTCGTGAACAACGTTCGTTCGTTGGCCGCTTGGTAGCGGCCGTGTGCAGCGGCGAGTTCCTGCCTGAAGCGAGCCAGATAGTGAATGGTATCATCAACGGCGATTCCAAATGCGATGGCAAAGGTCATGGCCGTCGTGGGCCGGAGCTTAATATGGGTCAGACCCATGACGCCACCCATCACCAGAATGGGAATGACGTTGGGAACCATGGAAATCAAGGCGACACGAAAAGAACGGAACAGGAGCCCCATGGCAACAAGAATCACGGCAAAAGCAACCAGGAAGCTGACCACCAGGTTCTTTACCAGGTACTGGTTGGTCTTTAGGGCCATGAGGGTGGTGCCTGTGAGCCTGACCTCAATACTCTCACCGAGATTCCTCCTGGACCACTCCCGTATCTCCTCCGAAATCTCCGCGGCCCTCTTGGAGGTGACGTCGACGATCCGGGCGGAAACGCGGGCCGTGGAATAGTCCCTATTCGCCAGGAAATCTGCCCTCCCCCCAGAAAGGAGAAGAAGCTGGGAGACACCCTGGCGCGAACCGGGGAGTTCGTAATACTCCGGCAGACCGCCGTGGAAGGCCCGGTTCAACTCCCGCACATAGTCCACCAGGGAAACGGCCTTTCCTATCTCGGGAATGGTTTCCAGAAAAGCCTGGAGATTCGCGATCTGGCTCAGAACCTGTGGATCCTTCACCGAACCCGGGATGGTCTTCCCCTCCCCTCGCGGGGTGACCAGAACCTCCAGGGGCAGAACTCCCCCCATCGTCCTTTCCATGAACACCAAGTCGTCGTAGAGGCGCGTTCCCTTTTTCAAATCCTCCATGAGGGACGAATGGGGATCTACCCGCATGGCAAGAAGGGAAAACGCCACTACCGTTCCAAACGACAGAGATACGATGACCAGGGGATACCGGTTGGTGGCCTTGACCACCCATTGGATGAAGCGGTGCCGGACGCTGCGACGCGACCGGGCCAAGATCCCTTCGGAGGGTGGTCGAAGGAGGGTGAGCATGGCCGGAAGAAAGGTAACCGTGCTGACGAAAGCCAGAACGACACCGGCCGCCACCATGGCACCGAACTGCCGGACGATAACGATGTTGGTAGTGGTGAGGGAAAGGAATCCCACCGCTGTCGTGAAACTGGTAAGAAAGATTGCCGCACCGATTCTCCTGAGGGTATCTTCCATGGCCCGGCTCTTGTCGCGGGTCCGGTCAAATTCCTCGTGATACTTGACCAAAATGTGAATGGCGTCCGCCACCCCTACGAGGATTATCAGGGTGGGAACGATGTAGCTCACGATGTTGACGGTGATGCCGAATAGAGCCATGATGCCGGTGATCCAGATCACCACCATGATAACGGTCACCAGGGGGAGAAGCACTCCCTGCCAGGTGCGGAACAGAATAAAGAGTACGCCCACAACTACGGCCACAACGGGGCCGATGAACCGGAAAAAATCATCCAGCATGGTGAG
>JBHIEY010000075.1:0-8102 GCA_046861835.1 Fidelibacterota bacterium | reverse complement strand
CGTTGGGGACTATCGCCTCCAGGCGACGGCGAAAATCGTTCAGCCTCTCCACCGACCGGGCCGCGCTTCCCAGAGCCCGGCGGGTAAGATTCAGCTTTTGACGGTAGTGTGTCGACAGAAGAAAATAGCGGATGGCCATGGCCGAATACCCCCGGGAGAGAAGATCCCTGAACGTGGTAAAATTGCCCAGCGATTTGCTCATTTTTGACTTTTCCACGAGAAGATGCTCGGAGTGGATCCAGTAGTTGGCAAACCTTTTTCCCGTGGCCGATACACTCTGGGCGATTTCATTCTCGTGATGGGGAAAAATGAGATCGGTGCCCCCCATGTGAATATCGAACTCCTCCCCTAAGTATTCCATGGACATGGCGGAACACTCAATGTGCCACCCCGGCCGTCCCCTTCCCCACGGCGAATCCCACCAGATCTGACCATCCTCCTCCTTCCACCCTTTCCAGAGGGCAAAATCCCGGATGCTCTCTTTGTCATAATGATCGGTCACGACACGCTCCGTGGGAGAGAGATTGGCCGTGTCGACCCTCGACAGGACCCCGTATTCCGGAAAGGTCGATACCTTGAAAAACACCGATCCGTCCTCCGTCGAATACGCCCGTCCCTTCTCGATGAGGACCTGAATCAGTCTTTGCATCTGCTCGATGTGTTCCGATGCCTCGGGATAGACCCGGGCCGGGAGGATTCCGAGAAGCCGGGAATCTTCGAAAAAGAGGGCTCTGAATCTTTCCGTAAGCCGTGAACGGGAAATGGCCTCCTCCCGGCACCTCCGGATAATCCTGTCATCCACGTCCGTCACATTCATCACCAGATCCACGTCGTATCCTGAGAACTCAAGATACCTTCGTAAGAGATCGACAAAAACGAACGCCCGGAAATTGCCAATATGGGGGGCATCATAAACGGTGGGACCGCAGGCATACATCTTCACCTTCCCTTTTTCGAGAGGCCGGAACGTCCTCACCGAACGGGCCATGGTGTCATACAGCCGCAGCGTCACGGCTTCCCCACCGCTTTCAGCATGCTGGCATCTATCTGCACGGAAATGGCCTGGCGAATTCCATCAATCCTCAATACGAACCGGGAACTGCCATCCTTCCGGGCAAGGATGCCGCGAATGCCCTTTAAAGGACCGGAGACGATTTCCACCTCGGTTCCCACCTCAAAATAGTCGTGGCTGTCCGGAGTGTATCCTCCCTCAAGCATCCGCTTAACGGACTCGATCTGTTCTTCGGGAATTTCGGCGTACCGGTTCCGGAAACGGACGATGTGATGGATACCGTAGGTTTCCAGAACGTCCAGGGTCCGTGTCAGGGGAATCCGAACGAAAACGTAACTTCGAAAAAGCGGCATCCAGACCCATTTTTTCCGGTCTTTCCACTGATGCCGTCGCTTCACCAGGGGAAGATACGATTCTATCCCTTTCTTGCGGAGTTCCCGGTCCGCCTTCTTCTCATGGCGAGCCTTGGTGTAGGCCGCCAGCCAGACGGGGCTGAAATCGTTACTGCCGCCGGATGGCATAGTCGAGGATGGTAGTGACCAGTTCATCGAAGGAGAAGCCCCTGGCTTTCGCCGCCTTGGGAACCAGGCTCGTCCCGGTGAAACCGGGAAGGGTATTCACTTCCAGACAAAAGAACTCGCCTCCCGGATTCAGACGGAAATCAACACGGCAGTAGTGGCGGCATCCCAGCAGCCTGGCGATCTCCTCCGCCGCCCGCGATATTCTCATGGCCAGTTCCGCCGGTAATTCCGCTGGACACTCATACCGGGACATCCCCTCCGTGTACTTGCATGCATAGTCGTACAGATCGTGGGACGGGATAATTTCCACCAGGGGAAGTGACCGCTCCCCCAGAATCGCCACGGTGATCTCCCTGCCCGGGATGTACTGTTCAATAAGAATATCCGAACCAAACTCCCCCGCCACCGCCATGGCGTCGTCCAGCTCGTGCGACCCTCTTACGATGGTTACCCCCACGGTGCTCCCCTCGTGATTGGGTTTGACCACCACGGGATAAGAAAAGGACTCGCGGCTCAAATCGACCTGAGGGGGATCCCCGGTTCGGACGTGAAGCCAGGGGGGTGTGGGCAGTCCGTTCTCCCTTAAGAGAACCTTCGTTTTATGCTTGTCCATGGCAAGGGCGGAGGCTTCGGGACCCGAACCCGTATAGGGAATGCCGTGGGCCTCAAGAATACCCTGAACCGTTCCATCCTCTCCCTCCCCGCCGTGGAGAGCATTGAATACCACGTCCACCTCCTGCAGAAAGGGGAGCACGGCGTGAACGTCTCCCTCGTAAGGACAGGGAACCACACGGTGCCCCAACCGCTTCAGAGACAGTACAACCGCCTCCCCCGTCTTGAGGGAAACATCCCTCTCCGATGAGTTTCCCCCCATCAACACCGCCACCTTCACACGGAAACCTCCTGAGAGACAATGTGGCGGGCGCAGTCCATCAACGTGTCGCCGATGAAGTCCACCTCCAGATTCATCTCCGAAAGCTCCTTTTCGGCCAGTTTCCCCCGGCCCGTTCGAACCAGGAACGTTTTCATGCCGAGAGCCTTTCCCGCCTGCATGTCGCGCACGGAGTCCCCGATCATATACGACTCTTCAAGACGGACGGAATGGTCCGCGGCTACCTGTTCAAAGAGTCCCGTCCCCGGTTTCCGGCAGCTGCACCCGTCCTCAGGCGCATGGTTACAGGCGTAAATCCCCAAAAGGGGAATACCCCGCTTGTCCATCTCAAAGGCGATGAACCGGTGGATCTCTTCCAGGCGGCTCCGCTCGATCAAACCCCTGGCCACCCCCGATTGATTGGTGGCCACCGCGAACCGAAATCCCCGGGAGGTGAGGAGCTCAAGGGCATCCAGGGCGTCATCGTAGAATTCGTACTGGTCCAGCGACGCGATGTAACCGGGGTCCGGATTGAGGGTCCCGTCCCGGTCAAGAAAAACAACGGGTCCGGTCATGGCCGGTCTCCAATTTCCAGGCGTTTCAATTCTCCCAGTCTGACGGAACTTTTCAGCAAGAAGAAGAATCCGATAAGAATCAGCGGAACGAATCCCACGGCATGATTAACGATGGCATAGGCCCGGGCAACGGTCTCCGGTTTTCCAAACATTTCCGTCATGATCAAGAAGGCCGCCGCGTGATAGGTTCCAATGTATCCGGGAGCCGAGGGGACGGAAATGACCATGGTGGTGGCCACCAGGATCACGCCGACTTCCACCCAGCTGAGCGAAATATCGAGAGCGTAGGCGGACAACTGGGTGATGACCCAGTAGATGAACCACATGAGGGCCGTGTAGAGAACCACCCTTCCCGTACGGTCCGCCCGCTTCAGCGTGATGAGACCCTCTACAAAGGAATGAATCAGGTGCCGGATGTCGTTTCCGATTCCCCGCTGCAACAGCTTTACCGAATCGAGCCTCTCCAACCAGTCACGATGGGCCCTCTGCATCCACCAGAGGATCAGGGAACTCCCGATCACGACCACCCCCAGGGTGATCCCCGATCGCGTCAGCCACGGGGGAACGGAGTAGAGAAAAAAGAAAATGACGGTAAGAACGATGACACCGATCAGGTCGAGGAGTCTTTCCACCACAATGGTTCCGAAGGCCGAAGCCGTCGTAACCGTGGTCTCCTCCCGGTGGATGGCGTGGGCTCTCAGCAGTTCCCCCATCCTTAACGGCAGAACGGAATTGCCGAAGTAGCCAATCATGGTGGTGGAAAACAGGGGGACCACCCCTATCTTCTTTATGGGACCCATGAGAATCTGCCACCTCATGGCCCGGATCCAGACACTCAGAATCAGGAGTAACGCGCCCAGGACAATCCAGGCCCCGTGGGCCCTGGAGAGGATGTCCCCCAGGGCCACGAGGTCGATTCTGCGAAATGCGATGTACAGTCCCCCCAGGGTGAATCCAAGTCCCACCGCTATCTTTACCATTTCACCGCCTCAGATCCACGGTGTCAGAACCGGTTAACGTATCCTCCCGGAGAGCCCGGGGATCGGGCAGGGGACCTGACCGGAGGACGTGAACGGCCACCTCGTACCCCTCTTCCCCCGTCACCCGAAGGGAGAGCGGCAACCATGTCCGGTTGTCCACCACAAGGACAACGTCATGGAATCCACCCGGATCTTTTCCCCTGAGCGTTACCGCCGTCGTGGAATCGGACAGGGGCGCCGGTTCGCCGGGACTGAAATAGTCAAACCCCGACAGGAACAGACTGAAGACGTTGCCGGGATCCCTCCGGTCGAAAAAATCGACGATGACCTGGTCCGTTTCCCGGTACCACGCCATAATCGTCGACTCCTTGACGAGAATCCGCTGTCCCGGCAAGATCAGCTTGAGGTAGTCTTCCCCAAGAATCTGAAGGACACCGTCGCCCGACCACGTCTCTTCTCCGGAGGCATAATCCCACCGGATCCTCAGCTCATGCCCCGCCGAATCGAGGAGTGCCTCTCTCGCCCTTGTCAGAATTTCGTCACCGGAAATCTGGTTCCCCTCCGACACCGGCGCTGGGGAAGGGAACCTCAGGGGGATATTCAACGCGGCGAGGAGAAGAGCCGGTCCGGGCCGGCTAAGCATCATCGTCACCCAGGGTCCTCAGGTACGACTCATCCACCAGCACTTCCCTTGCCTTGCTGCCGGTGAAAGGTCCCACGATGCCCAACTGCTCCATTTCGTCGATCAACCGGGCCGCCCGGGAATATCCGATCCGGAGCCGGCGCTGAAGAAGGGAAATGGATCCCTGCTGATGCGTCACCACCAGCTGCACGGCCTCCCGGAACAGTTCATCGTCCCCCAGACCCTCCTCGCCCGGACCCCCTTCACCAAACAGGTGAACGGTGGAGCCCTTGAGCCTTATTTCCTCGTAGGCCGGCTGCCTGCAGATGTGATCGATGACCCTCTCGGTTTCCTCCAGGGAGACGTAGGAGTTATGGAGACGGATGGGCTCAGACCTGGCGGGGGGGAGAAAGAGCATATCGCCGCGTCCTATGAGTTTTTCGGCACCGTTCGCATCGATAATGGTCCGGGAATCCACCTTGCTGGCGACCTGGAAGGCGATTCTGGCGGGAAAATTCGCCTTGATGACCCCTGTGATGACGTCGACGGAAGGGCGCTGGGTGGCCACCACAAGATGAAGACCTACCGCCCGGGCCATCTGGGCGAGGCGCCCAATGGGGGCTTCCACTTCCTTCGGGGCCTTCAACATCAGGTCTGCCAGTTCGTCAATGATGATGACAATATAGGGCATGGGCTCCAATTGGAGGTCTGCCGCCGCCTTCCGGTGATACTCCTGGATGTTCCGGACCACCGCGTCCGCAAGGACGTCGTACCTGCGATTCATCTCCTGCTCTGCCGCCCTCAGGGCCAGAACGGCGTTTTCGGGAGTGCTTACGACGTACTCGTCCACGTCGTCGCTGGTCATCAGGTGGTACCTCTTCAGGCGACGGTATGCGGCAAGCTCCAGCCTCTTCGGATCGATAAGGATAAACCGGACCTGCTCCGGCGTCGCCCGGTAGAGAATACTTGTAATAATCGTATTGATACAAACCGACTTGCCCGACCCTGTGGTCCCGGCAATGAGAAGATGAGGCATGCGGTCCAGCTGAACCACGTAGTTCTCCCCGCTTGTGGTTTTTCCCAGAGCCACGGTCAGGACAGATTCGGACTCAATGAACTTTTCGGAATTGATGACCGAACGGAGATAGACGATGGAGGGGTTCTTGTTGGGAATTTCGATGCCCACCGATGACTTTCCGGGAACGGGGGCGATAATCCGGACCCTGGACGCCCTCATTACCCGGGCAAGATCATCGGACAACTGAACGAACTTGCTCACCCGGACTCCCTCGGCCGGTTCCACTTCAAACAGGGTGATGACGGGTCCCGGCGATATGTTCACCACCTTCCCTTCCACCCCAAAAGTCAAGAGGGACTGAACCAGAAAATTGGCCCTTTCCACCAGTTCTTCCCGGGAAGCACTGGGGGTCACGTCATCGGGGCGCACCAGAAGGTCCACAGGGGGGAGTTCATAGGAACGGGCGGGAGGCGCTGGACGGTATGATTCCACATCCACTTCCTCCTCCCTGACTTCCTCATCGATGGAGAAGGACTCCTCTTCTTCCGCACCCGAAGGGGCGACGGGCTCCGGAACCCTTGCCTCCACCTGCGGTTCTTCCCGGGTACCGGGAGGAGGCGGCACCGGCTCTTCTTTCTCCCCCCGCCGGACAGCCGACTTCTCCCGCCTCTTCTGCGCCGCTCCCTTCCAGAGGGAGGATGCGGCACGGACAGGTTCATACAGGCTCCATCCGAAATACCCCCTCACGAGAAGAAGAGCCGTTCCCCCCAGAAGAATGACGGTCCCCGTCCGGCCAAGAAAATCGTGGAAGAGCCGGGCCAGTACCCCACCCACGAGACCCGAGTAGTGATAACTGGGAACTCCTGACGCACCGGCCAGAATGGCCTGCAGTCCCAACGCCACCGAAACCAGGAGGCTCAACAGGAGGGCGTAGACCGTGAGCCGCACCAGACCGCGGACGGAACGGGCGGCGAATATCCATCCGCCCCACAGGAGACCCAGAAGGGGAAAAATGTAGGCGACATACCCAATCGTCATTTTGACAAGGGCGTTGGAAACGTACACGCCCACAATGCCCATCCGGTTGGTAATAGCCACGTGAGGGGATACGGTGGGCTCCTCCGCCGGGTTGTAGGAAACCAGGCTGAGGAAGACAAAAAGGGAGATCAGGATGAGGAGAATCCCGATGATCTCCATCCGCCGGTCCTTCACCGCCATGGTCTTTCCACGATTGCCGGGTTCATTATGACCGCCCCTTAAAATGTAGTGGCTGTCCCATGTTTCCAAAAGGGTGTTTTGACAATCCGTGCAGGCCGGCCCCTTCCCCGGATCTCGATTTCGATGTTCGTTCCCGGCTTGGCGAAGGGGGTGGGAACATAGCCCATGCCGATCCCTTTGCCCAGAGAGGGAGAGTGACATCCGCTGGTCACCTGTCCACACTCCTTTTCACGGATGAGAATGGGATAACCGTTCCGGGGGATGGCACGGTCCATCATCTCAAATCCGACCAATTTCCTTTCCGGACCCCGGGACCGGATCTTTTCGATGGCCGTCGAACCCAGAAAGGGTCCCTTCCCGGATTTGACGATCCAGCCCAATCCGGCCTCGATAGGATTGGTGGATTCGTCAATGTCGTTACCGTAAAGACAGAATTTCATTTCTATTCTGAGGGTGTCCCGGGCACCCAATCCCACCGGCCTGATACCGGAGGATTGTCCTCCCTCCAGAAGGGTTTCCCAGAGAAAGAGGCCGTCGGGCGGGGTCGCGTAGATTTCATAGCCTAGCTCCCCCGTATACCCTGTCCGGGCAAACAGAACGTCGCGACCCGCCAACTTGAGTTTCAGATGGTGGTAGAACGGAAGTCCCTCCAGAACGGACGGATCGTCCACGAGGGGACCGAGAAGCTCCCTGGATCCCGGTCCCTGCACGGCAATCAGACAGGTCTCGTCGGAGATATCATCCAGTTCCACCCCAGGAGTCCGGTGGTCCCGGAGCCACTGGAGGTCCTTTTCGACGTTGGCTGCATTCACCACCAGAACGTATTCTCCATCAACCCGGTACAGAACGCAGTCGTCCACGATGCCGCCCCCGTGGGTGCACATGACGGTATACTGGGCGGCACCGGGTTCAAGTTTTGAAACATCGTTGACGGTCATTCTTTGAAGGAACGGTTCCGCCCCCGGACCCCCGATGCGAATCTCCCCCATATGAGAGAGGTCAAAGAGTCCCGCCCGGGTTCTCACCGCCCGATGTTCCTCCAGGACAGTGGAATATCGAATGGGCATTTCGAATCCGGCAAAAGACCCCATTCTTGCCTGCAAGTCGAGATGCTTCCGGTACAGGGGCGTTCGTTTCACGGGGCACCATCAGACGGGAGTTTGGCGTCACACTGGCACTCAGGCTTCAAAGTAATCCTTGAGAATGTTAAGTCCCTTCTTGATATCCGGGATGTCAATGCCCGAGTAGGCGAAACGTATGAAGTATTCCCTTTCGCCCGGAAGGG
>JBHIEY010000247.1:0-2208 GCA_046861835.1 Fidelibacterota bacterium | reverse complement strand
ACATTGGGGGTCAGACCTCAATTATTCACTATTGGGTCGGAGCTGGTATGAAACTCTTAAGATGTAGAAGCCCCTATTTCAAGGCTGAGCGTTATCGAACTAACGAGAACGTGCTCGCCAGAGGCCACAGATCACAGAACCGAGTTCCAAGACGACCCGGTCGAGATCATCCGGGCAAATCCATGGGTGTTTGATGGTCGCGGGGATTGAGAGAGTCTAATACTTGATAATTGAGATCTGACCCCCTCACTGGGGTACGGCTTTCGGGGTTTTCAACCTGGTGACGGGCGGTACTCTTCTGATGGCGAGCGTCATCGCAGGAGGCTTATGGAGTGTGTATGGACCGAAGGCGACCTTTCTTGCCGGGGCCTCTTTTGCCGCCTTCGCCGCCCTGGGACTTCTCCTTTACCGGGCCCCCAGGGCGACATAGGGGCATGGCTGACCTCTGTTCGAGCGTTGAACCTGAAACCTGGAACCTGGAACATCCAACCCCTACCCCATGGGAGAAACCCCCGGAAAATTGTCGGGGTGGTGGGATTCGAACCCACGGCCTCCACGTCCCGAACGTGGCGCGCTGACCTGGCTGCGCTACACCCCGGGTTGGTATGGGAGAAATTTATGTCCTACCGGGACGGAATGACAATCAAAACACCGCTTTCACCAGAACAAAGCCCCCTACCAGAAGAAGGGTGAAGGCCAGGGCCAGCCAGTCCAGATACTTCTCAATAAAGACCCGGATCGGCTGTCCGTATCTCCGGATGAGGGCGCTCACCAGGAAAAACCGGGCCGACCGGCTGATGCCAGACGCCAGGACGAACAGGGGAAAGTTGATATGAAAAGCTCCGGCCGAGATGGTGAAGACCTTGTAGGGAATCAGGGTAAATCCCGCCGTGAACACGACCAGGAAGTTCCACCGGTCGTACTGGGCCTTGATCTGGTAGAAGAGATTCTCATCGAACCCCGGGACGTGATCGTAGAAGAAGAGGGCCACACTGGAGAAGGTTCCCTCCCCCTGCCACCAGGCAAAGTATCCGATTCCATATCCGGCCATTCCTCCCAGGAGGCTGGCGAGGCTGCAGATGAGGGCGAATCGAAGGGACTTATGTCGTGAACCGAGGGCGAGGGCGATGAGGAGCACATCCGGAGGAACGGGGAAAAAGGACGACTCGGCGAAGGCCAGAACAAAAAGGGCCGCGGGGCCGTAGGGGGTATCCGCCCAGTGGAGGACCCAGTCATACAGTTTCCTTATGGCCCCGCGCATGGTCAAAGGATCCCGCAAAGGGTATCTGGGGACGGGATCAGACCGCTTCCGACAGGCTGGAAAAGGTAAACTGGGAAGCCCGGATGGCGGGAACGAGCATCCCCCCTGCCCTTTCAGGCCGGGTCATGCCGGTAACGTGATTCAGCACCGCCATAGGGCTCTCGTTAAAACGGAAATTCTTGATGGCGTGCCGGATCTCGCCGTCTTCCACCCAGAACGTTCCGTCCCGGGTGAGGCCCGTGAGCAGGAGGGTCTGGGGATCGACAAACCGAATGTACCAGAAGCGGGTCACCAGAACGGCCCGGTCCGTTTCCTTGATGAGATCTTCCAGCGACCTGTCGTCCCCTTCAAGGACGATGCTTGAGGGGAATCCCGTCGGTTCTTTTCCCTGCTTTTGGGCCCAGAAGCGGTCGTAAAACAGTTGTTTCAGAACGCCGTTCTCAATCCAGACGCGTCGCCTGGCCGGCAGTCCATCCCACCAGAACGGTCTGCCCAGAAGCTCCGGATGGGCGGGATCGCTCACGAGAGTGATTCCGTCTCCCGCCACTTTTTCGCCAATCTTGTTTCCCCCTCCCGGCCGGGAGAAAAAACTCCGGCCTTCGTCGGCATACCGGGCATTCATGGAAAAACCGGCAAACCGGACAAAATCGGCCACCGCCTGAGGTTCGAGGATGACCGGATAGGTACCCGGTTCAAGGGTGCGGGGGTTCCGGGAGGCGGCTGCCTTCGAAATGGCCCTCCGGCTTACGTCAATGTAGTCCACCTTTCTCACATTGCGGGAACCGTCGGCCGCCCACCCCGATCCTGTTTCATCGGGGGTGCGGACGGTGACACTGAAGGAGGCGTGGGTGGTCTCGGCATGGGCAAAGAGCCCGCGGTTGTTCATCACCGAGGAAAAGGCATGTCCATTCTCAAAAAACCCTGCGCTGATCAGATCTTCCTTGACG